>JAIFNI010000045.1 GCA_020047785.1 Clostridia bacterium
TTTCTCAATACCGTGAGGGAATGGAGGATGACTGAATGGTGAACCAAGGAGGCAGCCATACGGACAGGTCGGCAATGAAACTCTATATGTGCGATTTGAACTGGTCATTTGTGAAAAAGGAAGGCACCTTCATTCATACCGCGAGCGCGCCGCAGGACTGGTGCGATGTGGATGCGGAGGAATACTTTCACTGGCACAGGAACATGGGGTGCACGCCCATCTTCATGCAAGCATACACCTTTTCCGGGTACGCGTTCTATCCAACAAAACTCGGTCCGTTTGCTCCCGGAAAGGGCAGTTCCCTGCTGCCCCGCTTGTATGAACTTGCCCGGCAGCATGACATGCCGTTTTGCTCCTACTTCTGTGTAGGTACCGATCTTGTGATGAGTAACCTCAGAAACCATTGGGTCGTGCCGGATAGCAGACCGGCTGGGAATGGACATGGGTTCCTGGCACCGGAGACAGAATGGACAGACTTGCTGTGCGAACGGATCAGGGAGTTCCTGGGTATGTATCCGGTGGACTACCTGCTGTTTGATTGGTTCGTATATGGCGATTTGCGTCCGGACAGCTACACGATCAAGCCTGCCTGGTACATGAAGCAGCCTTTTCTGGAAATCATCGGCCGAACGCTTCCTGAAAGTGCTGCGGACATTACGGCGGAGGAGAATCTCAGGTACAAGCGGGAGATCATGGCAAGACAATTCCACCGGATTCGGGATGCGGTGAAACAGACCAGCCCGAATACCCGGATCATGTTCAACGTCCCCTACTGGAATGCCAACGAGGCATTGTGGGAGGGACATCCTATGATGAACGAAAGCGATTTGCTCTTTGCCGAATCGTCAAAGGAGAATGTGCTGGATTGGCTCCTGAAGGTCAGAAAACCAGGTCAGGGGGTCATGACAACCATCATCGGAAGGCTGGAGGAAGGTGAATGTGATCCGTATTCCTGGGAAAAATGGCACGAGAAGGGGTGTGACTTTTTTGGCTACACATGGGGCGTTCCACCGGAATTCCGTCCACATTCCATCTATGAGCGGGATCTGAACATCATAAGGGATGCGTTTCGAAAAATGGACGGGTAATGAAAGGAAAGATTCATGAAAAAGCATCACTGGGTGGAAACCATCAAAAGCATCTGGACCGCGCCATGGGACAACGAGACAGGTGCGCCCCAAAGACGCATCGTCCACTGCAAGGTTTTTCGTTTCACCTCTCCTGTCGGTCATACAAGGGTTGGACTCTGCCAGGGGGAAGGCTATTTCAAGTGTGGATCGGAAGAAGCCCGTGATTGGATTTCCGAGTTCGCCGCTTTTCAATGGGTGTCTGGAGAATGGAGGAAAGCCCTGCATGTCACAGATATCCCAAAGCCCGAGGACCCTGATCGTGTTGCCTGGTATGATCTACCCGGCTCCACGACGGCTCTGCTGCTGATGGCACGAAGAAGTGGCGTGGACGGCTGGTGGTCCTGCTATAACATCGCGCGGACAGGCTTCCGGGTGGATGCGGGGATTGCGGACGAACCTGTCGGGGAGTGCACTGCGGGGATTGCCGGGGAAGAGGTTCTCAGCAATCCTTTCCTCATGCATATGGAGGCTGCTCCGAGGAGAAGGCTTCATGCCGTCAGCCTGGAGGAAGATGCGCCAGAGCTGGAGAAGGAACAGCTTATCTCCGAAAGGACCTCCATGGCCATCCGGTTTTCATCGCCTTATTATCGTGTAGGATTCCGGCTGAAGAGCGCGGGTCTTGAATTCCTGTCCTTTGATGCGGAAGGCAAGGGGGGGACACAGGAAAATCTTCTTGCTCTGGGTGCGGGGCTGGTGGTTGCGGATAATGACTGTTATGCGCAAGGACCAATTCTCGCGCCTGTCGATGAACCACCCGCATGCGGATTTCTTTCCTATGATGTGGAAGGCACCACCCATGTCAAGGGGAACATCCTGACATACCGATACCGGCAGAAACAGCTTGGCATAGGCGTTGAACTACGGTTCACCATGAAGGTGCGGAGCATCCATCTCACCGTTACGCAGCGGGTGGAACAGGATTGCCGGCTGCTGGACAGCTCGCCCTTCCGGATCGCCTTTGACGCAAGAAAAATACCCCTGACCGTGCTAGGAGCGGCAATCAAATCCGGTGAAACAGGGAGTGTGTCGCTTCCATTGATTCTGTGTCTTCCCGGAAAGGCGGCCATTGGTCTGGATGGTGATGAGCTGGTCCGTGGTCGTTTCAATTCCATTCGTTCCCATTTCATCAACACCTTCGCCCTTGAGGTGGGGGAGGTGCGCGAGCCGGACGGAAGCTGCCTTTTGCGGCAGGGCATTCATCAGGGTAGCATGGTTTTTTCGATTGGCGTGGAACAACCCATCGCACTGCGGGCAGATACACCGCCAACCGTCCGGAAGGCATTCGACAGATACCTGTACGCCGCGTTGCCGTATCGCGCGGATACAACGACTTTTTCGAACAATGGAAACTCCATGGGCGCACCGATATGCATGGAGCTTTGGGCGACCCTTTGTACAGGAATCGGTAAGGGTCCCTTCGGGCTGGATGCCATGTCCCTGCTCAGGGACACGCTGGAGGCACATCTTATGGGTGCTCCGGCCTATGGCGCGGGTGTGCATGCATCCGGCGCGTATGCGTACGAGGACGAATATCTCATGACCGGAACGAGCGTGCTGCTGGGGGTGGCAATATTCCTTGAGCAGGATGACAATGGGAAATGGTATGAAACGTACAAGCAAGCCATCCATGCAAAAATAACGGCCATGCGGGCCAGGGATGTCGACGGGGACGGGCTGATCGAGTCCTCCAGGAGAAGGGGGATTTCCGGGGAGCACCAGTGGAGCACCAACTGGTATGATGTGATCTCCTACGGCTTCAAGGATGCCTTTTCGAACGTCCAGCTGTATGAGGCATTGCGCAAGCTGGCACCCATTCTGGACCGGTGTGGGGAACAGATTGTTTCTGCACAATTGTCCGAATGGGCAGAGCACATCAAGGCGGTTTACGCCGATACCTTTATGACCGGCAACGGATGGCTGGCCGGTTGGAAGTGCATGGCCGGTCAGTTGCACGACTATGGTTTTCTTGCCGTCAATGGCGCGGCCGTATCCGCCGGCCTGCTGGATGGAATGGATTCCCGGAAGGTCATGCTGAACCTCTGGCAGGGGCTGCGAGCGACCGGATACGACAGTTTCGACATGGGACTTCCCGGCAATATTCTGCCCATATCCGGAGATGATCTGGCAGAGGTGCAGGCACGGCTTCCCTTTGGCGGATATGAGAACGGCGGGATCACTCTCAGCCAGTCCAGGCATTTCATCAATGGCCTGCTGCATGTGGGCTTGGAGGACGAGGCGGAATTCCTGATGCGTGAAATCAGCAAGGGTATGGTTGCAGGAGAAATGATTGGCGGCGTTGGAACGGGACTGGACTGGAAATTCTGGGATGGGGTTTCCAGCGGGTATGAGGGCCTGCTGGCGGATCAGTTTGGTATTTTTGAACCGCTGATCAACCGCTATGGAGAATTCAGAACCAATTGAATGAAGTACAGACTTTGCCCCGGCAGGAACACAACTGAAATGTTTTTCATATCTCAACAAGAATGCAGAATTTGTGCAGTGGCTTACCGGATTCATCATGCATAGAATAAGAGAATGGACACATCCCGATGGCGAACGAGTCAATGATGGAGGAAGTCAGCAAGATGACATCAAAAGAACGGGTCAGACGCGCGATTCATTTTCAGTCCCCGGACCGGGTCCCCAACCATTTGCCGGAACCGTGGCCTAGCGATATTGTCTGGATTTTTCCCAAAGGGGAGAACATTCGGACGGAAACAAGGAATGGGAAGCAGTACCGGCTGAGCGAGTGGGGCAGCTGGTGGCAGGTTGTCTCGGAGCAGAACATGGGGGAAGTGACAGAGCCCGCCATCAGGAAATGGGAGGACGCATCCGCCTATCGCCTTCCGGACGTCAATGCGGCCGGGCGTTATGAACATGTACTGGAAACGATGGAACGGAACCCGGACAAATATGTCATGGGTGTATTGAGTGCATCCCTCTTCCCCCATTATTGGGAAATCCGTGGCATGATGGGATTTTTTGAGGATCTGTACGAGGACGTCGAAAACATGGAACATCTGTTGGACCAGCTCGTGGAGATCCAGCTGGAGTCTGTCGACATCTGGAGCCGGCATGCGATTGATGGCATCGTTGTAGGATTTGATGACTGGGGGCTCCAGGACCGCCTCATGATCAACCCGGAGCTGTTCCGGCTATATTTTCTGCCCCGGTACCGGAAGGTGTGGAACGCGATCCATGAAAAAGGGCTGGATGTGATTCTGCATTCCTGCGGAGACATCACTTCCATCCTGCAGGATTTGATTGACGCAGGGCTGAATGTCATCAACATGGACCAGCAGGAAAACATGGGACTGGAAAGGCTTGCGCGTGAATTCGGCGGGAAAATCTGTTTCTGGAATCCGGTGGACATCCAAACGGTGATGTTGAATGGCACGCCGGAGGAAGTGGCGGAATATGCAAAACGCATGATGTGGACATTGGGAACGGAAAAGGGAGGGTTCATCGGGAAGTATTATCCGCAGCCGGAGGCTGCCGGACATACGGAAACCAGCAACAAGGCTGCATTTGATGCATTCGTCCGGTATGGAGGTGCCACATGACACACAGGGAACGCGCCACGAAGGCATTGCAACTGGGGATTCCCGACTATGTTCCGACATTTGAAATCGATTTTCAGGAAACAGCGGCCTGGTTTGGCGGGCGGACTTTTTTCGGCATTGCCGGAGAGCCGGATCGAATTGGGAAAACACCGCAGGAAATGAACCGGCACAATGCGCAGCTGCGGGTGGACATCGCACGCAGACTGGAACACAGCATCATCGTTTCTTCTTTTGTTCCAGGGTGCCCGGGACGCAGTTATGCGGAGGAATCGGCCGAACAGATCGCCATGCTCCGCGAACTTGTCGGTTCGGAAATCATGGTGCTCGGAGGCGGCGACCCGACCTATGAGATTCCGGGTGCGGAAATGATGTCTTTCGTGGAGAAACTGTACGATGATCCGGATGGCATGAAGGAGGAAGCGCAAAGGCGTGTGGACGGCACATTGGAAAACTTTCATCGCTTCAAGTCAGCCGGAGCGGACGGATTTGTCCTGTGGTCCGATTATGCGTTCAACGCGGGTCCCTTCCTCTCGCCTGACATGTTTGGCGAATTCATTACCCCCTATCTCAAACAGACGATTGATGAAATTCGTTCCATGGATTGTTATGCCATCAAGCATACCGACGGAAACCTGATGCCCGTGATCGATCAGATTGTGGCATGCGGACCGCACGCCCTGCATTCCATCGACCCGATGGCGGGTATGGACATCAGAGGCATCAAGGCGCAATATGGAAGAAAGATCTGCCTGATAGGAAATGTCCATTGCGCCTTCATGCAGACCGGAACGCCGGAACAGATACGGGAAAGCGCCGAGTATGCCATGATGCATGGGAAACCCGGGGGCGGATACATTTTCAGTACATCGAATGTCGTCTTCAAGGGCATGCCGCTGGAGAGTTATGAAATCATCCAGGATGTCTGGCGACGGATGAGGCATTATGCATGAGGCTGCCTTCAGCGTTCTGCAAGGAGCCTGTGAAGGAGGAATCATGACGCAACAGCACAAGGAAGACATCTGCATGCATGGGGGCGAGGACAGAAGCCTTCATTATGGAGCGGTCGTTCCCCCGATCTACCAGAACTCGCTCTTTGTGCAGGACGTGTCGCACACGGAGGCCAGCCGGTTCAGCTACACGCGGAGTTCAAACCCTACGATTGAGGCTGCCGAGGTGAAAATCGCGCAGTTGGAAATGGCTGAGGCTGCCCGTTGCTTTTCATCAGGCATGGCTGCCATCAGCGCATCCATTCTTCATCATGTCGGGCAGCAGGATCACATCCTGGCGGCAAGAGGCATATACGGTCCGACACACGTTTTTTTGGCACAATATCTGAAACGGTTTGGAATTGAAACCACCTTTGTCGACGGCTGGTGTGCGGAAGATTTTGAGAAGGCAGCACGGCCGAACACGAAATTGGTCTATTTGGAAAGTCCGGGTTATGGCGTTTTCCGTATTCTGGACCTGCGCGGCATTGCGGAATGGGCCAACAGTCGTGGAATTGTCACGGTCATTGACAATACGTATTCGACACCTTTTTTTCAGAATCCGCTGCAGATGGGCGTAAAGATCGCCGTTCATTCCGCGACCAAGTATCTTGGCGGTCACAGCGACATTGTGGCAGGGGCGATGGCCGGTTCATCGGATGCAATGCAAACGATTGCGTTACAAGAGCGCAGTCTTTTGGGCGCCTGTATGGATCCCCACCAGGCCTCTCTCTTGACCAGAGGCATCCGCACCTTGCCCATACGAATGCGCCAGCACCAGGAAAGCGCCATGCGCATCGCAATGTTTCTGGAATCCCATCCGAAGGTGGCCAGGGTACATTATCCATGGCTGCCGTCCCATGAACGGCATGAACTGGCGAGGACGCAGATGTGCGGCTGCTCCGGTCTGCTGAGCTTCGAATTGAAGGACACCAGCGTCGATTATGGCGGTTTCAGGAGCAAATTGCATGTTTTCGGATATGGGCCAAGTTGGGGTGGATTTGAGAGTCTGATGATGGATTTCCGGCTGTCGGAAGCGGATGCTGCTGAAATGGCCATTCCATATGGACTCATCCGGTTGTCGATTGGTCTGGAGCATCCCGACAGCTTGCTGGAGGAGTTGGAAACCGCCTTGACTGAGGTTTGATGGGTGATCATGCGGCGCGGTTTGCCGGTCCCGACAGGAACGCCGTGTCGATCTGAATCGAAAGGAGCAACAAAAGAAATGGATCAACGAATCGGAAACCTTACCCATCAGCTCATCCGCCATGCGGTCGCCCTGCAGGCGGGAGAGAAGATTCTGCTGGACCTCTTCGACGGGGCGGACGATTTTGGCGTTGCCCTGCTTCAGGAAACATATGCCGCAGGCGGGATTCCTTTCCTGAATCAGGAAAGCACGGCCTGCAAACGGGCCTGGCTGATGGGACTCACGGAGCCTCAGGCCGAAATGTGGTATCAGCACGAGGTGTCCCGGATGAGGCAGATGGACGCCTACATTGCCATCCGCAAACAATTGAATCCCAACGAGTTGGCGGATGTGCCCGAAGACCGCTTGCTGATTCACAACCGGGTTCACGGGCTTCTTCATCTGGAAGAGCGCTGCCGGAACACCAGATGGTGCGTGCTGGGGTATCCCTCTCCTTCCATGGCCCAGCAGGCGGGGATGTCCACGGAAGCGTTCGAGGACTATTATTTCCGTGTCTGCGGTCTGGATTACGCGAAACTGTCCTCCTGCATGACGCCGCTGAAGTCCCTGATGGACCGGACGAATCAGGTGGAGGTGACGGCGAAAGGGACGCACCTCACGTTTTCCATGGCCGATTGTGCAAGCGGAATCTGCGACGGCCATGCCAATATTCCGGATGGGGAGGTATGCTCGGCCGTTGTCCAGGAGTCGGTCAACGGAACCATCACCTACAACATTCCCTCCAATTACCAGGGATTCCTGTTCACGGACATCTCCCTGACCTTTCGCGACGGAAAGGTAGTGGAGGCGACCTCAAACAACACCGGCAAACTCAACGGAATTCTGGATCTGGACGAAGGCGCGCGGTATGTCGGTGAATTTGCAATAGGGGTCAATCCCTATGTCAACAGAGCGATCGGAAACACCCTGTTCGATGAGAAAATGGCGGGCAGCATCCATCTGGCGACCGGATTCGGCGGAAAGCGCCCTTCCGTCATTCACTGGGACATGATTCAATGTCATACCCCGGATTTCGGGGGTGGGGAAATCCGGTTTGACGGCAGGCTGATACGCAAGGATGGCCTGTTTGTCGTGGAGGAGCTGGCGGCATTGAACCCATTGGAACTTCATAAGGTGCTGCAGGAATAATTGGCATGAAACCATGAAATCAAGGAATCATGAAGTGAAAGAATCAAGAAATAATGAAATCAAGAGGGAGAATTCGGGATGAAGGGCAATCGACTGGAAAAGATGGCATTGCTGCTAACGGATTATTGCATGGAAGTCAGGGAAGCGGAGAAAGTGCTGCTGGTCTCCAGTTTCCTGGCCATGCCTTTGTTGAAGGAGTTGTATAAAATCTGTCTGGAACGGGGCGCTTTTCCGGATGTCCGTATTTCCGGCGAGGGCTTGGCCGCGCTGGATTATCAATATGGGTCCGACGCGTTTCTGCAATCCGTGTCTCCCTTCAGTGAAGCGGAGTTCGGTATTTTTCACAAGCGCCTCAATATCGGATGTTCCTACAATACAAACGAATTGGCCGGCGTTTCATCGGAGAAGCAGGCCATGAGAATGAAAGCCTCCGGAAAACTGAGGGAGGTCATGAACCGTCGCGAGGCTGCCGGGGAATTCAGCTGGTGCGTGACGGCTTTCCCCTGCCAGGCCTCCGCACAGGATGCTGAGATGTCTTTGGATGGGTATGAGGAGTATATGGCACGTGCGCTGATGCTCGATCATGACAATCCGATACAGGCCTGGAAGGATTTCGAGGCTTATCAGCAGGGAATCATTGAACACCTGCGGACAAAAAGTGAAATCATCATCAAGGGAGTCAATGCGAACCTGAAACTGAATGTCAAAGGAAGAACCTGGGTCAACGCCAACGGCAAGGGCAACATGCCGGATGGCGAAGTTTTCACAGCTCCGCACGAAGATTCGGCGAACGGCTGGATCAACTACAATTATCCCTGCAGGCTGTTCGGGCAGGAGGTTGTCAACATCCGGTTCGAATATGAAAACGGCCGGGTGGTGAAGGCTTCCGCGGAAAAGGGTGAAGAGGCCGTGCTTCGGATGCTGAATATGGATGAAGGCATGAAGTACATCGGGGAATTCGCGTTCGGCACCAACTATGGGATTGAGAGATTCATCCGGAATGGACTGTTCGACGAGAAACGGGGCGGTACGATGCATATCGCCAATGGGGCAACCTTGGAGGGAACAGGCGGAACAAACAAGGCGCCGGTTCATTGGGACAATATTACGGAAATCCAGGACGCGGAAGTATTTGCGGATGGTGAAATGATTTACAGAAACGGCAAGTTTCTTTTCATTTAGGGCTTGGAAGAATATCACCAACTCTATGAATTCCCGATAACATGGTCTGGCCCGCCATTCTTTTCGGGAAAAAATCCGGTTATTTTCTATCGGCACATTAGCAGTTTGATGGCAACATCAGGAGGAAATCGGCATGTCGGGATTGTATCAAACATCTTTTCGAGGCTATCTGATCGATCATCATTCGCCGGCACCTCCGGCTGTCACGCTCGAGCATCTTGATGTGGAGGAATACCGGGAGTTTTTCCGTGCCGCCGACATCAACAACCTGATGCTGTACTGCAAGGACCATTGGGGTTATTCGTATTACAATACGAGCGTCGGAACCATGCATCCGGCCCTGAAGCAGGATTGGGTGGGGACCGTCAGCCGGGTCCTTCGGGAGGAAGGCATCGAGTTCAATGCCTACTATTGCCTGGAATACGACACCCTCGCGCCGAAACTGCATCCGGAATGGAGCATCCGGGACGCCAAAGGTGATGCGGTCAGCCTGAAGGGACGCATGGCAAAATGGGGCATGCCCTGCTATGAAACCGGATATCGTTCCTATGTGCTGGCGCAGCTGGCCGAGATTGTGCGAAACTACCACCCGGACAGTCTGTTCCTGGATATTTTCGGAAAATCACTCTGCTACTGCCCGGCCTGCCGCGCCAAATTCCAATCGCAGTTCGGATATGCGCTGCCTATGGATTTCAAGGAGAGTCAGGACGAATTTCATGCATTGGATTTCGGGGAAGCGGGACGGGATGTCAACCTGTTTCTGGAGAATTGCGCGTCGGACATGCTGGATGACGTGTTGAACACCGTCAAGCGCATTGTCCCGACCCTCAAGGTGACCATCAATTTTGCGGCGCTCTATCCGGAAAAGATTCGACGGAAGCTGGATTACCAGTTCACGGAGCCGTGGGCGGGAAACTGGCTTTCCGCGGCCTATTCGAGGGATACGGCCAAAGGAGGCTTTCCTCAGCTGGGGCCCGGAGACGTCTCGGAAGTATACAATTACCGGCATCAGAATATCTATACCTTGGCTGCCGCCCAGATCGCTGCAGCCGGATGCCGCGTCTTTCTATACAGCGGCAGTCAGCACGTGGACGGCACGCTGGAGCATGAAGAGGCGCAGCGAATCGGAAAGGCTTATCAGGAAGTGGCCCGTTTCGAGTCATATCTCTCGAACCGGAAACTGGTTGCGGATGTGGCCATCATTCAGAGCGACCTCTCTTCGACGGCCAAGGCGGGGAACCGCGTGGTCATGAACGCGATCGGGCGGTGCAAGCAGTCCGACTCGCACCGCGAAGCGATTCTGGGGGCCATGAAGTGCTGTGATGCAGCCAATGTCGCCTGGACGGTGCTTCCGGAACGGGAGATCGCAGATGGCGTCATGACTGAAGCCGCAAACGGAGTCCAGACCGAAGCTGCAGCAGGAACCATAAGGAAATCCACCGCCGGCAACGGCTTGAAAAACCTGTCCGCATACCGGGTGGTCATTCTGGCCGGTCTTTACCACGTCAGCCCGGAATTGGCAGAAGCATTGCGGGCGTATGTACGCCAAGGCGGAACTGTCGTGGCGGATGGGGAGTGCGGCCTGTATGAAGCGGATGGAAGGCTTTGCAGCAACTTTGCGCTTTCGGACCTGCTCGGTTGTGATTATGGGCGAACCCTGGATGAATACGCCGTCGCCGAGTGGGGCGGATACATCAAACCGGAAGAGCACCCGATCTGGAGCTTAACTCCGGATACGCTCCCGCCAGTCGGGTCCACACAAATCGGTGTCACAGCGACAACCGCAATGTCATTGGGGCAGGTGGTTCCTCCAACCGTGGCCCTGACCGAAAAAACGTGGGTCAACTGGTGGTGCCCCCCTCCGGCGGTTTCTCCCTCCGAGTTTCCGGCCGTTCTTGAAAACCGGATAGGAACAGGGCGCGTGCTGTATCTTGCGTATGATTTCTTCCGCGGGAGGAACAAAGGCTTCCATCTGACCCAGAGCATCTTCGACGGAATCATGAGCCATTTGCTTCCGAATCCATCCATCAGGCTGATTTCAGACATTCCGGAAACGGTCGGTTTCATGGCTTATCGGCGGAAACGCGAACTGATTGTGCACAATCTGTCGAATCTGGCAGAGAAAACAGGGGGTGACGCACCACCAGTCAAAGGGGGAACCCTGCGGCTTGCGGCATCTGTGTTCCCGGTTGCCAATGCACGGGTGGTCTTCCCGGAATGCTGCACAT
>JAIFNI010000284.1 GCA_020047785.1 Clostridia bacterium
GATTGATGGCATGACGGTATTGAAGTCCCCGATCCAATCTTTTTTCAGGTTGCCCAATCCCAGTATATCCATCAAAGCATTAAACAACCCTTCATATCGGAGGATTAATGTCCACAAAACGGATACCGCCATCATGCTCATGACATTGGGAATATAGAAGGCGGACCGCAACACGCCTTTGAATTTCAAGTTTTGATTCAGCAGCACGGCTAACAGAATCGCAATAGGATTCCCGATCAATATGCCCACACCGCATACCAAAAACGTGTTCATTGCCGCTTTGATAAACACCCTGTCCTGAGCCAATCGGAGATAGTTGTCGAGTCCGATAAACTTCGTCACGGTGATTCCGTCCCAGTTGGTCAATGAATAATACAATCCAGATGCAAAGGGATAGATGACAAATACCGTAAATAAGACGAATGCCGGGACAATCATGAGCAATCGCTGCAGTGATAGTTTTTTTTCAAAACCCATTGTTTGTTTTACCTCGCAAATAGGAATCCTTCGTAGAAATGATGGGCTGCAGCTATTCTACAGCCCATCATCTCACATCATTGATTTAGGTCTTGGAAAATGTCCTTTATGGGGCTACTGCCATCCCAATATCCTGATCATACAGCTTGTCCAAAGCATCCAAATCTGCATCTTTAATGCCTTGGCCAGCCATCGCTTTTTGAACAACAGCTATCAGTTCATTTGAAACGCTTTCCGGCATGAATGAATTTCCAGCAACGGATGATGTATGCTTGTCCAATGCATTTTGAATATCCGTATAGGCAGGTAATGTGTGCGTCACTTTAGACTTTATTCCAGGGAAAGCCAGATCTGAACATGCGAATTGAAGCGCTTCTTCTGATAATAGTGCTAGAAAGAGGTCTTTTGCTCTTTGTTTGTCCGGTGCTTGTGCGTTGATGGAAAGCAAATGGTCTGTTCCCAATGAAACTACAGGCTTTCCGCTTTCTCCGGCGAAAGGTACATAACCACAGTTCGCGGAGCCAATTGCACCTTCTCCCATAAAGGTAGCTTCAGAATCCAACATGCCTGGCAGCCATGCGCCTTGAATCAACATGGCCGTCTTGCCATGTCCGAATTCGGCACCGGATGCCATCCAGTCTGTACTGAACAAGCCTTTTGGATAGTAGCCCTTTTCAATCAACTCAACAAATTTAGTGATGACATTTTTCATTTCCGGGCTATTCATCTTCACTTTTCGATTATACAGATCTACAAGGAAGTTTGGATTGTCTGCCAATATGAAATTGGGTATGAATACATTGTTGAAGGTAGCATTGATGACCCATGCATCCTTATATCCGGAACCCAATGGAACAACACCGGCGGTTTTCAGTTTCTCGCATACCGCTAAAAACTCAGTCCAGTTTGCTGGAACCGCGATACCGTTGTCTTCAAAGATCTTCTTATTGTAAAACATACCAAACGTCTGCATGGTCTGGGGTGCGCTGAAATACTTGCCTTGATAGGTAACAGACGGTTTTGCTGCTTCCTGAACATTTTGAACGAAATCAAATCCAGAAAGATCTTCCAGATAACCCGCCTTTGAAAAGAGCAGGTTGGCTTGATGGAAAACGACTTCGTCAGCGGTAGCGGATGCCATTTTTGCCTTGATGACATCCAAATATTTTTCGCCAGCCAAATTGTTGACTTGCACGGTTGCATTCGGATAGATTTCCTTGTACTTGGAAATGGCATAATCGGTGTATTTTTTTTGTGGATTCTTCTCATCGGTCAGATCGCCGAGAAACCAGCCGGAAACACTGATTGTAAACTCTTCTGCGTTTTTATCAGCGGGCGGCGCGCTGGCTTCAGCGGTAGCGGCAGTAGTTTCGGCAGTCTTTGTTTCGGCAGCCGTTGATTCGGCGGCAGGGGTAGCCGTTGCAGCAGGGGTACTGGTCCCGCAGGCCGTGAACATCGACACGACAAGCAGAATGGTCAATACAAGACAGATTTTCTTTTTCAAAGTATTCATCCTCCTCTGATCTCGTTTGGAATCACCGGCATCTACATCATGTTCTGTGTCGTTAGCTAACAATGTCACTCTACTTCCTCTATGGGAACTCAACAAGTTCTATTAATTTGACGTATGGTACAATTTCTTGACATTTTTGATCGCATGAATTAGCATAAGTGCATAATTCATTCAAGGAGAACCGCATGTTCCTCGCAAGCGTATTCAAACGTCTGCTCCATTTGGCCAAAAGCAGCTTGAGCATCAAGCTGTTTTTATTATATGTGGTTACGATTACGATACCGGTTATTGCTTTTAGTCTCATCTCCTACTCCGAGTCTTCAAAAGTGATCGAAAAGAATTTTATTGCGTATCAGGTGTCCCTGAATCATCAGCTCATTGAAGCGATTGACCGAAAGTTGGATATCCTGCTGTCACAATCAAACTCAACCTACTATCTTCTTGAGAATGTGCAATACGCGCTAAAAGAACCAGCCTATCAATATTCAGACAAGTATTTCGAGGTATACGCCCGCATCAACAGTTATGCACTCAGCATCGTTCAAGGAAACAAAAACATCAATGGCATCACCTTGATTGATGTGGATGGCAATGTAAAATACCACCTCGATTCGCGTTCGATCGTTGCAAGCAGCGCATCCTTCAAAGAAGCTTCCTGGCTGACAGCAGCCATTGAGTTGAAGGGTTCGCCCTATTTTCGTGGCCCCCATATACGGGACTATGTCAGCGCCGGCGCAGGAACTGCAAATGCCGAGACCATCTCCTTGAGCAGAGCCATAAAAAGCCAAGACAACCAAAGCGTTTTGGGTGTGATCATCTTTGAAGTCGAGGCCGATGTTTTCTGGAATGACATACGTGGATTTGAACTAGAGTCTGATAACACCATTTCGGTATTTGATAATACGGGCAGAATCATTTACCTCAACAAAGATGACAAACAGGAAGCCATGCGTGCTGTGTATGGGCAATTGGGCCAGTCCGGACCTGATTTCATAAAAGTGCATGTGCAGGATGTGGAATTTCAGGTGCATTCCATCGAATCATCCATTACCGGATGGACGCTGCTTTCCATTCTGCCAACCTCTGTCCTGCATGAACAAAGTCATTTTATCAAGAACATCAATGTCACGCTTCTGGTGATTATTGTCTTTGCAATCTTTGCCATTTCCGTCTTTTTGTCCATCAGTCTGACACGTATCCTGAAAGTTCTGCAGCGAGCATTCAAGTCACTTAAGGAAGGCGACTTGAATATCCATGTTCCTGTGAAAGGAACCGATGAACTGGCGCAAATAGCAACCGGATTCAATGACATGGTCAAGGGAATGAACTTGGTGATCCGAGACAAATTTCAAGCGGATCTGATGAAAAAGCAGGCACAACTGGAAAGTCTGGAAAGTCAAATCAATCCACATTTTTTGTATAATACGCTATCTCTTGTGAAAGATGAAGTCAGTCATGGAAACAGCATGAAGTCTGCCTTGATTATACAGCAATTATCTGACATCTTCCGCTACAGTCTTGCCAAAGGGTCACATTTCGTCAAAATTTCCGAAGAACTGAATCATGCTCAGAAGTATTTGAGCATCATGCATGAACGATATGGCGGAAAATTCACCGTCCATTTCGAAATTGAACCCAATATTCTTGATGTGGACATCCCTAGACTTACGATACAACCCATTGTTGAAAACATCATCAAGCATAGCTTTGATGAGATGACTTCCGGAGGAATCATTCGCATTCTCGGCAAAATGACTGCCTGGGGATGCAACCTCTATATCATTGATAACGGCATCGGGATTGAATCATCACGCCTTGTTGCCATGAATGCCGAATTGGGCAAGAATTACGAAACAAATGACAAGATCAATGAAAAGATTGGCATCTACAATGTCAACTCCCGATTGAAATTGTATTTCGGCAATGACTATGGGCTTCAATTAACCCGATCCATTGATGGGGGAACGACAGTCAAGATCTCGTTGCCCATACGAATGAATCAAGAGGAGACCGAATGATGAAAATCCTGGTAGTGGATGATGAGGTTCCGATTAGGCGGACGATTCGTATGATATTGTCACGCATGAAATTCACGCAAATCCGTGAAGCATCCGACGGGTTGAGCGCTTGGCGCGAAATCGACACGTATATGCCTGACCTTGTGATTGCTGATGTGAAAATGCCTGGAATGGACGGCCTTGAACTGCTATCAAAGATCCGAGAAACAGGGAACGATCTGATTTATATTGTCTTAAGCGGTTTCGACTATTTTGAATACGCGCAGAAATCCATCAATCTCGGTGCTTTTTCTTATTTACTCAAACCCATTGATGATGATGTTTTAACCAAAAAACTGATTGCAGCTGAGTCGCTGTTTAAAATGAAAATGCACCTCCTGAATCATGAAATCAAGATGAAGCCGCGTTTATCCGATCCTGGTATTCTACGCAGGCACATCTTGACTGATATTGTAAACGGAACCCAAGCAAGCAGCAAACAAACCGATGCGACACTGAAAGAACTGGACTTTCCTGTTCCATTTGGAAAATGCTTTGTCGTCATGGTTATGCTTGAGACACCCATAGTCCATGCCGGCACTTCATCCGAGGGCTATTACAATATCATTCTTGATAAAATTGAAAGTCTTGTTTTTTCCGCCTTTCAATATGAAAAGTACGGCATTTACCCATTCAACCTCGATGCAGGTACAGGTTTTGTCTTTCGTTGCCAAACATCCTGTATGGAGACTGATTTGAATTTTTCAAAAATTGTGGAAGTTTTCAAAGATACCCTACAAAAAATAGATGTTTCTGTATCTGTTGGCATCAGCAAGACCGTGATGGGTATCGATCAGCTCTCCGTCGCATATATTTCTGCAAAAAATGCCATCACCCAGAAATTTGCCAACCCGAATGAACATGTTTTTCTATCAAACGATACAAAAATGTCCATGAATGCGATGATCATTGATTTTTCGATTGAGCAGAAAATACTGTCTTCCTTTGAGAAGAACGATAAAAACGCAGCCCAAATGATAATTTCCGAGCTTTTTGTTCGACATGTCAAATCTGCTTCCGCTGACTTCGAAAGTACCAAACGCCTGAATTATCAAATCGTCATTTTGCTGTTTAAAGTGTTGAACCACTTGAAAGTACCACCCGAAATGATATTGGGGGAAGAACTTGTGTTTTTTGAGAATTTGAACAGCAAGCGTGATTTTGACAGCATGCTTGCCTATCTTCTCGAGAACACCTGTACCTGCATAGAAGCAGCACATGCCCCGAGAAGGAAAGCCAATGACAACATCCTGGACAAGGTTTCAGCATACATACAAAAAAATGCGATGAATGCAATCAGCCTTGAGTCTATTTCAGCCTATCTCCACATCAGTCCGGAGTATTTCAGCAGGGCGTTCAAAAAAGAAAGTGGTGAAAATTTCATTGATTATATCACCCGAATAAAAATGGAGAAGGCCAAATGGATTCTGGCAGAGCAAAAAATGACGGTTGCCGAAGTCAGCCTTTTGGTAGGATATAACAGTGTGAAGCATTTTACGAAAATATTCAAGAAGCACACCAATCATACACCCGGCTACTACAGTAAAAAGAACTTGGTACGTTGAAATGCCCGAGGGTATGACTCCGGTCGAAATCTTGCCGGTGGTGTGGATCTGAATCGAAAAAGAGCATGGCGCACTTACGTCGCATTCGGGAAGGGGTGTATGTGTCCGGCGAAGTGGAAGCCCGCTAGGCGCCGCATATGAAAACCGTGCACTACAGCAACTTCTCAAATTCACGCCTTGCGTAGATGACTCTTGCCACCGTGACCTTTTTTGTTTCCTCTTCTGTCCAGTAAAACAAAAGATAATTTTGAACCAGGAGCTTTCTGTACTCATGCTTGAGGGGTTTTACAGGATGAAAGGCAGGGTTAGCGTACGGAAATGAAAGGATGCCTTCAGCAGCTTCAATAAGCGCCACAGTCAGTTTCTCCGCTGCGTCCGGGTTGGCAAGTTCACGGGCGATATATCTGGCTATCCCGATCATATCCTGCCGGGCAATCGGCAGATATTCCAGTTTATACATGCTACAAGCCTCCGATGGCATCACGCATGGCTTTCAGCACATCTTTGGAGGAATACCGGGTATCGCTGAGTTCCGCTTCTTTTTCTGCGGTTTGCAGCTTAAGATAGACTTCACTTTCAAATTGAAGGTTTTCAAACGCTTCCATGCTTAGCACGACCATATCACCATATCCATTTTTCGTAAGAAAAACGGGCTGCGCGGTTTCATGGACGATTCTTGAGATTTCTGCAAAATTGTTCCTCAAATCGGATACAGGCCGAATTGTCTTCATTTCACTACCTCCTGCAGCTATTTTAGCACAATTACGCTATAAATTCAGAGTGTTTTTTGGGAAGATATCGTTCCATGTTGCCCCGAACACAGCGCTTCATGAATACCCCGAACCATGCAGAAATTTTTGGTGTCACGAACCCATTCTACCTTTACAGCAGATGCTATCAGAGATAGAATGGAAACGATTCCAAAATGAAAGGCAATGATGCCTTCTGAACAAATCCGTGTCCATCGGAGGTAGCCCATATGAAGGAACTGCCCTACAGACAAATCCATCTGGACTTCCACACTTCCCCTTATATCCCCGACGCGGGGCGCGACTTCGACCCGGAAGCCTTCGTGGATACCCTGAAGATGGCGTATGTTGAGTCCGTGAACGTCTTTGCGAAATGCCATCATGGCCTCAGCTATTACCCGACAAAGGTGGGGAGGATGCATCCGGCCCTGAAGATCGATCTGCTCGGGGAGATGCTGAGGGTCCTTCACCGGGATGGAATCAAGGCGCCGATTTACTTCCCGGTCGGGTGGGAGGAGGTTTCCGCGGACAATGCCAACTGGTTAGAAGTGGGCATGGATGGCGTCCTCGGAACCATATCCCCTTTTGAGGCAAACAACTACAAATGGCGCAAACTTTGTCTGAACAAGGACGGTTACCTCGATTTCGTCCTGCGGCAGACACAGGAAATCATCGACTTGTATGAAGTCGACGGCTTCTGGTACGACATCATTTTCCAGAAGAAGTGCGTCTGTTCGGACTGCATCACGGAGATGAAGTCCATGGGCCTGAATCCCCAGTTGGAGGCGGATGTCCTGAAACATGATTTCCATGTGCTGAAGAAATTCAACGAGCGGGTTTCCCGTTATGTGCGGGAACGCCTGCCGGAGACGCTGATCTTCTTCAACGGCAGTTGGGGGCCAGATGGCGGATACGATCAGGAATACACGCTTTCGGAGCGTTCCCGACATATGACCCATGTGGAAATCGAATCGCTGCCATCCGAACTCTGGGGATACAATCATTTCCCCTTGTTCGTGAACTATCACAACCGGCACAATGCGGAAGTCGTCGGGATGAATGGAAAATTCCACACGGCGTGGGGGGATTTCGGCAGTCTCCGAAACCTGGAGGCGCTTGAGTACGAGTGCTTCCGGATGATCATGAACGGAAGCAAGTGCTGCATCGGGGACCAGCTGCATCCGAGAGGAAAACTGGACGGCGCCGTTTATGCGCGCGTTGGACAGGTCTTTGAACAGATCGAGGCGCGGGAGCCATGGTGCAAAGGTTCCGCAAAGCAGCGCGACATTGGGGTCCTGCTCGCGAATCGCCCGTTGGAGACGGATTATGCAGCGGATGAAGGCGTGATGCGCATGCTGCTGGAACTGCATCTCACCTTTGATTTCATCGACTGCATGGATGATTTCTCCGGATACCGACTGCTCATTCTGCCGGATCGGGTGCTTTGCGACCGGGCTTTGGCTGCGAAACTCGACCGATATGTACAGGAAGGCGGGAAGGTTCTTGCCACCTGTCATTCAGGGTTGGATGAGGCAAAACAGGAATTCCTGTTCACGCAAGCCGGGGTGACTTATGAAGGGGAGAATCCTTATTGTCCTGCCTACCTTCTCCGTTCCGAGGCACTCGGAGGCGGACCGGACGACCTTGAATATGTGATGTACGAACAAGGCGCAATCGTGTCGGCCAGGGAGGGTACACAGACGCTGGCTGAACTTGGAAAACCTTATTTCAACCGGACATGGGACCGGTTCTGCTCCCACCGCCATTTCCCGTATGACGGACCCACTGGTGCGCCTGCCATCACGGACACGGGCTCGGTCATCTACATCGCCAACCCGCTGTTCACGGATTATATCAACATGGGCGTCCGTATTTACCGGGATGTTGTGGCGGCCTGCATCGAACGGCTTCTGCCCGATCCGCTTGTCAGAACAGATTTGCCTGCGAGTGCCGAATTATCCCTGCGCAGCCAGGAGAACCGGCAGATTGTACACCTGCTTCACTACATCGCGGAGCGGAAGAGCCGGAAGCTGGATATCGTGGATACGCGCCTGCCCCTGCATGATTTCCATGTGGAGGTGAAAACGGACAGGATGCCCGGAACAATCACACTGGAACCGGAAGGATTGATTCTGGAAGGGGAAATGGTCGATGGCGGCTATGTGCGGGTTCACGTTCCCGAAATGACGGGACATGCGATGCTGGTGCTGCAGGATTGAACGAAGAATGTCGCAGTATTTGGAAATGGCCGATGGCTGGCATGTACAGGTGCAGGAACTTGCAATAATCGGACATGCCCTGCTTGCGCTTCAATACTGAACGAAATGACTGGAGGAAGTGCATCATGGATGAAACGCTTGCCTGCCTGATTCGGGAGAATCTCGGCTGGAATCCGGAAGATACGGAAGTTGTCTACCAGGGAGATGGACTCACAAACCGGAACTACATCGTGTCAAATGGAACAGAGAAGTACGCCGTCCGCCTTGCCAGTCCGAATGCGGCTTCACTCGGCATTGACCGGCATGCGGAACTTGCGGCCATGCGCGAGGTCGACGCCATCGGCGTAGGCGCGCAGGTCATCTTCTTTTCGACCGAATCCGGGAATATGATCACCCGTTTCATCGAAGGGGAGAAATGGGTGGACAAGGATGTGGCTGTTCCGGACAACATGCGGAAAATCGCGGAAGCATTCCGGAAAATCCATGCGCTTCCGCAGATCGAGAAGCGGTTCGATCCGTACCGAGATATCGAAAACCGCATCCTCTCCGCTCGGGAGCGGAATCTTCCGCTGCCTGAAGACCTCGGGGACCTGATGGCGAGGATGGAGCGGATCCGCACTGGTCGGGCGCAGAATGCGGAAGTGCATACCGGCCTGTGCCACAATGATCCGTTCCCGAACAACTTCCTGCATGATGGAACCGTTCGGGTGCTTGATTGGGAGTATGCGGGGACAGGGGATATCTTCTTCGATCTCGCCTGTCTGTGCTATTATTTTTCAGACGAAGAGTGTGAACTTTTTCTGGGGATGTACTTCCAGATTACTTCACCCGAACATGCTGCAAGTCTGAAGGAGATGAAGTATATCGTCCGGTTCTGGAATGCGATGTGGGCCGTGCTGCAGATCGGATCCGGGGATTCGGGATTCGATTACGCGAATCTGGCTGGGTTGATTTTTGAGGGTATGCGCGCGGGTTGAATGTGAACAGCCGATATGATTCATAAGAACCCATGCAATGCGTTGTCATGAATGAAACAGAAAAGAAATGTGTCCGGATGAAATGAATTCAAATGAAATCGAATTGGCCGGGAGACCACATGGAAGATCTGGATAAGGCCCCAAAAGTCATTCTCATCACCGGCGCTTCCAGCGGTATCGGGAAGGCCACCGTTGAACTGTTCAGCCGGAATGGCTGGCTGGTGGCTGCAACCATGCGGAATCCGGAGAAGACGCCGGAATTGGGCGAACTTCCAGGCGTCAGGCTATATACACTCGACGTCACAAGGGAAGAGATGATCCAGGCGACCGTGGATGCCGTGGTAAGGGATCTTGGGCAGATCGATGTTCTGCTGAACAATGCGGGGTATGGTGCCATCGGCGTGTTCGAGGCCTCCACCGGGGAACAGGTCCGCCTGCAGTTCGAAACCAACGTGTTCGGGGTCATGAATATGACGAGGGCGGTATTGCCGCATTTCAGGGCCAAACGTTCGGGGCGGATTCTGATGGTTTCCTCCGTCGGCGGGCAGATGGCTTTTCCGGTCTACAGCCTCTATCACGGGACGAAATGGGCGATTGAAGGGTTTTCGGAATCCCTGCAATATGAACTCAGACAGTTCGGCATCCAGGTGAAGCTGATCGAACCCGGACCCATCCGGTCGGACTTCTTCGGTCGCTCGCAGGACTTTTTGAAGAGCCCCGCATTGGAGGAATACGACCAATACATGGACATGGCTGGAAAGTATGCCCATGAGGCCGGGAAGATCGCACAGGGACCGGAAGTGGTCGCAAGAAAGATTCTGCGGGCAGCCTGTGATCGGTCCGGAAAACTGAGATACCCGGTCGGATGGAGCGCGCCGATTCTGCTCATTCTGAAACGATACCTGCCGAACAGGCTGTTCCTGGGCATTGTGCGGATTGTCATGGAGAATGGGCTGTAGGCGTTTTCATCCACACTTCCTTCCCTTCCCAACCTGCCTTGAAGCAGGCTCATGTTCTTCGTCTTGGACTGTTCCCGTCCATTCGTCCATCGGATACAATGGAACCACTGCCTTGCATATTCGCGGGGGTAAACGAGGAGGGCGACCAGGATGAAGGTTTTCATGGTTGGCGGAACGGGACTTTTGGGGAACGAAGGAGCCAGGGAAATGATCCGGCGGGGGCATGAGGTTTCTTCGATCGCCCTGCCACCGATTCCACAGGGTGCGCTGTTGCCGCCTGAAATGACCGTAGCGTTCGGCAACTACCTGGAGCTCTCCGATGAGGAAATCCGAACCCATATGCGGGGTTGCGAGGGGTTCATCTTCGCGGCCGGGGTGGACGAACGCATCGAGGGACCGCCACCCATCTATGACATGTTCAGCAAGTACAACATCGTGCCGTTGAAGCGGCTTCTGACCATCGCCAAGGCGTGCGGCGTCAGGCACTTCGTTCTCTGCGGCTCCTACTTTGCCTATTTCAACCGGGCCTGGCCGGAGAAGAAACTGGCGGAACACCATCCGTACATCCGAAGCCGTGTGGACCAGGCGGCCATGGCATTGTCCTTCGCGGATGAGAACTTTGACGTGGCGGTTCTGGAGCTGCCCTACATTTTCGGCGCGCAACCCGGCAGAAAGCCGGTCTGGGTCTTCCTCGTCGAGCAGATCCGCGGCATGAAGGGCGCCACCCTGTATCCGAAGGGCGGGACGACCATGCTGACGGTCCGGCAGGTTGGCCAGTGTATGGCCGGCGCGTTGGAGCGGAACCGGGGCGGAAGGAATTACCCGGTGGGCTGGGACAACCTCACCTGGCGGGAAATGCTTGCTATTGTCCACAAGCACATGGG
>JAIFNI010000060.1 GCA_020047785.1 Clostridia bacterium
TCCGGCGGCGGTTTGACTGTCTCGGGCGGAGAACCGCTCCAGCAGGCTGATTTCCTGCATAACCTGCTTATCGCCGCAAAGACCGAAGGAATCCATACCTGCGTGGAAACTTGCGGACAGGCACCATGGACATCCTTCGAGCGGTTGCTGCCGGTCACGGATTTGTTCCTGTATGACTGGAAAGCATCGGATCCGGAAAAACATACCCGGTTGACAG
The DNA here is from genome assembly GCA_020047785.1 of Clostridia bacterium. Lineage (GTDB taxonomy): Bacteria > Bacillota > Clostridia > DSM-8532 > DSM-8532 > JAEWSN01. Next base: position 218 of record JAIFNI010000060.1, read on the forward strand.
GGGTGAGCAACCGGCTGATCCGAGCAAATCTGGAACGGCTGCTCGAAGCCGGGGCCGGGCTCATCCTGCGATGTCCGCTGATTCTGGGCATCAATGACGACCTGCCGCATCTGGCGGAAATCGCACGACTTTCGAGACTGCCCGGCGTGCTGGGAACCGAGGTGCTTCCGTGGCACAACATGGGCGTCGGAAAGCGGGAGGGCCTGGGTCTTCCTCCTGATCTGGCGGATCTGCCCAATACAAATGACGCGCAAAAGGAAAAGTGGCGCGAAACCCTGATGGGGTATGGCGCAAAAAGATTGACCGTCCATTGAGGACGGTTTTTTCTTTCCTGTCAATCAGAAGATCGGAAATCACGACGAAAAAGCAGTCTGCGTTTGCAAAATAGGGTATTATTGGGATGTCGGACTCATCTTGTCTCACAGGAGGGCGCATCATGTTGATCGATCGCATTGAAAGTTATTTCAAGGACCAGGTTTGCGTTGTGAAGCTGACATCATCGGACGGCGCGGTGGGATATGGGCAAACAGCGCCATTCATGGCGGACATCACCCAAATCGTGCTGCACCGGCAGGTGGCGCCTCTTGCACTCGGGCATGCGGATGATGACTTCACCTTGTCAGACACGCTGCTGCGGGCCCTTCATAAATTCACGGGCAGCTATGTCTGCCGGGCCATCGCAGGCATCGATACAGCCCTGTGGGATCTGAAAGGCCGGCGGGAGAACAAATCCGTTGCCGAAATGCTGGGAGCGACCCGAACCCATGTGGAGATGTATTATTCCAGCATGATTCGGGACTGTCCCGTTGCCTGGGAGACGGAACGCATCGCACGGCTGAAAAAAGAAAGGGGATACCGGGCGTTCAAGCTTCACGTCGGAGAATGGAACTCCGAAGGAAAAGATTACTGGCCGGGTCGTACGGAGGACATGATTCAGGCAGCGGCTGATATTCTGCAGGGTGACGGGGAAATATACGTGGACCCGAACGGTGCGTTCAGTCATGTTTGGGCCATGAAACTTGCGCCCATGATGCGGGACTGCGGCGTGACCATTCTCGAGGAACCGCTGCCTTTCTGGAAGATTGCTGAAACCGCCCGTCTGCGGAAGGAGATTTCGCCATACGGCATTCTCATGGCAGGCGGCGAACAGGACTACAACCCAAACGCCTGGGATCTGATTCTTTCCACGCCCATGGCGGATATCGTCCAACCGGACATCTGCTACATCGGCGGATTCACCCGTACGCTCGAAATGGCGGAAAGGGCTGCCGCGAAGGGGTTGTACACAACCCCGCATACCTCCAACCGGTCCATGCTCCTGCACTTCGGGCTGCATCTGAATGCTTCCATCGCAAAACCATGGGTCAATCTGGAACACGGTGTGGAGGATGATCACTGGGCGCAGGAAATGTTCACAGAGGAACTTCCCGTCATCGACGGAAAAATCCGCGTGCCGGAGGGACCGGGCTGGGGGGCAAAATTGTCGGAAGACTGGCTGAAGAGCGCTCTCTATTGCGAGTCGCATCGGTGAGTTTCTTCACCGAGTCAGTCGGATTTCCCCCTGATTCATGGCAAGAAAGGATATTGCTGTCATGGGAAAGAGAAAATATCTTGTTGTCGGCTTTCATCATATCGATTTGTCCTGGAAACGGGGGCCCGAAGAAATGGCGGAAATGGAGGAAGTCTTCATCCTTCGCCTGCTGGATCTTCTTGAACTTTATCCGGATTTTCGCTTTGCGATCGAGCAGGCCTCCCACTTCCGGAACATGATGCGAACCCGTCCTGATTTGGTGGAACGACTCAAACCGCACCTGAAAGCCGGACGGCTGGAGTTTGTGGGGGGTATGGCTTCCACGCTGGAAACTAATATACCTTGCGGGGAGAGCTTCGTCAGGAACCAGGCCATCGGTCTGAAATGGGTCAGGGAGAACTTTGACGTGGAAGTCAGGACCGGTTGGCTGATGGATACCTTCGGCATCAACGCACAGGTTCCTCAGATTCTCCGTCAGTTTGGCATCCGGCATGTGATGGCCAACCGGTTGGGCGGAAGAAAGATGCATGATGTGTTTCTCTCCAAGGGTCTGGATGGAAGCCAGCTGCTGCTTGTCGGGCGGGATGTCTATTCGGAACAGGTCGGACAGGAATTTACAACATTCGACTGTTTCTACAACTGGGACCGCATTTTGAAAAGCTTTTGTGACGCAGACCGTCTGACAGGGCCAGGGCCATTTCTCGTGGGTCCCCATTCAGAGAATGAAGTGGTGATCAGCCCGCATGTCCGGGCCCTCCTGGAAGAAAGAAGAGCGACTCGGGACGATGAATCCTGGGCATTCGCCACCCCTTCGGAATACTTCAAGGAATTGGATGAGGCCGGAACCGTCTGGCCGGTCGAGTCGGGGGACCTGAATCCTGAATTCACCGGAACGTTTTCCCTGCGAACGCCGATCCGCGTCGGGAACCGCAAAGCGGAGAATTTGCTTCTTGAGGCTGAAAAATGGGCGACCCTGTTTGGTCTGTCGCATTGGGAGGAAGAGATCGAAAACGCATGGTGGGACTTGGCTTATGTTCAGTTCCATGACGTGTTTACCGGCAGTCATCCGACGAATGTGTATCATCATGTGATGCGGCGCATTGCGTCCGTGGAGAAGACCGCCATGAAGATTCTGGACCGCGCCTTTTCAACCAGGAAATCGGATGGAGCGGATGCGGCAGAGGTGCAACAGACCGAACTGAATCAGGCCGAACTGAATCAAGCGGAACAGAATCCGGCAGAGCGAAAGAAAACAAAACTGGATCAGCCGGAGAGCTTCAGGGGAATGCGTCAGGATTCCGTGATGATCACGGCATTCAATGGATTGCCCTGGCACCGCAGCGCGCTCGTGACATTCCCCCTGCCGGATGGATGGCGTGGGGTTTCCTCCGTTTACAGAACAGGGGAATCCTCTGCATTGATTGCTCAAAGCTCCGATTTACCCTCAGCGGAAGGAATTGATCATTCTCTTCCGTTTGATGTTCTGAACGGTCAGGTGCATGTTCTTGCTGAAATCCCACCTGTCGGATACCGTCGGTTCCAACTCATGGAAGGACCAGCCCCGCTGAATACGCAGATGGAAATGGAGCCGGCTACGCGGAAGGAGTCGGGATTCATTGAAAACGAGTACATCCGGCTGGAATTCGACGACAAGTTCGGCCTGAAAAAACTGATCTGGAAAGAAACCGGCAGGGTGCTGCTTGAGAATGCCGTCGATCTGCTGGTGGTGCAGCGGGATGACGGGAATTTTCAGATTGAACAGCCCACGGCTTCCGAAGTTTTTTCCGGTGCGGGAGAAATCCGGATTCTCCACCATGAAAAGACGAATGCGGGAGAATCTGTTCGTTTATCCGGATATTTTCCCGCTTTGTCCTGGGCGGGACAAGACAGTCATCTTGGCTGGCAGGTGGCGTTTACCCTTCTGAGGGGAAAGCCCCGGGTGGATATGTGCCTGAAACTGGACTGGAAGGGCGAATCGAGCCGCATTCGATTGAAACTTGCCACACATATGGACACTTCTGCCGGCATTTACGAGATTCCTTTCGGAACCGTGAAGCGCAAGCCCTACGGCGTGACCGGCACATCGCGAGGCGAATGGCCCGCTCACCGGTTTGTCGCCATGGAAGAGGGTGGATATGGACTGGCGCTGGTGAATACCGGTACGGCCGGGGTCGAAGTAAACGGGGGGACCATTCTGAACACCCTGATCCGTGCCCCGAAATCGGAATATGCGGGTATGGTCGCAGATGATTCATCCTCCCAGCACGGAACGCATGAGTTTGCATTCGCCTTGGTGCCCTATGAGGGAAGCTGGCGGGATTCCGCTGTCATACAAACCGCACAGGAATTGAACAATCCCGTTCATGTACGCTCGGCTGTCGCAGGTGCAGGCACTTCCGGGTCGAAGAACAGGCAGGAAATCAATCATCATTCTTTTCTGAACATAGAGCCGAACCATGTGGTTCTTTCTGCCCTGAAACCGGCCGAGGATGGGTCCGGCGACTGGATTGTCCGTGCCTACGAGACCGCCGGGAAGGCAGTGGAAGCGCAAATGTGGGTCGAAGGGGTTTCGGCTGCATGGAGATCCGGTCTGAGAGAACAGAGAGGGGATGAAATCGACTGTCAAAACGGTTCGCTCCGGTTTGTCACGAATCCCTTTGAAATTGTCACGCTGCGCCTCGGTTTCGGATTTCCGTCTCCATGACAGGGGTGAGGAACCGGATGAAGTTCCGCTCGGTTGCTTATGCCCTGCACATGGCTTTGTCTGCGCATTTGAGCAATTTCATGATGGTCCTTCCGTCCCTTGTACAGGTTGCCACACCGAAACCGGCACTGATGGAGAAGGTGAAGCTGTCGGTTTTCAAATGAAGGCCGGGTTTATAAGCTTGATGCGCAACGAAACACCGTGATTGGATGGGAGCGCTTCCCTGTCGGGAGAAGACAATGGGCAAGACGATAAAGGATGACATCACCTCAAACTCACAGGCAGACATTCCCTGGAGTCTCTTTCTCAAGGATGTCCTGGTCTGCTCGTTGGGCGCATATGGCGGACCTGAAGCCCATTATGGCGTTTTCACCAGCCAGATGGTGATGAAGCGGAAGTATCTGACCGAAGAGGAGCTGGTGGAACTGATTGCCCTGACCACCCTCCTGCCGGGACCAAGCAGCACCCAGACACTCCTTGCCATCGGTTACAGGACCGGCGGTCCGCTGCTTGCGCTGTTGACATTTTTAGTCTGGGCGCTGCCTGCTCTCGCGGTGATGACATTGTTTTCTTTCCTCAGCCAGCTATTGTCTTTTTTGCATGTTTCGCAGGACGGACTTCGCTATATCGGACCCATGGCAGTCGGGTTCATTGCGGTCGCTGCATTCAATATCGGCAAGAAGGTGACTACGGACAGCATGACAAGGCTCCTGTTCCTATCAGGCGCGATGCTCACCTTCTTTATACGGGACAGCTGGATTTTTCCAGCCGTTCTGCTTGCCGGGGGAGGGGTGCGGGTGCTGTTCTCGGGAGAAAAGGATTTATGGCAGCCCGTGACGATCCGTCCGCCATGGAAGTATCTGGCGACCTTCATCCTGCTGGCGCTGGGCGGGCTGGCGCTGTCTCTTCTGTGGGACAACCGGCTGATTCATCTGTTCGAGAACTTCTACCGTTATGGGTATCTTGTCATTGGCGGCGGACAGGTTGTTGTGCCGCTCATGTACAGCGAACTGGTGGAAGTGAACAGGTACATGACCAGCAAGGAATTCCTGACCGGTTTCGGTCTGGTACAGGGAATACCGGGGCCGATGTTCAGTTTCAGCGCGTATGCCGGCGGCATGGCCGCACGTGGAGGCAGCATTCTTTTCCAGCTTGCAGGCGCGCTGGCGGGAGGAATCGGCATCTTTCTGCCCGGCATACTCCTCATTTATTTCGTCTTTCCCATCTGGAACGGCATCAAAGGAATCAAGGGCATCCGGATCGCGCTTCAGGGAGTGACAGCCGTGGCCGGTGGCCTGATTGCTTCCGCGGCTCTTGTGCTGATGATCAAAAGCGGCCTTTCTCCGGACAACCTGCTGGTAACCGCATTGACAGCGGCGTTCCTGCTTGTCGGATGGATTCCGGCTCCTGTTGTTGTGCTGCTGGTTCTGGCAGCGGGGTTTGTTTTCTGAACCACCCTTCTGAAGATGCCGCATCCATTACAGACAGACATTCCTCGGGGCGCCATCAAGCCAGGCGGTGATGTTGCCGAGGGTGAGTTCGGCCCGGCGTAGAATGGATTCACCCGTGGCGAAGGCGATATGCGGTGTCAGAAGCGTATGGGGCGCTTGAAGAAGGGGCTGAGTCACATCCAGCGGGGGTTCCGTGTCGAAGACATCCAGACCGGCGCCGGCAATCCGGCCGGCCATCAGGGCTTCCGCTAACACCTCACTTTCCACGACGGGTCCGCGGGAAGCATTGATGAGCAAAGCGCCCGGCTTCATGAGCCCGATTCGTTCCCGATTGACCATGTGACGGGTCTCTTCCGTCAAAGGGGTGTGAAGGGTGATGATGTCGCTCCGGGCGAAGAGATCGTTGAGGTCCGTATATCTGATGCCGAGTGACAGAGCTTCCGGATGTTGGAACGAATCGAAGCCCAGCAGATTGCAGCGGAATACCCTGGCGATCTCAGCCACTCTGCGCCCAATCGCACCGGTACCCACGATGCCGAGTGTCCGTCCTTCCAGTTCATGCCCGACAAGACCATCCTTTGTGCCGCCTTCGCGGGTTCGGCGATCACAGGCGTTCAGGTTGCGGAGCAGCGACAGGATATGGCCGAAGACAAGCTCTGCGACTGTATTCGTGCAATAGCCCCGAGCGTTGCAGACGACAATGCTTCGTTCCCGGCAAGCCACCGCATCCACATGGTCGACGCCGGTGAAGGCGACGGAGATCATCTTCACAGATCCGGATGCACGGATGACTTCTGCGGACAACGGGCTGTTGGCAATGATCAGAACATCCGCATCAGCCGCGGCCGCGATTTGATCGGCCGGGTCCGACAGGCGTGTTTCGCAAGGAATAAAATCGTGTCCATTGGCGATGAGGGGAGCCGCGAATGCGTGAAGTGCGTCGTTTGAGATTCCCAGAGGTTCCAGCATGACGATTTTCATAAAAGCCTCCATTCATAGGTTCGGATGCGGAGTCGGTACATTGGTTGGTTCACAGGTTCGTCATATGTCGTTCATTGATTGGTTAACAGATGATTCCACTTGGAACGACGCCGGTTGTCGTGATCCTAACACAGGAGTCTTCAGGCGTCAATAAAATGAAATTTAATTTCAATAATTGAAATTGACAGACTGAAACATTCTGATATCCTGTAGGAATGAGGCGGCAGGATGCTGCAATCACCATTCGGGAGGCCATGCAATGGAGAAGAAGACAAACCTGGGTCTGTCGGGAGGCAATGCGATGGAGAAGAAAACAGGACAGAATCTTTCGGTCGGAAAGGTGCTTCTGCTCATCGAGGTCCTGGCGGCCGGCATGGGGCCGATGCGGCTTCGGGACATAGCGACGGCGGCCGGCATGCCTGAGAGCACAGCACTCCGCCTTCTTGGGGCCCTGCAGGCGGGCGGATATGCCAGACAGGTGCCGGAAACAGGCCGCTATGCGCTGACCCTCCGGTTCAGCCGGATTGGCGAGGCAGTGCGGGCGCAATCGGGCATTCGGGAGATAGTCCGTCCGCATTTGGACGCTTTGGCTCGCAGCGTTGGAGAATCTGCCTGCCTTGCCATAGAGGAGGACATGGCCGTCGTGTATCTCGATGCGGTCGAAGGGCCGGACAATCTGCTCCGCACCCTTCAGCGCATCGGCAGGACAGCGCCCCTGCACAGCACGGGCGTGGGCAAGGTGCTGATGTCGGAATGGCCGCAGGAGAAGGTGGCTGAAATGATCGCAAGGAAGGGACTTCCGGCGATGACCCGGCATACCGTCACCGATCCGGCAAGATTTCTGCAGGTGCTGGCGCATGTACGGAAGGCCGGTGTGGCACCGGACGACGAGGAATGCGAAACCGGGGTACGGTGTCTGGCGGCACCGCTTCGTGACGATACGGGTGCGGTGGTCGCGGCGATCAGTGTATCGGTTCCCTCCAGCCGCATGACACCGGATCTGGTCCGCAGAATACGGGCGGAAGTGGTTCGGACGGCGCATGAGATATCCCGTGACCTTGGCCATACGCCTGCCCGGAATCTGAATGGCGTCGACCGCAACCCATCATGAACGATTGCAGGCTGGCCCGATGAACAACACCCTCAAGTCTTGAAACGGGCGACCGCCTGCCGCGACCGATCGATAGCCTGGACGGCATGCTCCCCCATGGAAAGGACAAGCTGGATGTAGACCATGTCGAGTGTGACGGACTGCATGATGCGGGACAGCATGGCATCGGTATGGAAATGCCGCTCTCCTGCCGGCGTGACCAAAGACAGATCGGACAGGCGTGTCAGCGAGGAATTGCTGAAACTGGTCATCGTGAGAATCCGACCGCCCTGTAATTTCATGGCTTCCGCACAGGCGATGACTTCCTGGCTTTCACCTGAGTGGGAGACCGCCAGCAGCAGATCATCCGGGGCTGCGTGGGTGCAGGTGACCAGCATCATCTGGAAGCTTTCCTGCCAGACGGCATGCAGACCGAGCCGCAGCAGTTTGTGCCAGGCGTCTGCCGCCACAGGTGCCGAACCGCCCACGCCAAAAAGCAGAATGCGGCCGGAGAGTCGAATCAGGTCGGCGGCATGCGCCACATCGTCCGGATCGAGCGTGGCGTCCAATTCACGGATGGCCTGCAGGCTGGATTGGATGACCTTGCTTTTGATCGACAAAGGGCTGTCTTGCCCCTGGATGTCTTCATACACAGTGGCGGAAGGCGTGCTTGCACCATCCCTTGCCAGACGGATCCGAAAGAGCTGGAAGGAGGAAAAACCCATTTTGTTCAGGAACCGGAGTACAGTCGGTTCGCTCGTGCCGCAGGCCTGCGCGATGTCGGACAGCGTATGGGTCAGCACGTTCTCGCTGTTGGCGAGGATGTGATCGGCGACACGCCGCTGTGTGTCCGACAGGATGTTCAGGCTGCTTCTGATTTCCGACAGGATGTTCGGCATGACTTACCTCCCTATGGCTGGACCGGAACACGGCCAGTCCCTATATTGTACAGGACAGGCCAAAGAAAATCATGCGGGATTCCGGCAGCATGGTGGTGGTCTGGCAAGCGTCCGGCAGGTCTTTGCATGGTTTCGCACTGCAGTTGCGTGGGATTTCATGAACCTGCGGGGCTGCAGGAATCTTCGTGGAAAAGGCCTGGTAAAGGCGTGGCAAAGGCTTGGAAAAGGCGTGGCAAAGGGATTTGACAGGGTATTCTTTGCATGATAGACTTTGAACGTAATTTTGTTACGATACAAATTTTATTGTAGTATAAATACTACGATCATTCGCACCTGACTGTCAAGGAGGGACCCTACATGCAGCCAATTCAGGAAGCGTCCAGACTGACACCGGTCGTCGGTCAGTACGATGTCATCGTCTGCGGGGGCGGCACATCGGGTTTCCCGGCCGCCATTGCCGCCGCAAGGGCTGGCGCAAGGGTTGCGCTCATCGAGCGGTACGGGTTCCTTGGCGGCGTGCCCGCCTATTGCATCATGCCGGCCTGGCACTCCATCAATCGCTATCATTCCCGCATGCTCGGTGAATTCATGAAGCGTGCGAAGGAAATCGGACCAGGGCCCACGACCGCCATTCATTTTGACCCGGAGTATGTCAAGATCGCCGCGCTGGACATGGTTACGGAAGCCGGTGTCGAGGTCCATCTCCACAGTCTCATTTGCGATGTCGTGATGGAGGAGGGCCGCATCCGTGGGGTCATCACCGAATCGAAGTCCGGCCGGCGCGCGTTTCTGGCGGATTCCGTCATCGACTGCACGGGAGATGGCGATGTCTGTGTGATGGCCGGCGCCGACTCGGCGATGGGGGATGAGGAGGCCGTGACGCAGGGAATGACCATCCGGTTCCGGATTGGCGGGATCGACTTTGATCCGTATTTTGACTGGATCCGTGAAAACAAAAGGTTCTACAACAATCTGTCGGATGAGATGATTGACCGGTACAGGCAGGCTGCCCGCATCGGTCGCGACTGGTACATGGGGGCTGATCTGTCGGAGCTATACCGGGCCCATAATGCGGATGGCCGCATGCCGGTGCTGTCTTACTTCAACTGCACCTCCCTGCGGGCCGGCGAGTTGTCGTGCAATGCCACGCGCGTTTACGGCCGCCTGGGAACCGTGGAGGAAGACCTGACCTATGCGGAAATCACCTGCCGCCAGCAGATGAATGCCTTGTGGCAATTCCTCCGCGCGCAGGTTCCCGGTTTCGCGGACAGTGTGCTTCTGGAAAGCGCCACACAGATCGGCGTGCGGGAAACCCGTCGGATCGTGGGCGATCACATTCTCAATGAAAAGGAATGCCGGGAGCGCGTCTCTTTCCCGGACACCATCTGCTACAATCCGATCGCCTTCGACCTGCACGGCGCGAAGTACACCTGCGAGATTCTTTCCCATAATGCCTGCATTCCCTTCCGCATTTTGCTTCCGAAGGGGGTGGAAGGGTTGATGATGGCCGGTCGGTGCGTCTCCACGGACCACGTGGCGAACGCCTCTGTCCGTCGCATGCATACGGCCTTCGACCTCGGACAAATCTGCGGCATCGCCTCGGCGCTCGCTGCCAAGGCGGGAACGACACCGAGGGCATACCCTTTCGAGGCTCTGCGCCGTGTGCTGGTTGAGACAGGCGCTTTCGTACCGGATTTCCGCGAGGAGGAGATTGCCCATGCCTGATGCCTGTACACCACAGCCTTCCCCCCGTCTGATGGCGGACTTGCCGCTGCCGGATGCCGTTGCAGCCGCCCGCATCGGGGAGGCATGGAGCGACCGGTTTGAGAAAAAGTCCGGTTTTCCAACTGTGAGCAACCCTATCGGGCAAGCAGAAGGTGAACCTGTTTCGTTGAAACGATTCGGACAATCGATGGAACTGCCGGCAGTTGTCGTGTTCGACGACGACCCGACCGGTGGTCAGACTATGCAGGATGTGTCGGAATATCTGGACGGTTCCTTCGAGACGTTCAGGCAGGGTTTGTCGGCGGAAGACCCACTTTTTCTGGTTCTGACCGATACACGCTCCTGTTCCATGGACATTTCCATCCGTGTTCATCGGGAAATGGCCGGGAATCTTCTCACCGCGATGAAATCGACAGGTCGTGCCGTTCTTCCTGTCTTTCGGGGAGATTCCACCCTTCGCGGTCATTTTTTTGAGGAAACCGACTCCGTCGCCGAGGTGTTCGAAGAAGCCGGACTCCCCATCGATGGCCTGATCCTTTGCCCCTATTTCGAGGAGGGTGGGCGATTCACCTGGGATGGTCTGCATTTCGTGCGGGAAGGGGATTCTTTGGTTCCCTCCGGACAGACGGAGTTTGCCGGAGACCCCACCTTTGGTTATGCCGCATCCCAGCTGTCGGACTGGGTTGAGGAGAAGACCCGTGGACGCATCCAATCGGCGGATGTTTGGACTGCCTCTTTGGCGGAAATCCGCTCTGGCCATCTCCCGGAGCGAATCATGCAGATGAAGGACC
>JAIFNI010000156.1 GCA_020047785.1 Clostridia bacterium
GAAAACGGACTTGGCATGGGCTTTGACACCCGCTGCAAGAGATTTGAGACTCAGACCCTTCCCGGGAAGCCAATCCTCATCCAGCGCATGGGTGTAGGATTCGGCCAAATCCAGCAGATCGGGGATTGCCTGTCTGCTTCGTGCGGGTATGTTCCTGATATGAGTAGCCATAACCAGCCCTCCCTTGTGAAGATTCAACTCTGTTTATTATATAGGGCGCAAACTCATTCGCAAATACGCATAAACTTATGACAAGGTACGAAAACAGATACCGGTGGGATCTGTTTCCAAAAATTCGCGATGTTTTCCAGAATCAACCCTGATTTCTTTTGGATATCATGGTTTTTCCGACATACACAACAAGGAAGCAGGCGACCGAAAGCATGACAATCGTGGCACCGGATGCCAGATTCCATCCATATGACAACCAAAGCCCCGTCAGGGTGATGACCGTACCGATACCGGTTGCCCAGACCATTCTTGCTTTCAGACCGGGAACAAGAAGGGCAGCAATCGCCGCCGGCGCGGTCAGAAGCGCCAGCGCCAGAATGATGCCCACAACACGAATCAGAACGACGATGGTCATGGCGATGAGGAGCATCATCAGATATTCGAGAAAACCTGTATTCACACCCAGAATGGTGGCAAATTCTCCATCGAACATCCAGGCTTTCCAGTTGTTGAACAATCCGATGACCGTCAGGACGACAACAATCGTCAGCACCGCCATCAGACGCACATCGGAAGCCGTTGCGGAAAGAATGTTGCCGAAAAGATACGACGACATGTCGGGTGGGTATCCGGGCATCAGGGCGACAAAGAAGATGCCGGAGGCCATGCCCGCAGACCAGAAAAGTCCGATGACGACATCGGACCCGGTTCCGCCTTTGCGTTTGATGAAGCCGATGCCGAATGCGGCAAGAATGGCGAACAGAAAAGCACCCAGAATGGGTTCGAAGCCCAGCAGAAAGCCAAGACCGACACCTCCGTAGGCAGTGTGGGCGATGCCGCCGCTCATCATCACCAGCCGTTTTTCCACGATGATGACCCCGATGAGGCCGCAGACGATGCTGGCCAGCAAACCGGCAGCCATGGCGTGCTGGATGAAGCGATACTGGAAGGCATCCTGGAAAAATTCAATCATGCTGTGCAAACTCCTTGCGGGACGGAATGACTTTATGTGAATGCCTGGCGGCGAATTCATCAGCCATGCGTTTTCAATACCCGGTGCGGCAAACCGTGCGCGACCAGATCGACCGGGCAGCCGTACATGTCCCGTACGCTGTCTTCGCTCAGTTCCGGCCTGCCATGATAGACAAGCTTGCTGTTGAGGCAAGCCAGCGAACGGACATGGGTGGAGATGGCGAGCATGTCGTGTGTGACCAGCAGGATGGTCATGCGTTCATGCAATCGATTCAACAGCTGATAAATCTGAAAACGGGAGTTGGCGTCCACACTTGCGGTGGGCTCATCCAGAAGCAGAAGACGAGGTTGCACGGCCAAAGCCCGTGCGATGAGCATGCGCTGGAATTCGCCACCGGAAAGGGCGGAGATTTGCCTTTCTGCCAGATCGGCGATCCCGACTTCCTCCAGCATGCTGTCGGCCAACTCCCTGTCTTCATGGCTGAACCGCTGCAGCAGGGTGATGCGGCTTTTCAATCTGCCCATCAGAACAACATCCCGGACCATGATGGGAAATTGTTTGTCCACCGCGGCGGATTGAGGCACATAGCCAATGGATGTCCGTGATTTTCCACTTGATTTACCAGCTGTCTCTCCGTAAATCGAGAGGCTGCCGGAGTACGAGGGAATCAGACCGAGAACGGCCCTGAGAAATGTTGTCTTTCCACCGCCGTTTGGGCCGATGATGCCGAGATACTCCCCGTCGGCCACATCCAGACAGACATCATCCAATGCGACAACCGGCCCGAACCGCACGCCAAGATGCTCCACATGCAGGGCGGACACCGGTTCCTTCGTGATTGCACTTGTGTGAGATTCATTCATTTCATCGCCTCTGCCAACGTCTGAACCATAAGGGTCATATTGTTCACGTAGTCTCCGGACAGGGGGTCAAGCAGGACCGCCGTGCCGTCTATCTCCTCCGCAAAGGATAAAGACTGCTTGCTGTCGATCTCCGCCTGATGAAAGATGACATGGATGTCTTCCTTGCGGGCCGTGTCGATCAGTTCCTTCAGGTGCTGGGGGGTGGCTTCTTTTCCATCTTCCTGCAAGGACATCATGACTAGTCCATAATCCTCTGCGAGATACCCGAACGCCGGATGGAACGTGAAAAATGCCTTATGAGTCTTGTCATGCAGCTCCTTTTTCAACCTTGCATCCAAGCTGTCCAGTTCCTGTTCGAACAAATCCGCATTGTCGGCATACAGAGCCTTGTTTGCCGGGTCCAGTCTGCCCAGTTCCAATGCGATGGTTTCAACCATGGTTTTCACGCGTTTCGGAGAAAGCCAGATATGCGGATCGCGCTGACCGGGAGCCATCTCCAGGTCGGGATATGCCTTTGCGGCGGCGTCCTGCAGACGAACGACAAGCAATTGACCGGATTCGCTGATCCGGGGGAGAATGGCTGTGTTTTCAGCCGCGACGCCGATGGTGAAATATATATCCGCTTTTTCAAGGTCCTCCATCTCGCGGGGAGAAGGTTCGTGATTTTCCGGGCTGTTTCCTGGCGGTATCAGGACGACCACGTTGGCCTTGTCTCCGCAGACGGCATCAACGAATGCCTTCTGTGGAACAATGGAAACGGCAACCGTTATCTTTCCATCCTCCGGTTCAACCCGGCCGAAAGATGCCGCACAACCGGAAAAAACCATGCATGCGCAAAGAATGCCGACTGCCATACCGGATCCACTCCGCCTGGACATGGTTTTCATTGTGGAGGGTACTTTTCTCATGGATTGGTTCTCCTCATGCAGGGTGTTTCTGATGCTGTAGTTTATTGACATATGCTCAAAATCATCCTATATCATGATGGGGTGAAAGTCAATATTTGAGAGTTTGTCAACTTGTCAAACATCAAAAAAAAGATTGATGTTTGAATTCGTTTGTAATATGCTTTGTCCGAAGCAATGGTTTTTTGCGTTAAGACAGGGGGCGGGTCTCATTTCCATGCTCGATGAAGAAAAAGGTGTCTACACCATTGGCACGGTGGCCGGTCTGATCGGGGAACACCCCGAAACGCTGCGTGTTTGGGAGCGGAATGATTTGATCCGGCCTGATCGCAGCGGATATCAGCGGAAGTATTCCAATAATGATTTGAAGCGTTTGCGTTTCATTCAGACGCTGATGAACGGAAAAGGATTGAACATCGCGGGGGTTCGCCATCTGACGGGTTTGTATTCCTGCTGGTATAAAAGAAACTGCGCCGGCGGCTCCGTTCAGAACAGTCTGGTTTCGGTCAATGCGGCAAAGCCCTGCTGGAAATCGGAAGGCACCTTCTGCCTGGTTCCCGAGGACAAGTCCGAAATGTGCAGCAGTTGTGCCATGCTGACTCTTTGTGCGGGCTGCACGGGTTGCAGGTGATTGCAAGCATCTGGATGCACAAGTGAGTGCAACCCGTTGCCCGGTCCTCCTGTTTAAAAAGAATGAACCGTTCCCATTCATTGGGTTTTTCGTAGACACGCCCATACAGACCCATTCCCATGCTTGTAACATCAATAAATTATTTGAATAAACTTCAGATGTAAAAAGGAGATTCGACATGAAAAAGCAAGACTGCGGAAACACGGGATGCACGGCCGATTCCTGCCCGACCGGCGACTGTTCGTCCGCCAAACCCAAGAGCATGCTGGAAAAGACGCACGAACTGAACCGCATCACCAAGGTCATCGGGGTTGTCAGTGGGAAGGGTGGCGTCGGCAAGTCTCTGGTCACTTCCATGCTGGCTGTTTCCCTGCGGCGCAAAGGCTACAAGGTGGGCATTCTGGATGCGGATATTACAGGGCCTTCCATTCCGAAGATGTTCGGCGTCAGCAAAAAGGCTTCCGGCGGGGAGTTCGGCATTTATCCGGAGAGAACGCACAACGACATCAAGATCATGTCCATCAACTTATTGCTGGATGATGTGGAATCTCCTGTCATCTGGCGTGGACCCCTCATCGGCAACATGGTGAAGCAGTTCTGGACCGATGTGATCTGGGGCGATCTCGACTTTCTTTTCTTTGACATGCCGCCCGGTACGGGCGATGTTCCCCTGACGGTATTCCAGTCTGTCCCCGTGAACGGAATTGTCGTGGTGACCTCTCCGCAGGATCTTGTGTCCATGATTGTGAAGAAGGCCTACAACATGGCAAACAGCATGCACATTCCCATCCTCGGCATTGTGGAGAATATGAGCTGGGTGGAATGCCCGGATTGCGGAAAGCGGATTTCCCTGTATGGGACCAGTCGTCTCGATGAAATCGCAGGAGAGATGGATATTCCCGTCATGGGCCGGATGCCCATTCGCCCATCCCTGGCGGACTTGTGCGACAAGGGTGAAATCGAGAAGTTTGACAATGAGGATCTTGCGGATGCGGCAGAAAGACTGGAAGTATTTCTGCTGCAATCGAAGGAAACCGAAATGGAACTGGATGCCTGAACCGGTTTCCAGACTCGGAGTCATGGCAGGACGCCATGAAAAGGAGACAACCATGAAAATCGCAGTACCGGCAGAAGGAAACCTCTTGGACAGCCAGATTTGCACATCATTCGGCAGAACGGAGCAATTCGTCCTGGTTGATACGGAAACGATGCAGTTTGAGGCAATGGTCAATCAGGCGGCGCATGCGCAGGGGGGAGCGGGCATTGTTGCGGCACAGGCCCTGGTTGACAGCGGTGTCGGTGCCGTTGTCACCATGCATTGCGGGAAAAATGCCGCAGAGGTGCTGCAGGGCGCGGGTGTTCCCATCTACCGCGGCGTACCCGGCACCATAGAAGAAATTGTCCGCCTTTTTCAAAATGGTTCCTTGTCCATTCTCGAAGAAATACACCCGGGTCATCATCTGGGTCATTGAGGTTTCGCATGAACGCCCATCAGGATGACAGGGGGTGAACTTTTGGAACAGGTTACAGACACAGGCCGCCAGACAGGCAGAATCCCATGCAAGGAAAGAAAACCCATCCGTGAATCGGACAGGAGTCCGATGGCCGCCTCCTATTTCCGGGTTGCCGTGCTGAGTGGAAAAGGGGGGACGGGCAAGACCTTTGTATCGGTCAATCTTGCAGCTGCAGCCTATCAGGCATTTCTGGGAATCATTGCGGATGCTGGAACTGCTCATGGAGAGGGAACCGTTCATCAAGACGATGTTCCTGATCAAGACGGAACCGTTCGTCAAGATGATGTTCCTGATAAAGACGGAACCACTCGTCAAAATGATGTTCCCGATCAAGACGGAACC
>JAIFNI010000238.1 GCA_020047785.1 Clostridia bacterium
CGGATAACCGGCACGTGCGGATCGTCGCCTGCGATCTCAGCCGGCCGGACTTGGACAGAGCATTGGCAGACCGGGTGGTTGATGCAGTTTTGGAAAGACCGGGACCGATTTTTCTCCATTGTTCCCTTGTGTTTCTTTGCATCCCGGTGTCCGCCATGCGGAGCCTTGTTGCGGAGCTGCTGCCTTATCTGCCCGAAACGTGCATCCTGATTGATACAGGAAGCACGAAGAGCGAGGTGATGGGGCTCTTTGACGAGTTGTCGCTGCGGCACCGCTTCATCGGCGGTCATCCGATGGCGGGTTCGGAGCGTTCCGGCTATGCCGCTTCCCGCGCCAATCTTTTTGAGAATGCCTATTTCGTTCTGACGCCGTATCCGGAGACACAGGAATCGGCACTTGAAGCGGTCATTGCCTGCATAACCGGTACAGGCGCCATTCCGCTCAGGCTGGCAGCGGACGTGCATGATCGCTCCACTGCGCTCATCAGCCATCTTCCACATGCCATGGCATCCCTTCTGGTGGAGACGGTTGCGCTGTGCGAGGATGAGTCCGGCCTGCTGCGCCGGCTCGCTGCAGGAGGTTTCAAGGATGTCACGAGGATAACCTCTTCTTCGCCCGATTTGTGGGCCGGCATCTGTCTTTCCAACAGGGAACCCTTGCGCAATGCCTTGCTTCTGATGGTGGAACGGACCGGCAGGGTGCTGGAGCAATTGGAAAGCGGTGACCGGGCCGGATTGGTTGATTTCTTCGAGAAGGCCCGCCAGTTCCGGGATTCGCTTTCCGCAAACGCGACCACAAGGCTTCAAGGCGCTGCGGAAATCACCGTGGATGTGGAAGACAAGCCCGGGATCATCGCCAGCATCGCAACGGCGCTGGCAGATGCGGAAATCAACATCAAGAACATCGGCATCAACCATGTGCGGGTGGAGGATGAAGGAGCATTGCTGATCCGTTTCGAATCTGCGGAAGAACGGGACGCCGCCGCGACAGTTCTGCTGCGGCAGGGATATGGCGTGAAGGTTCGGGAGTAGGGCTTGGATGACAAAAACCTCCAGGAATTCCCGACTTGCGGGCACAAATGTCTGTGAACGATCAAGCTCCCTGTTCCGTCCAATGGGTAATGGCTTCATACTGCCTTTTCCATGAAATGGAGGGATAACAATGCATGACAGAAAATTGCTGTTCCGCACCTTGACTGTTCTTCTTCTGTGCCTGACCCTGCTTGCCGGGCCTTTGCCGGGACCAGCCATGAGTCGGGCTGCCGAAACCGGAACCGTCGCCTCTGCAAGCCCTTTGTCGACCATTGAGGCGAAATTGGCAGAGTCGGTGGTGCTCTATGTGGGCAGCAATCTGGCACGGGTCCGGAATGAATTGACGCCCATCGATCCCGGCATGAACGGGACGGCTCCCTTCATCGTTTCCGGATATACGCTCGTTCCTGTCAGGTTTCTGGCGGAATCCGCCGGCGCGACGGTCACCTACGAATCCGGCACCGGTACGGCCGTGCTCAAATATGGCAACAAAACAATCCGAATCCGGAATGGAAGCAGAACCATGACCGTCAATGGCGCCGTCACCAGACTGGAAGTGGCTCCCCTGCAGCAGGATGGCCGCATGTACGCACCGCTTCGCCAAGTGTCGGTGGCACTGGGCAAGCAGCTGTTCTATCAGGATGGTTTGATCGTTGTATCTGGCGGTACGCCGTTTTTGGACAAAACCCGCGATGCCTCCATCATCGCGGAACAAATCCGGAGTCTGGGCATGGTTCGTGTAGCCAGGGCTTCGACGGATCTGATGAAGGAACTGCTCGCCTGGCAGAATCGCAGCGGGTCCTTCCAACGGGATGGCGGGCCGATGCTGTCCGTGACGGAAGAGCTTGCAGCGCCGTCGGTGGCGGACGGTGCGATGTCGGCCGGCGCATCGGAATCCGCTGCCAATGCACCGGAATCACAGAAAACCGAAGGAAATTCGGATGCTTCCACAACAGACAATCATTCCACGACCAACCTGCAGGTGGAAGGCGTGGATGAGGGTGACATCCTCAAAACTGACGGTGACCTGCTTTATCAGGTGAATCGAAACCGCATTCTGATTGTTCGGGCGCTTCCCGCCACAGACATGCGCCTGCTGGCGAATCTTCGGCTTGGAGACGAAGGTTTCTGGCCGACGGAAATATACGTATCCGATGGCCGGTTGACAATCCTGGGTACCTGTACGGCTGCCATATCCGGTGATGTCGTACCTGTCGGGAAGGAGTCCATCGGTACAGACCCCTCGGCGGGCCTGACCGCTTCCCTTGCACCCTCCATCCGATATATGCCGCCGCAGCAGCAGCAGACAACCATGACAAAGGTTTTGACGTTCAATGTCTCCAATCCGGAAAAACCTTTGCGATCCGGCAGTTATGAAGTGGAAGGCTCATTGCTCGCATCCCGCAGAATCGGAGACAGCCTGTATCTGGTTACGAACAAGAATCTGTATCCATGGCTGATCGGAACGGATCCGGCCACGCCCCTTTGGCGCAGCGGGACAGGTGCATACAGTCGTGTGGCGCCGACCACGGTATCCTGGTGTCCTGAATTCACGGAAGCCAATTATCTGGTGGTGTCCGGCATCAATCTGAAGGAGCCCGCCACAGCACCTTCCATGTATACCCTGCTTGGAGCCGGACAGACTGTCTATTCGACGGCGGATTCCCTGTTCGTGGCCGTACAGCACCAGGGCGACCGCAACATCATCCTTCCGATGTCCACCGTGCTTCCAGCATCCATGAAGGCATCCGACGGGGGACTGACACCGGTCACGGAAACGACGGACCTTTATCGGTTTGCCCTCTCCGAAGGCTCCGCTTCCCTTCTTTCGCGCGGAACCGTGCCTGGCAGGCTGCTGAACCAGTTCTCCATGGACTGGTATGAGGAATCACTCCGGGTGGCCACCACAACCGGATGGTCATCGAGGACCGGCGCACCGACTTCCGCCAACCAGGTCTGTGTGCTGGACGGCATGATGAACCTTGTCGGCATGATTCCGGACATCGCGCCCGGTGAACAGATCTATTCATCCCGTTTTCTCGGCGGACGCGGCTATCTGGTGACCTATCGGAACACGGACCCGCTGTATGTGCTGGATTTGGCCGTTGCGACAAAACCTGCCATTCTTGGAGAATTGAAAATCCCGGGCTACAGCAACTATCTGCATCCCTATGATGAGACACACCTCATCGGATTCGGCAAGGATGCCATCGAGCTGGAATCCTCCTGGGACCCTGGTACGAAATGGGCTTATTATCAGGGGTTGAAAGTGGCGCTCTTCGATGTTTCCAATGTTGCCAATCCGAAACTGATGCATGAAACCCATATCGGCGATCGGGGGACAGACTCTGAACTGTTGAACAACCACCGTGCGCTGCTGTTCTCCAGAACGCGGAATCTGGTCGCATTCCCCGTCAGGCTGATGGAAACCGACAAGTCCGGATCGTCGACCTCGGATCCGGAGGCTTCCATCGAGTATGGAACGATGACCTGGCAAGGCCTGATGGCCTATCGTCTCACACTGGAAAAAGGGTTTGAAAAACTGGCCGACATCAGCCACCTTGACAAAGGGGATTTGTGGAACCAGGATCGGTACGTTCTTCGCGGCGCTTATATCGGGAATGTGCTGTATACGCTTTCAAACCGGGAAGTTCGGGCAACCGACATGACATCGTGGTCGGTACTGGGCAGTCTGATCCTTCCGTAATGCGGGTTTCGCGAAGCGGCGGGCCAGGTCCGCCGCTTCGCTTGCGTTGACAGAATGAAAGGAATGCCTGTATAATGATGTGGCGCAAACAGCGCCAGCTTGTGCCAGTAGCTCAGTAGGATAGAGCAATGGACTTCTAATCCATCGGTCGGGCGTTCGAATCGTCTCTGGCACGCCAAGCAGAACCCGCTTCCCAAAGGGAAGCGGGTTTTTTGTCATCCATAACCGGATTCGATACGCTGAACAAGTATTTTGCAAATCAATTCGGCTTGTTCAATATTGGCAGAAGCCATGCTGTGGTGTTCCACAGCGTGGCTTCTGTTTGCCGGAATGTTTTGTGAATCCCTCTCTGGTTGACACCGGATGAAACGGGGGAGATAATGCAACAGTACACTGCCGCGTGAAAGCGGGTTGCGGAGGTTGGCATGACACAGGCCGTCATGATCGGAATTGCAGGAGGAACAGGGTCGGGAAAGACCACATTGGCCCGTACCTTGAAGAAATCATTCGAGGATGATGTCACACTTCTCTGTATGGACTGGTATTACAGATCGTTCCACCACATTTCCTTCGACGACCGCAAACAGCTCAATTTTGACCATCCTGATGCGTTCGACATGCAGTTTTTCATTGAACAGATGGTCAGGTTGAAGAACATGGAAGCGATTCAACGGCCCGTCTACTCATTTATCGAGCACAGGCGATTGGATGAGAACATTCGGGAGGAACCCCGCCATGTCGTCATCGTGGAAGGAATCCTTCTCTTTGAAAACCCTGAGGTGCGCAATCTGCTGGATATCAAGATTTTTGTGGACACCGACTCGGATACCCGTTTCGCGAGACGGCTCGTTCGTGATATTCATGAACGTGGCCGAGATATTGATTCGGTTGTCCACCAATACCTCCATACGGTCAAACCAATGCATGAAGCTTTTGTGGAACCCACCAAACGGTATGCCGACATCATTGTGCCTGAAGGCGGGATGAACGAGGTGGCCACCGACATGATCGTCGAGAAAATCAAAAGCATTCTCAGACTCAGGGGATGAATGCCGGCAGCAGGTTCATGACCTTGAAGAGTTCTGAACCGGCACGAACAGGATGAATGCCATCATGATGGAGGAGGACAAACCATGCAGACTGGAATCGAAATGAGACTGGCTGTTCTGATCGATGCAGACAATGTGCCTCATGACAAAGTTACCGGGATGTTCAAGGAGATTGCCCGCTATGGTACACCCACCATCAAACGAATCTACGGAGATTGGACGAAGCCTGATCTGAAAGGGTGGAAGAACCTGCTGCTGACCAATGCCATCACACCAATTCAGCAGTATCGCTATACCGTCGGGAAGAACTCGACGGATTCCGCCATGATCATCGAAGCCATGGATATGCTGTATGCCGGCAATGTGGACGGTTTCTTCATCGTTTCGAGCGACAGTGATTTCACACGGCTTGCCCTGCGTCTGCGCGAGTCAGGCAAGAAGGTTTTCGGCATGGGGGAGCGCAAGACTCCGAAACCGTTCATTGTCGCCTGCGACAAGTTCACATATATCGAAATCATCGACATGCCTGCGGAAAAGCCAGTTCTGGAGCCTGTTCCCGCGAGAAGAGCCACCAATGTCAGAACTGCTGCAGCCATCAATCAAGCATCCGTGAAGATGGAGGCGCAACGGAAGCCGGAATCTGCCGCTGCGGTTGGCAAGCCCGAATCCGTAAAACCTGAACCAGGCAAACCGGAGTCCGGCAAATCCGAGTCAGGAAAAACCGATGTGGAGCGGGTTCCTCATGGCAGCCTGGAAACAGGGCGGGCGGAATCTGTTCAGCCGCCAGACAGCAAGAGTGTTTCTGAAAAGACCACCGATGCAAAGCCAGAAACTGCTTCGTCAGGCAGGCAAGTTGTCGCAAAGGGCCGCAACCGTTATGACAAGAAGCCTGTAAGGGTTGAAAGCAAGCCTGCGAATGCATCCGCAGTTCCTGCGACGACGACGGATGTTCCGGAAGCAGCAGTCACACGCGAAATGACCGAATCAGCCTTCTCCGGCAATACCGGGGAATCGGCGAACATCCGCATCCCCACACAGGCCGATACCGCAGCAGACAGCCGGCACCCGCTTGTGGAGGACGTCACACGCGAGATTGTCGACCTCATCGCGACTTCGATTACGGACTTGGCGGATGAGAACGGCTGGGCATTTCTGGGAGATGTCGGTACCCTGATCGCAAAAAAGAAGCCGGACTTCGATCCGCGGAACTACGGATTCGTCAAGCTGACCCCGCTGGTCCGCTCCCTTGATATGTTCGAACTGGACATTCGCGAGACCAGCCAGTTCCATATCAAGCATGTATATGTGAGGAATCGCAAAAACGCATGACTTCAGTCGCAGGTTGTTTCTTTCCGGCGCCTTAGGCTTGGAAAGAAACAACCTGCTCTATGAATTTCAGAAAACAATGGCCAGACTCGCCATTCTTTTCTGAAAAAGAGCAGGTAATTTCTTTCCGGCGCCTTAGGATGCAAGGATTTTTTTCTTGAACTGCTTCGGAGACATGCCCTTCAGGTCCTTGAACTGCTGGATGAAGTAGCTGGAGTTCGAGTAGCCGGATTCCAGTGCCACTTCCGTAATGTTCAGGTCTGTCGTGAGGAGCAGTTTCTCCGCCTCCGTGATGCGCACATAGGTGAGGTATTCCGAGAAAGTCTTGCCGATGAGAGATTTGAAGTATCGGGAAAAATAGCTGTAGCTCATGTTCAACATGGTGGCGACGGATTCAACCGTAATCTCATGCTTGTAATGCGCGTCCAGATAATCGAAAACCTTCTGCAGGCGCAGGATGTCCGTTTCTTTCAGGGCAGGATTCGCATCCATCTGGATGCCGTTCCGGTGCCAGGCGCGCAGCACCCACAGGAAAATTCTTCCGATATCCGTGCGGATGGCCAGTTCGAACCCATATTCCTTCCCGGTGAATTCTCTGAGAATGGTGGTCAGCAGTTCGGGAATGGGGGATTTGGAGAGTTCAGCCGACTGGAAAACCTTCTGGTGGTTTGACACATTCATGGTGAACGGCAGGACATATTTCGACTCGAAGAGCGTACGGTCGGTCGTATACAGGAGAGCCGGATCGAACTTCAGCACGATGTAGCGGACATTTGCATCTGTTTCCGCAAAAACTGCATGCACTTCGCGCCCGTTGATGAGGACCATGTCGCCGGTGCGGAAATCATACCCTTCTCCACCGAGTACCGCGCGCGCGTGTCCCTCGATCATATACAGGATTTCTATATAGTAGTGCCAGTGCGCATGGGCCAGGATATTTCCCATGTGAAAAGCCTGAAGATTGCAGTGGAATGGGTATTTGATCTGGTTTTCCGAGACGGACTGGTCTTCGAAATAGGGCTCGTTCGGGAATTCAAAACGCATGGGCCACCATCCGGATGACAAAATATCGATATTTTTTCGCACCATCATTATATACCATGACCTGGATTCCTGTTAGAGTTAATTGTATGATCGGAAGAAATCGATTGCACACTTTGCGAATGCGAGTTCACACGTGCCTGCAGTTGATTTGCTGATCCGACAGACATCACGAAAGGATTGGGTATCATGGAAAAAATTGGTCTGCAATTGTATTCCGTCAAGGAACTGACGGAAAAGGATTTTTTCGGCACACTCGCGGAGGTGGCGAAAGCCGGGTATGACGGCGTGGAATTTGCCGGATATTTCAACGCGACTTCGAAGGAACTGAGGAAAGCGCTGGATGCCAACGGACTCAAGGCATGTGGCAGCCACATCGGCATCGATCTGCTGAACAAGGACCTGGACGGTTTGATTGCCTATTCCCAGGAGATTGGTTCTCCATACATCATCTGCCCCTGGGTCGGCGGAGACATGGTCGGCAGCACCGATGCGTGGAAACGCACCGGAGACCGGTTCGAAACAATCGGCAGAAAATGAGCCGAGAATGGGATCCAATTCGGCTATCACAATCACGATTTCGAGTTTGTGACAATCGAAGGCCGCATGGCGTATGATATCATGCTGGAACAGACCGACCCGACGCATGTCTGCATAGAGCTGGATACCTATTGGGTGGAATTTGCCGGCATGAGCATCGCCGAATTCATGAAAAAGTATGGTACGCGCATGAAGCTCCTTCATATCAAGGATATGAAGAGCATGGAAGACAAGAACAACACGGAAATCGGCAAGGGGATCATCGACGTGCCGGCCATCATCAAGGCCGGGAAGGAACTCAACGTTCCCTGGTACATTGTGGAACAGGAATACTTCGATATGGCTCAGATTCCTTCCATCACCGAAAGTGTCCGTTACCTGCGCAGCATTACCTGAAGCCCGGGTCAGGACGAGATGCATCATGAATCAGCATTGCCTGTCCGGCGAACCATTCATAAGGCTGCTGTTACGCGGTACGTCTGAAAAATCACCGGATTCGTGCAAGTGGTTTTCATGAATTGTATGGTGATTCGGCGGTCAATGGGGTAAAATCATTCAGAATGGATACATGGATTCCGTCCACCATGACGGTCCGGAGAATTTCAGACATGCGGGAGGCATCATCATGGCATCAAAAGCAGCTGCAAAGACCACCACCAAGGAAGCAAAGGCTGAAAAAGCCGTAAAGGCACCGAAGACAGTCAAGACCCCGGCAGCCCCAAAGGCACCCCGGATGGTCCGCATCGGCATCATCGGCTGCGGCGGCATCGCCAACGGCAAACATATGCCCAGTCTCAAGAAACTGGCAAATGTCGAAATGGTTGCTTTCTGCGACATCGTCGAGGAACGCGCCGTGAAGGCAGCGGCCGAATACGGCATCACAGGTGCCAAAGTCTACACCGACTACAAGGAACTGCTCAAGGACAAGACCATTGAGGTCATTCATGTTCTCACCCCGAACAAGTCCCACTCGTTCATCACGGTTGCGGCCCTGGAATCCGGCAAGCATGTCATGTGTGAAAAGCCCATGGCGAAGACCGCGGCCGAGGCCCAGAAAATGCTCGACACCGCCTTGAAAACAGGAAAAACCCTCACCATCGGTTATCAGGGCCGCCAGCGTGCCGAGTCCCAGTACCTGAAAAAGGTATGCGATGCGGGTGAACTGGGTGACATCTACTATGCCAAGGCCCATGCCATCCGTCGTCGTGCCGTCCCGACCTGGGGCGTGTTCCTGAATGAAGAGGAACAGGGCGGCGGGCCGCTGATCGACATCGGCACCCATGCCCTCGACCTTACCTTGTGGATGATGAACAACTACAAGGTGAAAAGCGTCATGGGCAATGTGTACCATAAACTCGGCAGCAAGGAAAATGCCGCCAATGCCTGGGGCAGCTGGGATCCGAAGCAGTTCACCGTGGAAGATTCCGCGTTCGGCTTCATCACCATGGAGAACGGTGCAACTGTCAATCTTGAAGCCAGCTGGGCCCTGAACACGCTTGATGTGGGCGAATCCCAGTGCACCCTCTGCGGTACCGAAGGTGGCGCGGACATGAAGGATGGTCTCCGTCTCAACGGTGAAAAGAACAGCAGGACCTATGTCACGAAGCCGGATCTGGGTGTCGGCGGCGTTGCCTTCTATGACGGACAGGCCGACAGCGAAGCCGACATGGAAGCCCGCCAGTGGATCAATGCCATCATCACCGGCACAAAGCCCACCGTTCTTCCGGAGCAGGCCATCGTGGTCACCCAGGTGCTCGAAGCCATCTATGAGTCCGCCAAGACAGGCAAACCGGTTTTCTTCAAGTAAGGTGCCGGAAGGAATGAACCTGCTCTTTTCCCGAAATGAATCGCGAGTCTGAACATGAATGGTCCATGAAGGACGTCTTTCCCGAAATACGGAAAGACGTCCTTTTTACGCAAATCGAATTTTACATTGCATTCATTGATTCAAATGGGTTTATTCTGTATAATCAATTTTTGTCATGAGGCGCATGGACGCCGACACAGGAGGTAGAGGAATGGGAAGAGCCTTGATCATTGGCGCCGGAGGGGTGGCCAGTGTCGTGGTGCACAAATGCTGTCAGAACCCGGATGTCTTCGAGGAAATCTGCATCGCCAGCCGTACGCTTGAAAAGTGCGATGCATTGAAACATAAATTGGAGGGTGGAAGCACAAAAATCAGCACGGCGAAGATAGACGCGGACAAATCGGAGGAAGTCGCCGCGCTGATTCACGCTTTCAAACCGGACATTGTCATCAATGTCGCACTGCCCTACCAGGATCTTTCCATCATGGACGCCTGTCTGGCCACCGGCGTGCATTATCTCGACACGGCCAACTACGAACCGCCGGATCTGGCCAAGTTCGAGTACAGCTGGCAGTGGGCGTATCGGGAACGCTTCGAAAAGGCGGGACTGATCGCGGTACTCGGCTGCGGGTTCGACCCCGGTGTCACCGGCGTGTTCAGTGCCCATGCCATGAAGCACCATTTCGATGAAATCCATGAAATCGACATTCTGGATGCCAATGCCGGTGACCATGGCTATCCATTCGCCACGAACTTCAACCCCGAGATCAACATTCGGGAGATCACTGCAAATGGCCGCTATTGGGAGAACGGACAATGGGTGGAAACGCCTCCGCTCTCCGAGAAACGGGTGTATGATTTTCCGGAAATCGGACCGAAGGACATGTATCTTCTCTATCATGAGGAACTGGAGTCCCTCGCGCAGAATGTGAAAGGCCTGAAAAGGATCCGCTTCTGGATGACCTTTTCCGAACGGTATCTCACGCACCTGCATGTTTTGGAGAATGTGGGCATGACCTCCATCGAACCAATCGAAATCCAGGGAATCCGAATATCCCCGCTGCAATTCCTGAAAGCGGTGCTGCCGGATCCTGCTTCCCTTGGCCCGCGCACGAAGGGGAAAACAAACATCGGCTGCATCTACAAAGGCATGAAGGATGGAAAGCCGAAGACCTACTATGTCTACAACGTCTGCGTGCATGAGGAATGCTATGCGGAAGTCGGTTCCCAGGCCATTTCGTACACTACGGGCGTCCCTGCGATGATTGGGGCCATGATGGTCCTGAAGGGCCTGTGGAACAAGCCCGGCGTTCACAATGTCGAGGAGTTCGAGCCGGATCCGTTCATGGAAGCGCTGAACATGCACGGCCTGCCATGGAAAGACACGTTCGAGCCGAATTTGGTAGACTGAAGCGAGATAAGGCGCCGGAAGAAAATTACCTGCTCTTTTTCCGAAAAGAATGGCAGGTTTGGCCATTGTTTTCGGAAATTTATAGAGCAGGTTATTTTC
>JAIFNI010000321.1 GCA_020047785.1 Clostridia bacterium
ATGACTTGCCGGCTTCACCGTCAAGTCATTGCCGCGGGTTGCGATCTAAAGAGAATGCTGCCTATGGCAGCATTCTCTTTAGATCGCGGGGGAACAGGCTGGCCTGGCGGATGTTTTTGTAGCCCAGGATTTGCTGGGTCAGTCTTTCGAGGCCAAGGCCGAGGCCACCGTGCGGCGGCATGCCACAGGCGTGGATTTGCAGGTAATCCTTGAATTCAGCCGGATCAATGCCGTGCTCCTGCATCTTCCCGACCTGCATGGCATGATCGTGGATGCGCTGCCCGCCTGTGGTGATCTCGAGGCCTCGGAACAGCAGGTCGAAGCTGAAGGCGTATCCCGGATCTTCCGGATCATCCATCGCATAGAAGGGACGTCTCGGTGACGGGTAATGCGTGATGAAGATGAACTCGCTGCCGAGTTCCTTCTTCGCGTATTCGCAGAGCAGCACTTCCTCTTCCGGATCCAGATCGCCATGGCCGCCGAGTTTCTTTCCAAAATATTCGACCACCGTCTTCTTCGCGTCCTTGAACTTCATGACGGGAATCGCCCCGACTTCCGGCAAAACGGCCCCAAGAAGGGCCAGTTCGGCCGCACACTTCTCCTTCAGATATTGCATGGCGAAACGCAGGTATGCGGTTTCCGTTTCCATGATGTCCTGCATCCCATGCAGGAAACCCATTTCAAAATCCATGCTGATGTATTCGTTCAGATGGCGGGTGGTGTTGTGCTTTTCGGCCCGGAATACTGGAGCCACCTCGAACACGCGCCCGAAGACACCGACCATCATCTGCTTGTACAACTGGGGGCTCTGTCCCAGAAAGGCGGGATGTCCGAAATAATCGAGCTTGAAGATGTTGGCGCCGCCTTCCGCGCCTGCGGCCTGGATCTTGGGCGTATGAACCTCTGTGAATCCATTTCCGGACAGGAACAGGCGGAATGCCTGCACCAGTGCTTCCTGGATGATGAAGATGGCACGTTCGTGCGGATGGCGCAGCGAAATCGGTCGATTGTCCAGATTCACGTCGATGCTGATATCCATCTTGCGCCGCGTCAGCGGCACCTGTGGTTGCGCGCTTGGCCGGGAAAGTATCTCGACATGACTGATGCGGATTTCGAAACCGCCCGCCGCCCGGGTTTCCGGCACGCGGACACCTTCCAGGCGCACTGTATCCCCTGTTTCAAGCTGCCGACCGGATTTTTCCTTCACGGACTCTTCCAGGACGCACTGCACCATGGCCCGCCCGGTACGGACAACCAGAAACGAAAAACCACCCATGTCCCGAATGCGATGGATGAATCCCTCCACCGTGGAGGTACCGTCTTCCCTGTGGGTTGCCCCTTCGGACCAGGGTTTCCTGCCTTCGATGTAGCTCATGACGCACCCCCGTCGAATTCCTTCAATTTTGCTTCCAGGACGGATTTCACCTGTCCCGGGTCCGCCTTTCCCTTCAGGAGGCCCATGGCCTGTCCCATCAGGAAGCCGACGGCTTTTCCCTTGCCGGCCTGAAAATCAGCAATGGCCTGGGGATTATTCTTCATCACCAGAACCACCGCATCGATCACGGCACCTTCATCCCGCTGGATGCGCAGGTTCATCCGCTCCACGAGCACCACCGGATCGGCATCCGTACCCATAACAGCTTCGAGCAGTTTCTTGCCGGATGCCTGGGTGATTTCTCCTCGTTCCACCAACCCGATGATGCTGCCCAGTCGGATTCCATCAATGCCCGGATCCAGAGAGTCACCCTCCTGCTCCTTCATCTGGCGGAGGATTTCACCCATGATCCAGTTGCTTGCGGATTTCGGATTCCCACAGGTCATCGCTGCCTGTTCGAACAGGTCGGCTATCTGGATGGTTCCTGTCAGCAAACCTGCGTCATATGCGGGAATACCCATTTCCTGAACATATTTTGCCCGGCGGGCCTGCGGCAGTTCCGGAATGCTTTCCCGTATCCGCGCGAGCCAGCCTTCGTCCATGACGACAGGCACAAGATCCGGCTCCGGAAAATACCGGTAATCCATGGCTTCTTCCTTGCTGCGCATGGAAAAGCTCTCTCCCTTGTTGTCGTCCCAGCGACGGGTTTCCTGCGTAATGGTCTTGCCGGCGGTTATCAGGGCTTCCTGACGTTCCGCTTCCGTGACGGCGGCACGCTGGACCGCCCGCAGGGAATTGAGGTTCTTCATTTCCGTGCGGGTGCCCAGTTTTTCCTGGCCGAACGGACGCAGGGAAAGATTCACATCGGCCCGGAGGGAGCCTTCCTGCATCTTGCAGTCGGACACACCCGTATATTCGAGGATTTCCTTCACTGCCTCCATGAAGAGACGTGCTTCTTCCGGCGAGCGCATGTCGGGCCGGCTGACAATTTCGATGAGCGGGACGCCGCAACGGTTGTAGTCGACCAGACTGCCTTGCGCATATGGATCATGATTGAGTTTGCCGGCATCTTCCTCCAGATGGATGCGTTCGATGCCGATTCGCTTCGTCTGCCCGTCCACCTCGATGTCCACGTAGCCATCCCGGCAGAAAGGAAGGTCGAACTGAGAAATCTGGTAGGCTTTGCACATATCGGGATAGAAATAATTCTTCCGGTCCATCTTGCTGAATCCGGAGATCGTGCAATTCATCGCAAGTCCGGCTTTGACCGCAAAATCGACCGCCTGACGGTTCAGAACAGGCAAGGTGCCGGGCATGCCGAGACAGACCGGGCAGGTGCGGGTGTTGGGTTCCGCTCCATACTCGTTGGCGCATCCGCAGAAAACTTTCGAGCGGGTCCGCAGTTCCGAATGGATTTCAAGTCCGATGACGATTTCGTGGTTCATGCGCGCACCTCCTCTTCCGTTTTTCCGCACTGGCCGACCGGGTTCGCAGTGGAACCGGTTCCAGCGGCCATGGGCGAAACGAACCGGCCAAGCGCCTGTTCAATTGCCTGACCCGCCTGGAGCAGTTTCTTTTCTGAAAAAGGCTTTCCGATCAGCTGCACGCCGATGGGCATGCCGTCGGAATCAAGGCCGCACGGCACAACAAGCGCAGGAAGACCCGCCAGATTCACGGCAACCGTGTACACATCCCCCAGATACATCTGAAGCGGATCCGCCGTCTTCTCGCCGAGGCGGAAGGCAGTGGTCGGAGAAACCGGCGATACAAGGATGTCATGCGTCTCGAAGGCCCGGATGAAATCATCATGAATCATCCGGCGTACTTTCAGGGCTTTTACATACAAGGCGTCATGATAGCCGGAACTCAAGGCGTATGTGCCCAGCAGGATGCGGGTTTTCACTTCCCGACCGAACCCCTCGCCGCGCGTCAGCCGGTACAGCTCCTTCATATCGGTCGCGTCCGCAGACCGGTGTCCGAACCGGATGCCATCGTAGCGGGCAAGATTCGCGCTTGCTTCCGCCGAAGAAAGGAGATAATAGGCTGAAATGCCGAATTCCGCAGCAGGCACGGAACATTCGCCGGAGACGGCCCCCTGGGCTTCCAGCACCTGGACTGCCTTCATGACTGCCTTGCGGATATCCCCGTTCAGCCCTTCCCCGAAATATTCCCTGGCCAGACCGAAGGACATGCCCTTCACCCCGGCATCGAGTTCCGCCGTGCAGGATTCGTGCTTGACCGGCGCGGAGGTGGAATCCATCGGGTCGTGACCCATGATGGCGTCCAGCACCCAGGCACAGTCCCTGACATTGGACGCCAGCGGGCCGATCTGGTCGAGGGAGGATGCGAACGCCACAAGGCCGAATCGCGAGACAGCCCCATAGGTGGGCTTCATGCCGACCACACCGCAGAAGGATGCAGGGAGTCGAATCGAACCGCCCGTATCGGAACCAAGGGCAAAGGGAGCAAGACCGGCCGCGACGGCTGCTGCGGAACCGCCGCTGGAACCGCCGGATACGCGTTCCAGGTTCCACGGATTGCGGACGGGACCGAAATAGGAATTCTCGTTGGTGCTGCCCATGGCGAATTCATCCATGTTCAGCTTGCCGAGCATGACGGTGCCGGCCTTCTGCAAGGTGGAAACAACCGTTGCGTTGTAGGGAGGCACAAACCCCTCCAGCATTCTGGAGGCACAGCTGGTTTGCACGCCCTTGGTGCACATATTGTCCTTGAATGCCATCGGGATGCCGGTGAGAGGACCCGCATCCCCCCCATCCATGCGTTTTTGGGCGGCATCCGCCTGCCCGAGCGCCACTTCGGGTGTTATGGAAATATAGCAGTTCACATCCTGCTGGAGCAAAGCAATGCGGTCGAGATGAGCCTGCGCGACTTCACGCGCGCCGATCTTCCGATCAGCCAACAAGCCGGCCAACTCATGGACCGGCAGTTCATGCAGTTCTTTCATTCCACACACCCGTCACTCGACCACATTGGGCACGAGATAACAACCTTCCTCAGTCTTTGGCGCCACAGAGAGCAAGGCCTCCCGATTGTCGGCATTCACCGCGGTATCCTCGCGCAGGGCGTTTCGGATGGACAACACGTGTTCCATGGGTTGGACTTCGCCGGTATCCATGGCCATCAGCTGGGCCATATAGCCCACGATGGCGTCAAGATCCCGGCTGAAATTCTTCTCTTCGTCCTCGTTTAGGTGGATGGCCGCAAGATTTGCGACGTGGTGGATCGTGTTCCGGTCCGCATTCATCGGAATGCCTCCTTTCAGGGGATCCGCCGATGAACCGGAGCGTCCGGTCAAAGGATGATTGCCCCATTGCAATGAGAATCATGAAATGTCTGGTCGGGAAGGTATGAAAAACGCGGACAACAAACAGCCGGCACAATATGCCCAGCAACCCCATCGCCGCGTTGTCGAAAATTATAACACAGGGCATCCGGCGGCGCAAACTAAATCCGAGTCATGTTCCGTCAAGCGAATGGGCGAATGGCCGTGATTGGGGGCGTGATTGCAGCGTGATTGTGGCGTGATTCGGGGTGAGGCTGTTGTCTTGCCGCGCATCCAGGAAAAAACCGGAAAGCGGCAGACCCGGTTCCCCGGCTGCCGCTCATATGATTTACTTTTTTGTCCGGGAAGCATCCTGAATGATGCGGACCAGCCCGGGGAAGGTATGGGCCAGCCAATCCGGGCTTGAAGCCCGCAGCGAGGTCGGTTCGCCAAGCCCCCAGGTGACGCCGATTGTTCGCGTTCCGGCTTGCCGGCCGGCCTCCACATCACTCCAGGTGTCCCCGACCATGACGGTTTCGCCGGGTGCAAGTCCGAATTCCTTCATCGCCAGCTGCAGTCCCTCCGGATCCGGCTTCATGCGGGTCAGCATCTCCGGGGAGACGAGGCATCCGAAATACCGGCGAATCCCGAAGTGCTTCAGAATCTGATCCGCCAGAGCTCCCGGCTTGTTTGTGACGACTGCCATCGGCAACCCGGCCAATTGGGAAAGCCCTTCCTCCACACCCGGGTACAGGGAGGTTTCCACCACACTGTGGGCGAGATAGCGGGTTTTATAGGCCGGCAGGGCTTTTTCAGCGGCTTCCCGATGTTCCGGGCCATACTCGCCGAAGCAGCGTGCCAGCAGCTCCGCCGCGCCATGACCAATGTGCGTCTTGACGGTTTCGTACGGGAGGGCAGGCAGACCATTTTTTTCCAGCGTCCAGTTGACGGCATGCATGATGTCACGGCCGGAGTCGATGAGGACCCCGTCGAGGTCGAACAGCACGCCGCGCAATCTTTCTCCCGACATGATCAACCCCTTTGCCTGGTGACTTCGAACATGAGCAGGGCTGCGGCAACCCCGGCGTTGAGCGACGTGATGACGCCCTTCATTGGAATCTTCACCTGAAGATCGCATTCCTTAAGCACGATGCGGCTGATGCCTTCACCTTCTCCGCCCACCACAAGCGCGATGGGACCTTTCAAGTCGGTTTCGGAGTATGTTTTCTCCGCATCCGCGTCGGCAGCCGCCACCCATACGCCAAGTCCCTTCAGGACCTTGATGGTGGAAACAAGATTGGACACGCGGGATACGGCGACATGTTCATGGGCGCCGGCCGAGACTTTCGCCACGGTGGCGTTCACGGCAACCGCACGGCGTTTCGGAATGATGACGCCATGGGCGCCGGCGCATTCCGCGCTGCGAAGCACGGATCCGAGATTGTTCGGATCGGTCACGCCATCGAGAATAATCAGGAAGGGATCTTCGCCTTTTTCCTTGGCTTTGGCGATGATGTCCTCCACATCGACATATGCATGGGCCGCCACTTCCACGATGACGCCCTGGTGGGCCCGCGTGGTGGACATGATGTCCAGCTTCCGGCGATCCACAAAGAGGACCGGAACACCGTTGTCCCTGGCCATGCCGGCAATCTTCAGGAGAGTCGGGTCCTCGGTGTCCTTTTCCAGATAGACCTTGTTCATCTCATGTCCGGCCTTGAAGGCTTCGAGAACGGGGTTGCGTCCCTCCACGCGATCATCGGCCTCTTCGCGTTCGGCCTGGATGCTCAGGATTTCACCGTCTCCGATGCGGACCGGTGTTTCAGGTCCCTGGAAACGGGGACCGCGGGTCGTTCCGGAGAAATCCCGGTCCATTTCCTTGAAATCTTCGCGGGCATTCACTTCGCCACGGACGGAAGGACGTTTCGTTCCCTCGGCATGGGGCTTGTAACTGCCTTCCGAACGGGGTTTGTAACCGCCTTCGGTGCGGACCGTGTATCCGCCTTCCGCACGGGGCTTGAATCCGCCTGCGGTACGAGGCTTGAAGCCGCCTTCCGCACGGGGCTTGAAGGAGGCTTCCTCGCGAGGTTTGAAATCGCTGTCGGTACGAGGCTTTGAATCACCTTCAGTGCGGGGCTTGTATCCACCTTCGGTGCGCGGCTTGAATCCACCTTCGGTGCGCGGCTTGAATCCACCTTCTGTCCGAGGTTTGAATCCACCTTCTGTCCGAGGTTTGAATCCCCCTTCTGTCCGAGGTATGAATCCACCCTCGGTGCGCGGCTTTGATTCATCCTCGGTCCGGGGCTTGTAGCCACCCTCGGTCCGGGGCTTGTAGCCACCCTCGGTCCGGGGCTTGTAGCCACCCTCGGTCCTGGGTTTGTATCCACCCTCGCTGCGGGGCTTGTATCCACCCTCGGTCCGGGGCTTGTATCCACTCTCGCTGCGGGGCTTTGATTCACCATCGGTACGGGGCTTGTAGCTGCCTTCAGTCCGGGGTTTGAAGCCGCCCTCTGTCCGAGGTTTGTAACCGCCTTCAGTCCGAGGTTTGTAACCGCCCTCTGTCCGGGGTTTGTAACCACCCTCTGTCCGGGGCTTTGATTCACCATCGGTACGGGGTTTGTAGCTGCCTTCAGTCCGTGGCTTGAAGCCGCCCTCGGTACGAGGTTTGTATCCTCCCTCTGTCCGTGGCTTGAAGCCGCCCTCCCTGGAAGGCGCTCCGCCCGTGCGGGGACCTCCGGTTCTGGCGCCGGAAGAAGCCGGCTTCCCCGCCCCCGGCGCCTTGCCGGCTCCGGTATCTGACTTGCCTTTGTACGGCGGTTTGCCATCTGTCCGATTGTTCATGGATGACCTCATTCTTTCCTTCCGGCAATCGTTCAATCCGATGCCGCGATTCGATTGTGGCGGGCCTATGCCCGTAGCGACAATTTCCGTGTTGTTCGTCCTCCTGCATCCTGCTGCAGGGGATTCGAAACAGAGGCGAACGCAGAACCGGGACAATCAGCTTTCGTCATTCACATGGCAGGCTTCGCTTACGCCGCCCCCGCTCATTTGTTCAGATTCGATGATGAAGGCTGACTTGTCCAGAATTTCCCTGAGCCGTTCCGTCCGCCCTGTCAGATGCAGAAAGCCCAGAAGCGCCTCGAACCCCGTTGCCTGCCGATAATCACGCATTTCAGCGTTTTTCGGCATGGTGACGGTCTTTGCATTGCGCCCCCGCCGATAGACGTCCGCTTCATCCTCTTGCAGATCCGCCATCAGCGACTGGGCAATCTTCGCCTGCGCCGATGCCTTCACATAGCGTGTACTGAGGTTGTGGAGACGATGCGCCGATCCCGGCGAAATTGCAATCAGCCTTTCCCGGACAAAAAGCGCAAATACCGCATCTCCGACAAAAGCGAGTGCATTGGCGGACATTTGTCCCCATTGGCCGTTTGGATCGACAGGCATACCTAAAAATACCTCCACTTTGACAGGCAGTAACTCATTATATACGAAGAATGAAAAAAAAGACAGGAGAAAAAAGACGAAGAATCGACGCAATGCGACGCAGAACATTCCCTGACAAGATTTCGTGGACAAAAAAATGCTGCCGAGGTTTTCCTGCGGCAGCGAGCGTTCGGGGTCACCCCCATTACATCATGTCTTCAGGCACCAACGGGTAAGCTGCGAGCCTACCTGTGCAAATATTTACACGAGAATGGCCAATTCGCTTTCTTCAAGCAGGATGTTCAAATCCGCGATTCCCACCGAATGCGCAAGTGAGAACAAAATAACGGCGTCCCGCCGAAGTTTGGGTGAAAGCGGGCTGTAGCCGCTGTGCCGAAGCAGCAGCTGCGCTTCCGGCACATCCAGGCACAATCCGAACGCCATCATCAGCACCTTGTCCCGAGACGGTTTTCGCTTCCCCCGGATGATTTCATGCGCATAGACACGTTCCAGATTGGAACGTTCGAGAACATCCATCTTCTTGAAGCCTTTTTTCCGGTACAACATCTCGAAACAGCTGCTGAAGGAGAATTCCTCGCTGCAGTGTTCACCGAATTCATCCAGATATTCTTCGAGGGTATAGGCCGTTTCCAATTTCTCGACCAATTTCTCTGTTTCCACAAGGACCCCGTTTCATGCCATGGTCTTCCTGCCTCGATGCTGCAATGGAATGAAACCATTGCAGGATAATCGTACCTGCCTGACGCACTCTTCCATATTTTATCACAATTCCCGTGCATGAAAGTCCATTTCCTACTGTTTCATGCAGGCATGGTTTGAGACTATCCGCATGCAATGGCAGACACCTCTGCCGGAAACCGAATCAAGTGTTTTTGCGCTTCTCCTCCGGCGGTTGTTTTCCAGCCAGGCGAAGAACTTTCCGGAAGGCTTCGGGAATGGGGATGCCGCTTAGCCTGTCCGGCGCGAACCAGGTGAAATCCTCCGCAGGTCCCGGCCCATCGGATAAGTCTCTCCAAAGAAAAGACCAGATTTCCATATTCCATTTTCGATGCGTGAACACATGTGTGACAGTGCCGACAAACCCTTCTGCAAAAAGCGGGTGAATTCTGTCACACGCCGCTTCCGGCGCATCCAGCCCGGTCAGTCCCAGTCTTTCCATCAGCGCATCTGCATCGGGCTCATCATTGTCAGACTCGAAGTGGGGGATTCCCCATAGTCCGGACAACAAACCTTCCTTCCGGTTCTGCAGGAGGATCCGCCCGGATTCATCCCGGATCAGACAGACAATCTGACGCGATTCAACCGGAGGAGATTTTGCCTGCTTGTGCGGAAATTCAAGCTGACGACCGGTTTTTCGGGCAAGGCACAACTTATCCGCCGGACAGGAGGAGCAGACGGGAGAAGTTGGCGTGCAGATGGTGGCGCCAAGTTCCATCATACCCTGACAAAAATCCGATGCACTCCCCGTCGGGATCATATCGGCCACAAAAGCCTCCACCCCGCGCTTCACGCCAGGCGTCCCGACATCCCCCTCCAGCAGAAGCAGGCGGGAAGTCACCCGCAGCACGTTTCCGTCCACAGCGGGAACCGGCAATCCAAACGCAATGCTTGCCAGAGCACCTGTCGTATACGCACCGATACCGGGCAGACGCCGGATATCCGCAGGCAGCTCCGGAAACCTGCCATGGTATTCGCGCACAACCATCTGAGCCGCCTTCTGGAGATTGCGCGCCCTTGCATAATATCCGAGACCCTGCCACATGTTCATGACCTGTTCCGTATCCGCGCCGGCAAGGGACGCGATGTCTGGAAACACTTCGAGAAAACGCTTCCAGTATCCGATGACCGTCTCCACTCGCGTCTGCTGCAGCATGATTTCCGAAACGAGAATTTTATACGGATCATCGGTTTCCCGCCAGGGAAGTGCCCGATGTCCGGCGCGATACCAGGCAGACACGGTCAATCCGATTTCGGAGAGCCGGGCTTTCATTTCACCACCACATTCACCAGTCTGCCCTTGACCACAACGATCTTCACAATCTGCCTGCCATCAAGATACTGGCCCGCCTTCCCATCCGACAGGGCGATTTTCTCGATGGCGGCATTGTCGGCTGCGGAGGGAACCATGACCTTGTACTTGACCTGTCCGTTGACCTGAACGGCCAACTCGATTTCGTCCTTCACCAGTGCGGCCGGATCGACAAGGGGCCATTTCGTCGAGTGCGCAAACAGGAACCCCGCCTGACCGAGTTTTTCCCACATCTCCTCGGCAAAATGCGGAGCGAACGGGGAAAGAAGCAGGATGAGATCCAGAATGGTGTCCGTCATCAGGTTCAGATTGCGTTGCGGCAGCGCATCATATTTATACAGGGCATTCGTCAGTTCCATCATCCTTGCGACGGAAGTGTTGAACTGGAAAACCTCCGTATCCTGCGTAACATGCTGGATGGTGGTATGACGGACATAATTCAGTTCCTTTTCGTCCGCCTGCATGCCATCGCGGCTCGCGGCACCTTCGGCCCGCTCAAGCACGTGCTTCTCCACAAGACGCTCCACGCGGCCGAGGAAACGATCGATGGCCTTGATGCCGTCATCGTTCCAGGGACCGCCTTCGGTATAGGCAAACCCGAACGCCAGGTACATGCGGAACACGTCGGAACCGTATTTTTCGATATAGGCATCCGGCGCAACGGTGTTCCCTTTGGACTTGCTCATTTTCGAACCATCGGCACCCAGGATTGTTCCCTGATGCACCAGCGACTTGAACGGTTCGTCGAACCCGATGAATCCCATGTCGCGAAGCGCCTTCGTGATGAATCGGGCGAACAGCAGGTGCATGGCGGCATGTTCCGCACCAC
>JAIFNI010000241.1 GCA_020047785.1 Clostridia bacterium
CCGATAGTACGGGTTGTGCAGGATTCACATGGCTATCTTGCACAGGGGTGTGTTCTGCGGTAGAATAAAATAAGTATGCGTTTGTATCCCATCTCTGTGCAACGGTGCATTTCCCATTTTCCCGGAGAATGCGGGTGGGGTGCCGACGGAGCTGCGGACCCGCGCAAATCCCGTCGAGAGGCGGGCCCCGGAAGGATGTGACCCTCGGAGCCATGAATGCAGCGCATCTTGACAGACCTTTTGCTCCGGAACGATACCTGCTGGATTTTGACACGAAGAAACTGCCCGGTGAAGCGTATGACGCAGTCATCATCGGCAGCGGCATCGCCGGAGTCTATACGGCGCTTTCCATGTCGCGCAGCGCCAGGATTCTCATTGTCACGAAGGAAGCCATCGACATGAACAATTCCGTCCTCGCACAGGGTGGGATTGCCGTGTCCCTTGACCAGGAGGACTCACCCGATCTGCATTTCCGTGACACGGCCTATGCCGGCGCAGGCCTTTGCGACGATAACGCCGTCCATACCCTTGTGACGGAAGCTGCGGACAATATTGCGCAGCTTTGCCTGTATGGCGTGAATTTTGATCGGGGAACCGACAGGCAGCTGTCCCTGACAAGAGAGGCCGCGCACAGCCGCAACCGCATCATCCATACAGGGGACGCCACCGGCAAGGAAGTCTGCGATACGCTGGTGAGTGTCGTTCGGGGACTCGATAATGTGACCATCCGGGAGAAGACGTTCGCAGTGGATTTGTTGACCAAAGAGGGCGTATGCCGTGGGATTCTCGTGATGGACGAGTCCGGGAACCTGCAGGTCTGCTCGGCCCCCATTGTCATCTGTGCCTCCGGTGGATATGGCCGGCTGTACGAAAACACCACAAATCCTGAAGTTGCCACGGGTGACGGCGCAGCCATGGCCTATCGGGCCGGTGCGCATCTGATGGATCTGGAATTTGTCCAGTTCCATCCCACCGCTCTGTTTTACAGGGAGGCGGACAACTGCAACTTCCTGATTTCCGAGGCGGTGCGCGGGGAAGGAGCCATCCTGCGGGACCTTTCCGGGAAGCGGTTCATGCCGGAATACCATGAATTGGCCGAGTTGGCACCCAGAGACATTGTGTCACGGGCCATTTTTGCAGAAATGCAAAAAACCGGTGCGGATCACATGCTGCTTGATATTACCGCAAAAAGCCGTGAATATCTGGAACAGCGGTTTCCCACCATTTTTGCCAAATGCATGACCCTTGGGATCGACATCTCGAAGGATTTCATTCCGATAGCACCATCCCAGCACTACAGCATGGGAGGCATCAGAACCGACGATTGGGGACGCACGTCGCTTCCCGGGTTTTATGCTGTCGGAGAAGCCGCCTGCAACGGAATCCATGGGGCGAACCGGCTTGCATCCAATTCCTTGCTTGAGGGGCTTGTTTTCGGCCGACGGATTGCGCGGATTCTGAATGAACAGCTTGCCGAACTCATGGAACCCGGCGATGACAGGCTGGAAGTGTCGTATGCCGCCCCTCGTCGGGAATCCGGGTTGGATCCGGTGAAGGAAATGCGTATCCTTCAGCATGCGATGACGAAAGATGTCGGCATCATCCGCACCGCAGAAAGCCTTCAGTCAGCCATTGGCGTTGTGGACGCCATGTATGACGCACAGAAAGGCATGCACTGCCCCACGATCTGTCATATGGAACTTCGGAACATGACGCTGCTTTCC
Organism: Clostridia bacterium; assembly: GCA_020047785.1. GTDB lineage: Bacteria > Bacillota > Clostridia > DSM-8532 > DSM-8532 > JAEWSN01. Next base: position 1,725 of record JAIFNI010000241.1, read on the forward strand.
GGACTCGTCGCCCGTTTTGCGCAAAACCGCACGGAAAGCCGCGGTGCGCATTATCGCAGCGACCATCCGAAGGCGGATGACAATTGGATTCGGAACCTGGTTGTGTGAGCGGCCTGCAGGCTGATGGAGGATGATTCCATGCCCGGATGGGAAGCGGCATGAGGATTTGCCATGAAGCTGCAGGTGAGAAAAGGATGGGGATGGCTATGACTCAGATGAATCTGGATATGACCCTTGCGGATGAAATCATCCATCGTGCCCTTCGGGAAGACATGCCGATGGGCGACCTGACAACGGACAGCACCATTCCGGAACAGCAGGAAGGCTCCGCCCGGATTGTCGCCAAGGAGGACGGGGTGGTAGCCGGCCTTCCCGTGTTCATGCGTACCTTCACCCTGCTGGACCCGCGCGCGAGCTTCAATCTGCTGGTGGAGGAAGGCGACTTTGTACGGAAGGGCACCGTTCTGATGACTTTTGGCGGCAATGCGCGTGCCCTCCTGAAAGGGGAGCGGACCGCACTGAACCTGCTGCAGCGCATGAGCGGCATCGCCACGATGACGCACCTTTTCGTGGAGGCCTTGTCAGGGACGGAAACGAAGATCGTCGATACCAGAAAGACAGCACCCGGTTTGCGCTATCTGGACAAGTACGCGGTTCGTGCGGGCGGAGGGACCAACCACCGGTACTGCCTGTCGGATGGCGTCCTCATCAAGGACAACCACATCAAGGCCTGCGGCAGCATCACGGAAGCTGTGAAGAAAGCCCGTGCCGTGGCACCCCATACCATCCGGATTGAAGTGGAGGCCGAATCCATGGAGATGGTGAAGGAAGCGCTCGAAGCAGGTGCCGACATCATCATGCTGGACAACATGACGAATCAGCAGATGGCGGATGCCGTGGCGTTCGTTGCGGGACGCGCCCTCACCGAAGCTTCCGGGAATGTGACGATCGAGAGAGCGGCAGCCATCGGGGGTACCGGGGTAAACCTTGTTTCATCCGGAGCGCTCACGCACTCCGTGAAGGCCATGGACATCAGCATGCGATTTGATTGAAATGGGTCGTACTTGCTTCGGCATCCGATTTGCCATCTCCACACTCCTGAAACAGTTCATAACAGCGGATTCGGGTGTTTATCAACAGAAATGCGACTTTATCAACAGGCCTTGTGGATAAAAATGAATCCGCCCTGTCGTCAGATTCCCAAGCGGAAGATGCGTCGGGACGGATTTTTTCATCGGGTAGCCATAGAGGGATTGACCGAACAAAGCAGTCATGGATCAGATAAGATGCCAGCGTAAATGAGCGATGTCGAATCACGAGGAAAACAGATGAGGGTAGACATTCAATTGACCAAAGGACGAAAAAAATTGTCAGATTGCACAAAACAAACGTTCGATTAACCCCGATTGCAGGGCAGATTTGACAGGAAGTAAACCTGTCATGACAACCTGTGGACAAAACAGAAAAGAATCCACAGGGTGTTGGAAAACCTTGAGGAAAACAAGGAGATAAAGATGGAAACCCTTTCAGGAGAAGCGTTTGAGTTTTCCACATCTATCCACAGGCCTGTGGACGGTTGTGGATTTCTCTTCTTTATCCATGATATGATAAGGCGCAGACAGACAAGTTCCGTTTTCGTAGGCTGAATGACCGGGGAATACATTGCGGGGGCGGTTTCACGAATGGAACGGGTGGTCGTGAGAACCGCTGCAGGGCGGGAAAGGAAAGCAAAGCATGTCGCTGGCTGAACGAATGGCGGAACGAAACAGACTATTGTCCGTTTTGTTGAATGTATCAAACCTGACGGCACAGGACGCGGATGTCCGCACATTGGCGGAGGCTGTCCTGGAACGGCTGCATGGGCTGCTTTTCTGTGATTCATCCTTGTGTTATGTCATTGATGGGACTCGCCTTGTGAATGTTGCGCACAAAGGACCCATCCGGGACTTCATCGGGCGGCATCCATTGACGAATATGCTTCTTCCCATGGGAAAAGCCTTCATGAATCATCGGCAACCCATGCTGCTGCCGGATTTGCTGGCGGAGGACGATGAGACCGTCAGGCTGCGGGAGCGGTTTGCGCTCTTTCTGGATGGGCCCGGTTCGGTTGCCAGAAGCTGGCTGTTTCTTCCCATGCTGTTTCGTGGGCGGCCCATGGGTGTGCTTGCGGTAGCCCATCATGATCCCGGCAAATTTGACAGCGAGGATCGCGTGTTTGGTTCCGCATTTGCGCATCAGGCCGCCATCGAGTTTGAGAATGCACGCCTTGATCGGGACACAAAGAAACGCACCGCAGAGGTGCGAACCATGCTGCAGGTACAGCGGGCCATTACGAAGCGGTTGGAACCGAATGCTGTCCTCCAGCTGATCGTCGATGAAGCGAGACGGTTGACTTCTGCCCGGGGCGCACTCGTTTTCCTGTCGGAATCCGGCGTTTGGCGCCTGGCTGGTGCATCCGGACATTCCGCGCAGCGGACGCTGATGGCGGAGTTGGAAAAAACGCCGGCACAGTCCGTGTTGTCGGACATGGCCCGAACCGGAAGGCCCTATCATCTCCAACGGGGACGGACCGGCTCCACGCGACATGATATGCTTCTCCGTCAGTATGGACTCGAAAGCATGCTGTGTGTGCCGCTTGTCTCCGAAAACGGGATTATCGGCATGATTGGTGTCACGGAACCGGCGGCTGGAGGATTTCAGGCGGATGACCTGCGCATCCTTTCCCTGCTGTCTTCCTCGGCGGTCCTTGGTGTTGAGAATGCGAGAATGTATGAATATGAGCGAACGCTGCGTGCCCAGGAGGCGGAACGTGCCGCGGCGGCGGAACGTGGGCGTCTGGCCCGTGATCTTCACGATGCCGTGACACAGACGTTGTTCTCCGCAAGTCTTACCGCCGAGGTTCTTCCGCGAATCTGGGAAAGGAATCCGGAACAGGGCAGGGAACGGCTGGAGGAAGTGCGTCTGCTGACACGCGGCGCCTTGGCCGAGATGCGCACGCTATTGCTGGAACTCCGCCCGAAAGCCATGGAGGAGGCTCCACTTGAAGAACTGTTGAAACAGCTTGTCAATGCAACTTCGGGACGTGCCCGCATTCCGGTGTCTTCAGAGATGTCCGGATGCGGAGGCCTTCCCTTCGATGTGAAGCTCGGTCTCTACCGGATTGCGCAGGAGGCGCTCAATAACATCGTGAAACATGCGCATGCAAGTCATGTGGATGTTTCCGTGACTGGCACCTGCCTCAAAGAGAACGAAACAATTGTTCCTGTTACTGAACAGGTTTGTGCAGCTGTTTTGATGGAAATCCGGGATGATGGCGAAGGATTCAATCCCCAGAACATACCGGGCGGGCATCTGGGTGTGAGCATCATGCATGAACGGGCGGAGTCTTTTGGCGCCTCGATGGAAGTGGACAGCGAACCCGGTTTTGGTACGACCATCCGAATTCGATGGGTTCGACCGATTGGCTGATCAAACTGTAAAGGACAAACGGCGGAAGATTCTATGAACAGATGGAGGACATGCGCATGTCGGATCCAGGCAACAGGCAGAAAACCGCGACGGGAAACGGAAAATCAATACCGGAAATGATCCGGATCATGCTGGTGGATGACCATCAGGTGGTACGCAGCGGATTGCGGGCCTTCCTCTCCGTGTTCGACGAATTTGAGTTTGTCGGAGAGGCATCCAACGGACGGGAAGCGGTTCTTCTGTGCCCAGCCTGTAAACCGGATGTCATCCTGATGGATCTGAAGATGCCGGAGATGAACGGGGCCCAGGCGACACGTGAAATCCGACGGATTTGCCCGAATGTGCAGGTTGTCGTTCTGACGAGTTTCCGTGAGGAGGAACTGGTGGAGGAAGCGCTGAAAGCTGGTGCGATCGGTTATCTGCTGAAGGATGTTTCGGCGGACGAGCTTGCTGAAGCCATTCATGCCGCCAGGTCAGGCAGGCCCACCTTGGCACCGGAAGCGACGCAAGCATTGATTCACGCATCGTTTCATTCCGAGCCTGCCGGACCGGAACTGACGGACCGTGAAGTCGACGTGCTTCGCCTGATGTCCGGTGGCGACAGCAATCCGGAAATAGCCAGGAAGCTGGTTATCAGCCTTTCCACGGTCAAGTTCCATGTCAGCGCCATTCTTTCGAAGATGGGGGCGGAATCCCGCACGGAGGCCGTCTCCATGGCATTGACCAGCAAGCTGATTCATTGAACGGATACCCGGATTGAAAGACCCTGACCGATCGGCCAGGGGAAAGACCCGTCCATCGGCTCTGAAAAGACTGTCCGACAGCATGATTTGCCGGATGGTCTTTTTCTATATCATGGACACATGGACAGGGCATGCGGCGGGAGCCGAAGCCGAGATTCACCGGCAGCCCCGGTTGAGAGGATGTGTCGATACGATGGTGGCAGATACGATGACAAACATGATGGAACGCAAACAGGGAGTGACGGACAAGAGCAGCGACCGGCAGGCGCAGGACGAAGCCATCGTCCGGCGGGTCCTCTCGGGGGACCGGGATGCTTTTGCAGGATTGGTCGAGCAGTATCGGAAACTTGTTTGCCATGTGGCCGGGTACTACATGAAAAGTCCGGAAGAAGTCGATGATGTTTCACAGGAAGTTTTCTTCCGCAGTTACCGCGCACTGGACCGTTACAACCCCGAATACCGCTTCTCCACCTGGCTTTCAGGAATCACCCGCAATTATTGTCTGGATGTGATCCGGAAGAACGGTCGTGTGAAACTGGTGGACTTCGAGGAATGCGAATACCTTGCGACAGACCGTCATACACCGGAGGAAGCCTGGATAGAGGAAGAGGAACGGAATGAACTGCAGGCGGCCGTGGACGATCTGCCGGAAAACTACCGGGAAGTCATTCGGCTGTACCATCAGGAAGAACTCAGTTATCAGGATATGGCGGAACGGATGAACAAACCGCTGTCCATCGTGAAGAACCGTCTGATGCGGGCACGCAGGATGCTGGAGAAGGAACTTGTGGCGGTCGGCTGATTTGACAGGCGCTTTTTGCGCATGGTATACTGATTTGGCCGATACGGAGAGATGGTCGAGCGGTTTAAGGCACCGGTCTTGAAAACCGGCGTGGATGCAAGTCCACCCTGGGTTCGAATCCCAGTCTCTCCGCCATTTGCAATTGAATAGGAACCAACATTTTCGCCGCGGAGAAGTACTCAAGCTGGTCGAAGAGACGCCTCTGCTAAGGGCGTAGGTCGTGAAAACGGCGCGAGGGTTCGAATCCCTCCTTCTCCGCCAAACACACTGTCGAAAGACAGTGTGTTTTTTTGCGGAGAAACGGAGGGATTTGAACCATAGGTTCGTCGGAGCGAAGCGGAGTCTCGAGCGCGAAGCGAGAAGAGTATCCCTCCTTCTCCGCCAAAACAAAGACCCTACCGACAGGTAGGGTCTTTGTTTTCGTGAGAAGAAGGATGAGAACCCAGGTTTGTCGGAGCGAAGCGTGGCTGGTCGCAGACTTCGTCTGCTGCTCGCCCATGCAACCTGAGTCTCGAGCGCGCAAATTTACGGCCGTTAGCTTTCACCGTAGTGCGTTCGGCATTGTGCTATTTCAAGATATCCATTTCGAATGCGATATATGATTCTGTTCTTCTCGTCTATACGTCGGCTCCAGAACCCGGACCAGTTTTCTCCCAGCGGTTCGGGCTTCCCAATACCATCGTATCCATTGCGTTCAATGTCTTGTAGGAGTAGGTTCACCCGCTTCAGCATTTTTTGTCCTGAGTCTGCCAGAACAAGTAGTCTTGCCATGCTCGGTCGGAGAACATTTTAACCATGGCTCATTGCCTCAAGCTCTTCGGTCGTTTTAGCGATACCGGCACCCTGGTCAAGCTGTTGTATTGATTCTTTCAGGATGCGCATATTAAACTCGTTGAAAAAACCATCCTTGCCGGCAACGACGAATGGAATTCCGTTATGAATAATGGACTGCTTCAGAAACAGGCGGATCGCGGAAGGAACATCCATCCCTATATCCCTGAAAAGTTTCTCAGCGTCCTGTTTCAATTCTTCATCTACTCGGACTTGTATCAGACTGCTATGTGCCATAATAACACCTCATTTGTACTTCAATTGTATTACAATCTCATACAAAATCCTACTATTATCTTTGATATCATATTCATGACGGTTCACGGAGTCAAAGAAGAAGTAGATGCTGGATACCCTACAACGCCACAGAATGTCAAGGGTTGTGTCCTATTACATGTATCTACAATAGAAGGAAAATTGTCCGACAGGAAAGGACCGCTATAAATTCTGTGTCTATGCCATTTGGCCCCCGAAAATCAGTACTTTATAAGTGGATGCCGAGTCTAGAAACACGACAATTCCTCTGAGAAAAGATATAATAACGATAAAAGCGGGTAAGAATCAAAAAAGGAGTTTCATGAGACTTCTGGCATGAACGGAAAGGAATAAGATGAATCAGGAAATTCTTCGATATGATTCAAACCTCTCAGCAGCTGATCGGGAAATCTGTCAGGTGCTGACAGAAGAGATTGATAAGGCGTTGCCGGAATTAAAAAGTAAAATATGGCACGGAAGTCCGGTTTGGTTCATCAACGATAATCCGATTGTCGGATACAGCAAGCTGAAACATGGTGTCCAATTGCTTTTCTGGAGCGGACAGTCGTTTGAAGAAGTGGATTTGAAGCCTGTGGGCAATTTCAAGGCGGCTGAAGTCTTATACACGGCTGCAAGTGAAATTGGAATCGACCAACTGTCTCGATGGCTGAAAAAATCCATTGGAGTTCAATGGGACTATAAAAACATCGTGAAACGAAAAGGTGAACTCACACGTCTGAAGGAAGAGGACCATGGAACATAGCTACACATTTTTGGACAAACGCCTATATGCCTACTGTACACCGCAACAACGAAAGTATCCGGAGATGGTCATCTACAACGAGAAACTGGGTGCTGCCCTGGGTCTTGACCATTTGAAAGACAAACCGCTTGAGCGGACAGCCATTTTCTCGGGACAACAGCTTTTCGAGGAGATGCAACCCATAGCCCAAGCCTATGCGGGCCATCAGTTCGGACATTTTACCATGCTCGGGGATGGACGGGCTCATTTGATTGGCGAAATCAAAACACCTTCCGGACAACTCGTCGATTGCATGCTCAAAGGCAGTGGTCAGACCGATTATTCCAGAAGAGGGGATGGTTTGGCCGCACTGGGGCCGATGCTCCGGGAATATCTCATCAGTGAAGCAATGGCTGGGCTGCTGATTCCAACCTCGCGGAGTCTTGCCGTTGTTGCGACCAAGGAGAAGGTCTATCGTGAAAAGCCTTTGGCAGGTGCTGTTCTGACGCGCATTGCATCGAGTCACCTCAGAGTGGGGACCTTTCAATATGCGGCCACGCTTCAGGATAGAGACGCGCTGAAAAGTCTGGCTGATTACGCGATTCACCGCCATTACCGGGATGAAGTCGAACGTGGACTTGCCAGTGGGGCGCAAACAGCTAAGTATTTGCTGTTTTTACAGGCAGTATCAAGGCGACAAGCCAGGCTCATTGCAAAATGGCTGTCGGTTGGATTCATTCATGGGGTCATGAATACCGACAACATGCTGATCAGTGGGGAGACCATGGATTATGGTCCTTGCGCGTTTATGAATCCCTATCATCCGCAAACCGTTTTCAGTTCCATCGATACCCAAGGCCGGTATGCCTATGGCAATCAACCTTATATGGGCAAATGGAATCTTGCCAAGTTGGCGGAAGCGCTTTTACCAATTCTGGATGAGGACAAAACGAAAGCGCTTGAGGGGGTAAGCCGCGTTCTGGTCGAGTATGATGAAGTGTTTTCAAAAGCCTATATGGATGAAATGGCTGCAAAGCTTGGACTTGGTGAAGCGGAAGAAGGGGATGGTGAATTGATTCAAACCCTCCTGCAGTGGATGGAGCATTTTCAAGCTGATTTTACAGAGACCTTCATCAAATTGACGCTTCGAGAGGTGGATTCGCTTCCTTTCGCGGCATTGCCTGAGTTTTCTTCCTGGCAGGAAAAAATCTCGACACATCAACGAAAGGCGCATGCCGATTTCACAGAGGTTGAAACTGCCATGAAACGTGCCAATCCCGCGGTTATCCCCCGCAACCACCTGGTCGAATCGGCGTTGCAGCAGGCCACGGAAAAGACTTCGCTGTCTGAATTTCATCATTTGCTTGAGCTGATTCAAGCACCGTTTTCCTATTCGAAGGAACAGCTTGCCTGTGTGCCAGCCCCGCTGGAGGCGGAAAAGAACTACAGGACTTATTGTGGCACCTGACAATAAAATGAGACATCACAAATCCATCAAGGGTTTGGAAGAAAACAACCTCTATGAATTCCCGAAAACAATGGGCAAACCTGCCATTCTTTTCGGGAAAAGAAGTAATTTTCTTCCGGCACCTAAGAAAGCGGGCGTTAAAATGGCATCCCATATTGAAAACGGGTTGATGCTGGAAGAGGAAATGCGATATCAGGAAGCGATTCTCGAGTATGAGAAGGCCGCTATGAAAGAACCGGAGAATCCAGAACCACACATCAGAAAAGGCACACTTCTTGAGGAGGTCGGGGACTTCATCAATGCCCTTCATTCATTCAATGAGGCGATTCGGCTCAATCACAAGGACAGCGCAGCGCTTGCTTTGCGAGGGGATGTGCTGGCCTCACTGAAACGCTACGAGGAAGCAATCATTGATTTTTCCCAATCCATCTCCATCGATCCGTCGGACGCAGATTCTTATTACAATCGAGGGTTGGCCTATGCCAATATCGGCCAAACCGAGTATGCGATTCAAGATTTGACGGCAGCCATTCAATTGGATCCAACGCATGGGGGTGCATACAACAACAGAGGGGTTCTGCTGTACAAATCGGGGGATTATGAGGCGGCGCTGACGGACCTTACGGAGGCTACGAAATTTCGAGTGGGTTTTGGCTGTTCCTTCCTGCACAGAGGGCGTGCCTATGAAGCATTGGGGAACAGAAACATGGCGATAGAGGACTACACCCAGGCATTGCATGTCAGCCCCACGGACGTCACGGCACTGTATTTTAGAGGTTCAGTTGCCGTGCGCGGTGGTCAGCGCTTCGAGTTGCAGTTCTGGCGAAGCGAGG
>JAIFNI010000085.1 GCA_020047785.1 Clostridia bacterium
CATCGCATCCTGTTTTATGGTGAAGGCAACTGGGAAGCCCATTACGACAAGCTGCTGGAATTCCCCGCGGGCAGCATCATCTACCACCTGGACAAGGGGGACCCCTTGAAACTGGTGAATACCATCAAGCGCAAGTTTGCCGTCAGCGGCGGACTGCCTTATGAATTGCTGGCCTGGGGTACGAAGCAGGATGTCGAAGCCTACATGGCAAAGCTCTTTTCCACACTTGCGCCGGAAGGCGGATACATCCTGGATTCCACCGCATTGATGATGCAGGACATCAACGTGGAGAATGTGAAAACCGCGATCGCGTATACGATGGAGCACGGCGTGTACAGCCGCTCTTCTGCAGCCACTTGTTTCGACAGGGTGGTTCCCCCGAACCCCGCTCCGATGGAAATGGGAAAACGCCCGCCGGGTGTCTGCATTCCTTGGGAAGAAGAAAGTCGCGGATATACGCATCTTTCCGGAGATCCCGCGCTGGTGCGGAACAGTTGGGAAGAGACAGACTTCTGGGTGTACAACTACATCTGGACGACGCTGCTCTGGTAGCCCGCTGATTGTACTGAAGGGAGCGAGGCGCTGCCGGTGCATGAAGGATGTCTATCTCCTGGCAACTTGCCTCATGCACCTGAAAGGAGCGGGACATGGATGACACAAAGTCCGATATGCCGCTGATTCTGACCATCGACCAGAGCACATCCGCCACAAAGGCGATCCTGTTTTCCGGGGATGGACAACTCCTTTTTCGCCGGGACCGCGCGCACTGCCAGATTACCCCTCAGCCTGGATGGGTCGAGCATGATCCGGCGGAAATTTTGGAAAACACCCGACTGGCCATTGCGGATGTGCTTACGGCCGCTGCGGAGGCGGGAACCGGAACGACAGGCATCCAGGCCCTCTCCATCACGAACCAGCGGGAAACCGTCGTGCTGTGGGATCGGGAAACCGGCAAAGCCGTCTGCAACGCGCTTGTCTGGCAGGACAGCCGGGCTGGAGGTCTCTGCGGAGAACTGGAGACGGGTGGACACGCGGAAGCGATCCGGGAAATCACCGGACTGACTCTCTCCCCTTATTTTTCCGCCGCGAAAATTGCCTGGGTGCTCAGACACTTGCCGGTTGCCCGTGAGTTGGCAGACACAGGCCGACTGCTCGCTGGTACGATCGACAGTTGGCTTGTCTGGAACCTGACGGTGGAGAAACGGCATGTGACGGATCTTTCCAATGCCAGCCGCATGCAGCTCCTGAACCTCGTCGACCTTCGGTGGGACCAACATGTGCTTGGGCTTTTCGATATCCCGGCCGCCATCCTGCCGGAACCGCTGTATTCCGACAGTCTGTTCGGTCATGCCGTTCCGGAGCTCGGGATAGGACCGGTTCCGGTGACAGGTGTGCTCGGAGATTCCCACGCCGCCCTGTTCGGGCAGCGCTGCTTTGCCCCCGGCGAAGCGAAGGCAACATACGGGACCGGGTCCTCCATCATGATGCAGACCGGGACAACTCCGGTTCGTTCCGGACGCGGCCTTGTCACCTCCATTGCCTGGGGACGGGCAGGTCAGGTCGGCTATGTGCTGGAAGGCAACATCCAGTGTACCGGCGCCACCGTGAAATGGCTGGTCGAGGATCTCGGACTGCTGGCGTCTCCAAGGGAAGCGGAGACGCTTGCGGTCTCTGTGGCCGGAACGGACGGCGTCTATCTGGTGCCAGCCTTCTCGGGATTGGGTGCGCCCTGGTGGGACAGTGACGCGCGCGCCGCCCTCACCGGCATGACGCGGGGAACGAAGAAGGCGCATGTAGTACGCGCAGCGGAGGAGTCCATCGCCTACCAGATCAAGGACGTGCTGGACCTGATGGCGGTCGAAACCGATATCCCGCTTCAGGGTCTCCGCGTGGATGGCGGACCGACGCGCGACCGTTTCCTGATGCAGTTTCAGGCTGACATGCTGGGGTGTTCCGTGACCTGTTCAGCCATGGAAGAGGTGTCCGCGCTCGGGTCCTGTCTGATGGCCGGGCTGGCGGTCGGTCTGCATGCCGATCCGGAAAGCTTGCCGGATGCCCGTGCGGCCTCGGCCGTTTATGAGGCGGACATGCCGGAACAGGAGCGGGAACGGCTGCATGCCGGCTGGCTGGCGGCCGTTGCAAGGACACGCCTCCGCGGGTGATGAACGGAATGCGCAGAACGCAGAAAAAATTCCGAAAAGGTTGCAAATCGAAGCGACATACGGCAGCTACCCCGGAGACGGCAGGATTGACGGTCCGTTCAGGAGTGTGCTAGGGTGGATTCGTCAGGAATACAGGCAGGACACGTCAGGGTGCGGGTCCGCTGTTTCCGTGCGACTGGAGGCTGCATGTCCGCATATTGGAAGCGCCTGTCCATCCGAAAGCAGTTCCTCGCTCTGGGGATTCTCTTTCTGATGGTCCTTTCCCTTCTTCTCGGCATCACGAATGCGTATATGACCCTGCAGGTCGAAAACAACTTCATTTCCTATATCCTGGAGGGAAATACGCAGATCGACTCACGCCTCACGGGCTACTCGGAGCAGATGCACCGGTTCATGGTGAATCTTGCCTTTGATCCGGTCGTCCAGGATTTTCTGGCTGCCAAAACACGCATGGAGCGGTTCACGACACGTCAGCTGCTCCTTCGCCGGCTTTCCCAGGCGACCGGCATCACCGATGGGGTTCTGGCCATTGTCGTGCGGCCCATGGACGGGAATCCGACCAGTGATTCCGGCGTCATCGGCGTACGGGACATCATGGCCCTGCCGGAACCGGAAGGGAAGAAAACGGAATTTCTCGGCATGCAGACCACCAATGATGCAGATATTGCCACGGTTGTAACCCTCCACTACATGCTGGTTTCGCTCAAGTCCTTCTCTGTACGCAGCGGGGCGCGGACCAATACGGAACTTGGTACTGTTTTCATGCTGCTGGATGGCAAGAAGATGGCCAGGGGGCTCGGTATCTTGCCGGCAGATCCCGATGCGGTCTTTTTTCTGCTGGACGAACATGAAAAAGTCATTCATTCGAATCGACTGGAAACGGGAACTCAAATGACTGGGCTGCCCTTGTCCGACTGCCCGGAGGGCATTGTGACAAGACTGGATTACGAAGGAATCGAATATTATGCCGGCCATCTGTACAACCGCGAAACACGGATGCACCTCCTGACCCTTACCCCGCGGGCACGGGTTTTGGCTGACGTGAAGCGGATGTTTCAGGTGGAGCTTGTCTTTTTTCTGGTTCTGGTGGCCTTTCTGGTTCTTGTCTTCCTGTCGTTCCTGTATAGTGCGGTTCTTCCGCTTTCCGTCATGGGTGCCTACCTGGATGCGATGCGAAAGAAGCTTGGACGCCGCACGGAACCCCTGATCCTGCATGGAAACCGGGAGGCGGAAATGCTGGCGGACAGCTTCAACCGCATGCTGGACACGACGGAGTCCCTGAACCGGCAAATCATCGAATCTGAAATCTACAAGCGCCATTCGGAAATCGCCAGGCTTCGAAGCCAGATCAATCCCCATTTTCTTTACAATACGCTGGAAACCATCAAGGGGATGGCCTTTGCAGGCGGGAATCCGGGTCTTGTGAGCATGGTCGGCAGTCTGTCGAAGGTGTATCGGTACAGTGTCAAGGGGGCGGAGTTTGTCCAGCTTCGCGAGGAACTGGCCATGCTGGACGATTATCTGGGCATCCAGCAGGTGCGTTTCCCGGGTCGGTATACGGTTGAGCATGCCTTTCCTGAGGACACGCTTGATTGCCTTCTGCCAAGAATGCTGCTGCAGCCGCTGGTCGAAAATGCCCTTCAGCACGGTCTTGAAATGAGGAAGACCGGCGGCGTCCTGTCCCTGTCCTCAAGATTGCTGGATGGAGATCTGGTGCTGTCCGTCCAGGACAACGGGGTCGGCATCGAAGAAGAGGTATTGACCGAGATGCAGCGCGAACTGACCCGGGATACAGGTTCGGAAGACATATTCACGGCTTCGCATGTGAAAATCGGTGTGTTGAATGTGCATGGACGGTTGCGTCGGTATTACGGGACTTCCTACGGACTCACCGTGGAAAGCCGGCCGGGTCTGCGCACCACCGTCACCGTGCGCCTTCCGGAGGAAAGAGGGGAACATGTACCGTTTGTTGATCGTCGATGACGAGCCCTGGGTGCTCCACAGTCTGATCCATTCGGTCGACTGGCCGAAGAATGGCTTCGTTCTGGCCGGCACGGCGACGGATGGCGAAGAGGCGCTTGCCTTTATGGAAGAACAAGTGCCGGATCTTGTTTTGACCGATATCCGGATGCCTGTGATGGGCGGGCTGGAACTGATCGACCAGGCGCACCGGCGGTGGCCGCAGATGCGCTTCATCATCCTCAGCGGACACGCCGAATTCGAGTATGCCAGAAAGGCGCTTGCGAGCGGGGTGACCGGCTATTGCCTGAAGCCTGTCCAGACGGAGGAAATGACGGAGTGCCTGTTCCGCGTGCGGAAGGAACTGGAGGAGGAAACCCTGCGCCGGCTGGAAGTCATGCTGACGCAGGAGGAACAGGTGGATGAGGGGACCGCACAGGCAATGCTTGCCCGTCTTGGAGCCGATTGGGATGCTCGGGACGGCATGCGTGTGGCGGTGGGACCCTGCCGGATCGGCTTTCCTTTGCTGCAGGCGGAGCAGCTGTTTCTCCTGCGGGAGGCTCAGCTCCCCCTGCTGGAAGCGGACCGGGAGGTCGAATCCTGCATCGGCTGCTCCGCCACCCTCCGGTCGGCGAATCTCCTGGCCCTTGCCGTTGCGGAAGCCCGTGAAGCCAGGTTGTCCTGGTTCATCGATGGACATCTCGGAGTCCGCCTTTTCCGTGCAGGAAGCCGTGTTTCCCTGCATCATCCGTTCCAGGCGCTTTCGACGGCGCTTTCCGCCTGTGATGCGGCGGGCATCCGGCGGGCGCTGGCACAGACGGAGCAGGCGCTTCTGGAAGGGGGTTCCGGCCTGCGTCAGATCGAAGCCTGCCGCCTTCGGCTGGATGCCTTTCTCGAGACGGAAAGCGGGGAGGACGCCGGGGAGGGAGAGAATGAACCGGATACGGGCATGAGTCTGACCGAGGCATACCCATCGATGCATGCCATGTTTGCCGTATACGGCGACCTGCTTGCCGGGAGCTTCGCCGTTGAGTCGCCGGTTCCGGAAGGCGCCGGCGGAGAAACGGTCCGCGAGTTGATGTCATACATCGCAGAACACGCGACCGAACGAATCGCCTTGATGGAGCTTGCGGAACGGTTCCATTTCAGTCCCGGCTATCTGTGCCGGCTGGTCAAACGGGAAACGGGAAGGACCCTGACCGAGCATCAGACCCGGCTGCGGTTGGACATGGCGGCAGGCCTGCTCCGGTCCTCCAGCCTGAGTGTGGCCGAAATCGCACAGCGCTGCGGATATCAGGATTATTTCTATTTTGCCAGGCTCTTCCGGAAGACATTCGATAAAACCCCGTCCGGCTTCAGAGTCCGCGTGTGAGGGAGTAGGGGATCATGCCTTCCATGAATGAACCGAATTCCGGAACCGTGCAATTCTGTCCATGCATCTGGTCAATCCATTCCCGTACCGCAGGGCGTCCGAACCCTGTATGATGGTTTTGCCGGTTTCGTTCGCCCGATGGACGAACCCGACAAGACACCGGACTTTGAAAGAAATAACCTGCTCTATGAATTTCAGAAAACAATGGCCAGACCTGCCATTCTTTTCTGAAAAAGAGCAGGTAATCTCTTTCCGGCGTCATAGGACGGGAGGAACTGATGGAATTGTCACGAAACGGGGCCGGATCGTTGAGAAAAAACAGGAGCGGGTTCGGCAGAACCCTGAGAAAGTGTGTGGAACACCGATACCTCCTGTTCATGCTGATTCCGGTTCTGGCCTATTATCTGATTTTCAATTATGCCCCCATGCTGAACCTGGAGACAGGCGGCATTCTGATGGCATTCAAACAGCATCGGCTCACCAAGCCCTTTTCCGAATGGAACTGGGTAGGACTCAAGTACTTTGAAATGATGTGGCGCAAGCCGGATTTCTGGCTGGCCATGCGCAATACGGTGTTCATCAGTTTTGCCCGCCTGCTTTTCGAGTTCCCGATGCCGATCGTGCTGTCCATCCTGCTCAATGAAGTGGCACGCACCAAACTGAAACGGTTTTTCCAGACGGTCTTCACCTTTCCCAACTTTCTTTCCTGGATTCTCATTGTCGGCATCATGCGGGACCTGCTGCAGGTGGACGGCGTCATCAATGGCATCATGACAGCCATGTCCGGGAACCAGCCCTACAATTTCCTTGCGAACAGCGAGGTTGTTTCGAATTATCTCATGCTGATTCTGTCCAATCTTTTCAAAGGCATCGGTTGGGGATCCATCATCTATCTCGCCTCCATTTCCGGCATCGATCCTTCCTTGTATGAAGCAGCCACCGTGGACGGTGCCAACCGCTGGCACAACATCATTCACATCACTTGGCCGGGGATTCGTTCCACGGCTATCGTCCTGCTGATCCTGCAGTGCGGCAACATCCTCAACGGCGGATTCGATCAGATTTTCAATCTGGTCAACGGGGTGAATCGCGGCATCATCGAGACCATTGATGTCTATATCTACCGATACGCCTTCCAGCAGTCGATGAACCAGAGTTTTGCGGCAGCATCGGGCCTGTTCAAGGCCGTCATCAACTTTGCCCTGCTCATGGCGGCGAACGGGCTGGCCAGACGGATGGGAGAGGACAACCTGTTCTGAACGGTGCAACCCGCCGGCGGCAGGGGGCGCGTATCCGCATCTGCTACGGGCTGATATCCGTCATCTCGGACAAGGAAGGAAACCAGTATGAAGACAACCACCGCAGTCATCAGGAAAAACCGCATCCGGAAAAGCATGGGAGACAGGATTGCTGATTTTTTCATCCATGCCGTCCTGATTGCGCTCACCCTCATCGTCATATTCCCCTTCTACAACATGCTGCTGATTTCCGTGGCCCGGTACGAGGACATCATCAGCACCCCGCTGTATCTGTTTCCGAAGGCGATCGATTTCAAGAATTACAGCATGGCCATCCTGTATCCGAACTTCCTTCGTTCCGCCGGGGTTTCTCTCTTCGTGACCGCGGTCGGGACAACCCTGAATCTGCTGATCACCCTGCTCGGTTCTTATGTGCTCTCCCGGAAAAACCTTCCCTTCCGCAAGTTTTTCTTCTACTTCATTCTTTTCACCATGTATTTCGGCGGCGGACTCATTCCCTGGTACATGGTCGTCAAAAACCTTGGTTTCGTCGACAGCGTCTGGGCCATGATCGTGCCGCCCATGCTCAACACGTTCTACCTCATCCTGATGCGGAACTATTTCCAGTCGATTCCCGAATCCCTCGAGGAGTCGGCCAAGATCGACGGGGCCAACGATCTGCGCATCATGTTTCAAATCATGGTGCCGGTGGCAGCCCCCATCATCGCGACCATCGCCCTGTTCTACTCGGTGGACCGGTGGAATGAATGGTGGCTGGCGCTGATCTTCATCCAGGATCCGCAAAAACTGCCGCTCCAGCTGATCCTGCGCAAGATGGTCGTCGATGCCACCATCGATCTCGGCAATGCGATGATGAATGCGATGAGAGACTCCCATATCCAGGTTCATGGCCGCTCGCTTCAGATGGCCACCATCACGATCACGACCCTGCCGATTCTGATGGTCTATCCATTCCTGCAGAAATACTTCACCAAAGGCATCATGCTCGGAGCCATCAAGGCCTGAGCCAAATGTATGAAGGAGGAGAACATGAAAAAAATCCGCACAAGAAACACCCTGGTTGCAATTCTGCTTCTGTCGGCCCTGCTGCTCGCATCCTGCGGGACGGCTGCACCCACCGCATCCTCATCTCCGGCCGCGTCGGAATCGGCCGCCACGGAATCAGCCGCTGCCTCCACCGAACCGGCTGCTTCCGAATCCACCGCTCCGGAGGCCATGGAGGAGATGGAAATCTCCATCAGCGTCTGGGATGTCCAGAATTCTTTCCCCGAAGGCGACATGGACGAAATCGCGAAAATGGTCGCGGACAAGTTCAAGGTGAAACTGACCCCCGTGAATGTCGGATGGGGCGACGCGGATGAAAAATACAATACCTGGGCCGCTTCCGACCAGCTGCCCGACGTCATCGGTGCCATCGCCCACGTGGGTCAGGCCCGTTACTTCCAATGGATCGAAGACGGCGTGGTGCGTGCGCTTCCCGCCGATGTCTCCAAATATCCGGAAGCGGCCAAACTGCTGCAGCTGCCTGAAGTCACCGCATACCAGGTGGAAGGGAAGAACTGGTTCCTTCCCCGTGCCACATACGGGGACCCGGCCTGGTGGGCCATGGACCGCGGTCTGATTGTCCGCAAGGATTGGATGGAAAAACTCGGCATTGCCGAACCGGTCACGGAAGAGGACTGGATCAACATGACCACAGCCTTCGCCAAGAAGGATCCCGATGGCAATGGCAAGGACGATACCGCCGGATTCACCCCGCAGGCTGCCTGGATTCTGACCAGCCAGGGCTGGCCGGGCTTCGGTTATACGGATACACGCTGGATGAAGGGTGAGGATGGAAACTACATCCAGCCGATCTCCGGAGAGAAGACCTTCACCATGATGAAGTTCTTCCGGAAGATGTATCAGGCCGGTGGTCTGGATCCTGACTTTGCCACCCTCGAGAACAACCAGGCCCTTGAAAAGTTTGCCGCAGGCAAGACGGGTGTTCTGGGCCGTCAGACTTCCCCGAAACACTTGAAAGCTGTCATGGACGCGTGGGTCAAGGTACAGCCCGACAAGGATTTTGCCGACAGCGTCATGCTGATGAGCGGTCCGAAGGTCGAGGACAATTACACCCGTTTCTCGGAGATGTCCTACTGGTCGGAGTCCTACTTCAATGTCAAGGTCGACGACGCGAAAATGGACCGCATCCTTCAGCTGTATGACTGGTTGTACAGCAAGGAAGGCATGTACGCCATGATGTACGGAATCGAAGGCAAGGACTGGAAGATGGAGAACAATGCCATCACCCTTCTGACCCCCGTCGACGAGAAAACCGGCCTTCACACGGCGACTTCCGTCCTGTACCCCTTCACTTCCGCGATGGGATATCTGGCTGCATGGACCGGCGACCTCGTGCAGTATGAAGACCCATCCATCCCGGATACCATCCGGAACATGGCGGTGAAGGAGCGCGACATGCGCGTCAGCACCTGGAAGGATCCGCAGATCAACTGGTCCGTCCAGGCCATCAATGTGCCGGAAAAACAGGAGATGGCGGCCGTGAAGTTTGGAGACGACTGGGTCAAGTTCATCATGGAAAGCAAGGACAAGAATGAGGATGAACTCTACAAGGCCATGAAGGCAAGCTGGGATGCAAACGGCTATGCCGCCGCTGTGGAAGCGGTCACCAGGGAAGCGGTCGCAAAGGGATACTGAGCAAGTGGTTCCCTGAAGACCAAGGTGGAACGGCTGCACGGAATCAGCCAAAGGAATCCTGCATAACAACGCGCAAACGCGAATTGTTACACCGGAACCATGAATGCATTGCATGAAATTGGGGCTCCCCTGCGGGGGACCCCGATTTCATGGCACCTCGCATCAGAAACCGGCTTGCTCAGATCCGTTCTGTTGTTTCATGAAGTGTCCGATACGCATATGCCATAGGGAGGTAAGTATTCACAGGCGATAGCCAATGAGGATGGTCCAGTCAGGGACAACCAAGGAGGGTGCATGGAAAACAGACTCTGGTACCGAACATTGCCGAAAGAATGGATGGAAGGCCTGCCCATCGGGAACGGACGTCTTGCCGCGATGATCTGGGGAGATGCCGCCACCGACCGCATCAGCCTCAACCATGAGTGGCTATGGCGGGGTATCCATCGCGAGCGGACCTGTGAACCGGTCGCACGGCACCTTCCCCTTGTCCGGGATGAACTGCGGCGTGGTCGCTTTTTCGAAGCCACCACCCTTGCCAACCATTTCTTCGGCGGGACCGGCGGCATTTCCGGTCTCGCGCATCGGGTGGATTCCTACCAGCCCGCCGGCGAGTTGTTCTTCACGCTGACCGATCATGACGGAACGTCTCCGCTCCGGTTTGAGGCACGTTCCCTCGATCTGGACGCAGCGGTCGCGCAGACGGAACGCCATGTGGGAGGAATCGCCGTCACTTCCGAATTCATCGCCCACCCTGATGTTGGCACCATCATGGCCCGATGGCACGCCGAAACCGGTTGTTTTTCCGGCCTGCTCCGCTATGCGCGCGTCAAAGACCCGGATGCGACGGAGCAGTGCCGGGTTGAGCCGACACATATCCGTTATGACTGCAGTTTCAACGGCGGCATCTCTTTTGCTGTACGTGTGGACATCCGTACCGATGGACATGCGGCAGTGACACCGGAAGGACTCCTGTTGTCGAATGCCCGGGAAATCCTCGTGTCCATCGACATCGGCACCAGCATGAAGGGGATCGAGGAAGAACTTGCCGCCCATCCGATGCCGCATGCGTCATGGAAGGATTTACTCGACAGCCATCGCGCCCGTTTTTCCGCACTGCTCGGACGACTCGCGCTGTCTGTCGACCTGCCGGAGTGTCCGCTTCCGACCGATGAACGCATCACGCGTATCAGAGCGGGTGGCTCCGATCCCGCGTTGCCGCTTCTGTATTTCCATTTCGGCCGATACCTGCTTGCTTCCTCCTCCCTGTGCGGCGAACTGCCCGCCAATCTGCAGGGCAAATGGAATGACAGCATCACACCCCCTTGGGAATGCGACTACCAT
>JAIFNI010000108.1:0-10754 GCA_020047785.1 Clostridia bacterium
TGGAAGCAGAACAAAATGAAGCAGGACAAAGCATCTTGGAAGCAGAACAAATCAACATGAAAGCAGGGCAAAACAAGCTGGATAAGGAAAAAGCAGCCGACGCCGTCAAGGAGGTCCACCCGGTCAGGGAAATGGCGCGATGCGGGCTGGACTGCGGCAACTGCGACTGGCGGGAACGTTGCAGCTGCCCGGGTTGTCAGGCTGCCATGGGCCACATGTTTCACGGAGAATGCGAAGTCGCGCTGTGCAGCATCGGAAAAGGGCTCGATCATTGCGGACAATGCACGGACTTCCCGTGCGAAATCCTCAACCGTTTCGCGTTTGACAAGGAACACGGCGATCCGGAGGGCTCCCGGATACAAGTGCTGCGTCACGCAGCAGCACGGACCTGAACGGAACGAAGGCGCACCGACGCACAACAGCCACATGTAAGAGAGGAAAAGGCGCCCCCTCGTGCAGCAGCCACACGCCTGAGAGGAAAAGGCGCCCCATCGCACAGCAGCACACGCTTGAATCAAGCTCCGAAGAGAGAGGGCAGTGTCCGCATCAAAACGAACACAGCCCTCTTTTCATCCTGGCCTTGTTCCAAGCATCATTCCTTCAGACACTTGTACATCGTCCCGAGCAATTCGCGCGTCTTGTCCGCGCCATGCTCCCAATACATGATGCCGGCCAATCCCTGTTCCTTCAGGTAAGCACACTTGCAGGCGATGGACTCCGGGTCGTCATAGGTCAGGAAGTTGGTCCCGTTGAAGAGCCAGGGAGCTTTCGCTTCATCATCCCAGTACCGGGTGTATCCCTGGGCAAGAAATTTTTCTGCGATCTCGTCGTAATGCGCACCATGACCACCGGTTCCGCCGGTCATCTGGTGGAGACCGTTGTTCCGCTCCGGTACATTTTTCCACATGCGCCCGTAGAAGGCCGCCCCGATGACGATCTTTTCCTTCGGCACCCCGGCATTCACGAACATCCGGACAGAACTCTCCGTGCTGATGCGGAACAGATCCCCCGTGGAATTGTACAGGTTGGTATGATGTCCGGTGAGGATCTGGAACCCGCCGCGCATGTCGTAGGTCATGAGCTGCACAATGTCCAGGTACTTCTGCACCTGGTCCATTTCGGTGCCATCGACATAGTACTGGTCCGCTCCGGCCGCAATCGTGAGCAGTTTTCGGGCTCCCGGCATCTTGTCGAGTGCTTCCCGCACCTCTTTCAGCAACATGGTGAAGTTTTTCCTGTCCGCCTTGTGGCAACCGATGTCCGCTTCACCATAGCAGGGATATTCCCAATCCAGGTCAATGCCGTCCAACCCGATTACACGCACGGCATCTGCACAGGTTTCCGCGAAGATTCTGCGGCCTGTTTCCGTGAAAGCAGCCTCTGAAAAGCCGCCCGCTCCCCATCCGCCGACGGACAGCAGAACCTTCAATTCCGGGTTCCATTTACGCCAGGAGGCGATACAGTCGAGATTCTTCAAATGGGCGATCGTCACCCTGTTGTCCCGCACCAAACCGAAGGCGATGTTCAAGTGGGTCAGCATGCGGCAGTCGGTCTCGTTGACGATGGGCATCGAATGGTCCATGGCATAGGCGGTAATGTAATGATTCATGGATGTGCCCTCCTTTGTTGAAACCATTTTATCATCATCACTCATTGTGATTCCTGCCGTATCTTCCACTCACCGGCACTTTTCTGCTTGTTGGCACTGTTGAACGGCTCATCGATTCAGACGCAGGAGATACCTGCCGTCAATGTCTCCAGTCCTTCGCCTGAAACATGAACCAGCGCGCTGCCGGTACCTCCTGTGGACTGCAGCACCACAAGCAGTTTTCCACGATACGCCATCCGGCTTTCCGTCCCATACGGCTCATGGCTTGCCGGATCCCCGTTTTCCAATCCTATGACGCAGACTGGGCCTTCGCAGGCAACGGTGAGACGATGCGCCGCATTCGGCACCGGAATCCCCTCCCGATCTGTGATATCGATTTCAAGATGGGTCAGATCCGAACCATCGCCAAGCAGGGAAGCGTCTTCGAAGCGGCCCGTCATTCGGGAAGGTTCGCCGGCCGTTGTCAAACTGCACGCGCATACTGTGTTTCCATCCCGAAACCCTTTTGCCGTCAAGGTTCCTGCCCGATATGGAATCTTCCATTCCAGTGGCAGGGAGTCCAGATCGGTCACAATCTTACGGCCCTGTGATTCCCCATTCAGGAACAACTCGGCTTCCGGACAGTTCGTATGCAGCAGAACGGAGATTTCCTCCCCATCCCTGCCGTTCCAGTTCCATGATGAAACCGCAGCCCAACCCCGCCAACGGCGCATTTCCAGATTCAGATCAGGCGGAAGCACGGACAGCCAGGCCATCGGAGCATTCGTCCACATCGCCTTCCGGAAATGGAAACCCGGCTTTGGGAAACCCGCTATGTCCAGATATCCGGCCTGCGAGTTGCGGATGGGCCAACCCTGGGCTTCCCCGAGAAAGTCGATGCCGGTCCAAAGGAACTGGCCACAGATGTAATCATTGTCACGGACAGCCTTCCAGGCCTCCACCGACTGGCTGTTCTCGCTGCCGTAGATGATGCGCTCCGGGTGTGCCTTGTGGTCCGCCTCATAATGGCGCTCCAGGTAATTGTATCCGGCCACGTCGAGAGCGTCGGCAAAACCGGTCAGGTTGGAAATGGACACATCAGCCAGCGCCGAGGTCACCGGGCGGGTCGTATCAAGGGACCGGACCATGGCAGCCAGTTTCCCGGCAACGACACCCAGTCGATCCGAATGGGGATGGTCCGGCTTGAAGCGCTCTCCCAGAATTTCATGTGTCCACGGGTCATTCGGGTAGTCGATTTCGTTTCCGATGCTCCATAGTATGATGGAGGGATGATTGCGGTCGCGCAGCACCATGGCCTTCAGATCCGCCTCTGCCCATTCAGCGAAATGGGGCGCATATCCCTGACGGCTCGGAATCCCCTTGTTGTGACCGAAGACCCACTTGTTCTTCGATTCCTCCCATTCATCGAACGCTTCATCCATGGCCAGGAATCCCATTTCATCGCAGAGATCGAGCAGATTCGGATCCGGCGGGTTGTGGCTGAAACGGATGGCATTGCACCCGGATTCCTTCAGGAGACGGAAACGGCGCGACCAGACCTTCTTCGGGACTGCTGCGCCAAAACAGCCGGCATCGTGGTGGAGACAGACCCCCTTAAGCTTCCGGTTCACGCCATTGAGAACAAATCCAAAATCAGGATGGAACGAGAATGAACGGATCCCGAACGAGGTGGTTTTCCGATCGAAACAGTTCAAATCGTCGGCAATTGCCAGACTGGATAGTGCACCTGTCTTCTCCTTCACCGCCAGAACCGGAATGCCGTTGACCCACTCGACGGGAGGGTGTTCGGACTGCATCAAACCACCGGTCCGACTGCCGTCACTTGTTGGTGCCTGTTTCAGTCCTGCCGCCTGCGCCTCGCCTGCATGCCGCCCCGCTTCATACCGCATGCCAGGATCCTCGTACAGCAATGTCTCCACCTGATATAACGCAGGTTGTTCCGGCGACCACAGAACCGGCTGGGAAAGCCGGACAGTCTGGGCGAAAACAGTTTCGCCGGCCGTTTCCAATCCTCGACGGCTGGCAGACGCGCCGACCTCATGGCCTGCAGCATCCAGAACGCGACTGACGAGCAGAACCCGGCACGGATTCTCCGTTTCATTCAGAATCGTCGTCTCAATGCGGACTTCAGCTTCACGGGCATTCGCGACAGGGGTCTGGATGAAGATGCCGTCCTCCTTTACATGAATCGGTTCAGAAACGGTCAACCAGATATCGCGGGTGATGCCGGAACCCGTATACCAGCGGGAGTCGGAAAACTCGGAATGATCGATGCGAACAGCTACAACCTGCTCGGAAGCACCTTCCCGTCCATCCGGCAACAAACAGCCCGTGATGTCATAGGAAAAGGTGCTGTATCCATATGGTCTCTCCCCGAGCAGCTTCCCATTGCACCAAACCATACTGTGGTTGTATGCGCCGTCAAAGCGGAGTCGGATGCGCATCCCGGCTGCCAGCACACCGTCGGGCAGCCGGAATCTCTTTCGGTACCAACCGATGCCTCCCGGCAGATAGGCCGTCGCGCTGGTGAGGGATTCATCAAACGGCCCCTCGATGCTCCAGTCGTGCGGAAGCGAGAGGTTCCGCCATCCACTGTCCGCATAACCGACTGTCTGGGCTTCCTCCTGCATGCCGTTCCAGATTCCGTCCTCCAGCCTGAAGGTCCAGCCATCGTTAAAACGAATTGTTTTCATCCTGCCGCTCATATCGTTACCGCCTTCCTTTCAATAAACCCTTTCAACCAGACAATGGTGCCGTCAGGTCATCCAGTACCGGCAGGTCATCCAGTGCCGTCAGGTCATCCAGTACTGGCAGGTCATCCAGTACCGGCAGACCAAGAAACAATTGCATCGTTTTCCGCCGATTTGACTTGAAATATCCGGAACCCACATTCATAACAGTGTGCAACTGATTTCATCTACTGAAATCGATTTCAGTTACCATTATCTCACACGATGGTCTGCAGTGAAATGGATGAATCGCATGTTCACCTGTCTCATTTTATGAAAAAGGGTCTTGTAAAGAAATAACCTGCTCTTTGAATTCCCGAAAACAATGGCCAAACCTGCCATTCTTATCAGGAAAAGAGCAGGTAATCTCTTTCCGGCGACTAGGACCGGAAACCTGCGTTTCCGATCCTTTCAGTCTGACGTGTGCTGCTGGTGGAAAAGTCGTGCACTGCTGGTGGAAAGTCGTGCACTGCTGGTGGAAAAGTCGTGCACTGCTGGTGCAAAAACGGATGGGCTCTGCCGAATCATTTTCTTGCGGCCTGGCGCTTGATGAGATTGTGAATCTTGTCCGACGGGTCGATGAGATGGCTCAGCGATTGATCATGATTCAAGGTCTCAATCACATAGGCCATGAATTTGGACATGTTGACATCGACAAACCACGGTGAAGCAAGAAGCTCCGGTGTGCGATACGTCAGATTCGTGGCATATACGCGGGAAATAAGGCCTTCCGCATAAGCATCATTGAATTTTTCCAGCCCCTGTGTGAACTGTGCGAAAGTGACAACGACAAACACACGGTTTGCATTGCGCTTCTTCAGCTCACGGGCCACATCCAGGACAGAATCTCCCGAAGCGATGAGGTCGTCGGCAATGAGGACATCTTTTCCGTCCAGATTGTCTCCGAGGTATTCATGGCTGACGATGGGATTCTTGCCGTTCACAACCCGGGTATAGTCGCGGCGCTTGTAGAAGGTGGACACATTCAACCCAAGCATGGTGGCATAGTAGATATTGCGCTGCAGACCCCCCTCATCCGGACTGACCACGAGCATGTGGTCCTTGTCCATCATCAGGTCCTTTTCCTTCCTGAAGAGTGCCTTGAGCACCTGATAATGCGGACTGAGGTTCTCGAAGCTGGAAAGGGGAATTGCATTGCAGACACGCGGGTCATGCGCATCAAAGGTGATGATGTTTGAAACCCCCAGACGATCCAGCTCCTGCAGGGCGATGGCACAGTCAAGCGATTCGCGGGAAGTGCGCTTGTGCTGCCGTCCTTCATAGAGAAGGGGCATGATGACGGAGATGCGCTTCGCCTTGCCGCTGATGGCACCGATGGTGCGGATGATGTCCCAGTAATGGTCGTCCGGACTCATCGGACGCTGCTGGCCATACATGGAGTAGGAACAGTTGTAGTTTCCGACATCGGCCAGAATGAAAACATCATGATTGCGGACAGTCTCGTTGATCACCAGCTTTCCTTCCCCGGTGGCGAACCGGTTGGCCTGGTGCGGGATGAGGTAGGAGGAACGCAGGTAATCCGGTGACAATCGGGCAATGTCGGGATAGAGGTTCACGGTTTCCTGCCGCCACCCGGCAATCCAGTCGTCCACAAGGTTGCCCACTTCAGAGGCACCACTCAGGGATACAATGCCAAGGCTTCCGTATGGAATCCGGTAGACAAATGCATCATTCTCGTTGTCGACACAGTAGTTCTTCACTTCGGCTCATCCTCACATTCCCAATACTAGATGTCTGTCTGCTGAAGGTGTGCTTCGACCATTCCGTACAGTTGCAGCAGGTTAACAAACTCACGCCTGTCCGGTCCGGTCTGTCTATCGAAAACGGTCGGGGCAGTCCTCTACCGTGTTTCGCGAATGGGAGTTGTGCAACAGCCTGACGGTATCCTGGTCCGCCGGATGTGCAAGGGCTGTCTTTGCCAGACAGCCCCCGAATCAAAACATGTCCTTCTTGTAAAGAAAAAGTGCCGTCCCTGCAGATAATACCACCGAAGCGAGCAAAACCCACAGCCACATGAAACTTCCCGCGATGTTGGCAAGATTGGTATACGGAAACACCACATTCTGACCGAAATAACTGAATACCATGGTTGGTATGGCCAGCACGATCGTCACGGAAGCCAGAAATTTCATGACGCCGTTCAAGTTGTTCGAGATGATGGATGCGTACGTGTCCATGGTACTGTTCTGAATGCTGCTGTAGATGTTCGACATTTCTATGGCCTGTTTGATTTCAACGATGGCATCCTCCAGAAGATCCTGGTCCTCTTCGTACATTTTCACGATCCGGCCACGCAGAATGCGCTCCATCATCGCCTCGTTTGATTTCAGCGAAGTGGTGAAATAAACCAGGGATTTTCCGAGTTCCATCAGTCTGTACAATTCACGGTTTTTCATTGACTTGTGCAGCTGGTCTTCTATCTCATCGGTTTTCTTGTCGATATGCTTGAGGTATTTGAGGTAGTCTTTCGCCACATGATAGAGAATCTGGAAGATGAAGCGGGTCTTCTTGTAGGTGAAAAGTCCTTTGATCTGGCCATTTCGGAAACGCTCCAACACGGCTGCCGGTTTGCTGCAGATGGTGATCAGATAGTCGTCCCGAACATGCAGCATGCCCATCGGCAGGGTCTCGAACTTGATGATCTTGTCATCCTCGTAAACATAAGGAACATCCACAATGATAAGGGTCTGATCGTCCTCGATGTCAATACGTGCCTTTTCTTCATCATCAAGCGGATCACTCAAAAAATTCGGCTCAATTTCCATCTCATGCGAAATTCGGTCCAGTTCTTCCTGGGTCGGCGCAATGAGATTGATCCAGCAGCCGCGTTCGATTTGGTCGACACGCACAAGTTCGGCTGCCGGGTCCGTCGTCCTGAAGATCTCCATCATCGGAAATCACCTTCTTTCCCTTCAGGCATCACAAAGAAATATCCTGTTCCGTTTCAAGCGAGGATGGAATACATTCCTCCGTCGTTGGAAATGCATCGGACAAGATGTCTCTTTTTCAGCCCTTCAATCACCTCTCTGCATGAACGCCGGCAACAACCGGCCGAGGCCTCCATCCATATCCGGATGGATTTGGGCAAAGAAAAAGACCGCAGGATGCGGACTTCGATCGTCGTTCATAACCACCACTCCCCTCATCCGAGCTTTGGCACTATGCGACTTGGAACGTTTCCGGCTGCATGGGCAAAACCTTGTTTCCGGTAGTGCCTGTTTTCCCACGTTGGCGTCTCTCGACGTTTCCCGGGTGCAGCGTGCGTCCGCATAGGAGCCTCACCTAATGGAGTCATGATGCCCTTTGGCATCCAAAATCATTATAAACCGGAGAATCCGCCATTGGCAATAGTGCAACCATACAGGCATCGGCCTTCTGAGATAGCCTTCCTTGGTTGAGCGTACGTTTCGTCAGCGGGAAAGTGTGATTTTCCGACGTTTTTCGACATTTGGCAAATTGTATGCAAGAAACATCTGAGGTAAAATGGATGGAGCAGGCAGAACAGCCAGGACGGAATCACTGAACCATCCAGGAGGACCGATGAAACGTGTCGCGCTGGTCTTGGAAAACATTACCTGGTCATTCGATTTCGCCATGTCAGAAGCACTCGGACATGTCTGTGAAGCTGCCGGAGTCCGGCTCATGGTTTATGAGGCATGCTGCAGCAGCCTCGCTGGGATTGCGGAAAAACTGCCCGGACATGGCATCGAAGGGGTTGTCATTCTGGCGGATTCCATTGTTTTGTCCGATGCGTCGGAATCCATCAGAAACTTCATCAATCTGTTGACCATTCCCAGTGTCACCATCGGACCCAGGTTTCCTTCCGTTCCCTCTGTGCAATCCGACAATACGACCGGGATGCGCATGATCATGATGCACCTGTTCGAACAAGGAGCCCGACGCATTGCGCATGTCTCCGGGCCGGCAGAAAACAGGGAGGCCGCAGAGAGGAAATCCGCCTATCTGGATGCGATGGCGGCCAAAGGAATTCCCGTGCAGCCCGAGTGGCTTTTGGAGGGGCTCTTCAGCCCTATGTCCGGATATCATGCGATGAAACGTCTGCTTTCTCTTATCCGGAGCGGCAGCCTTGATGCGGTCACCTTTGCCAATGACGAGGCCGCAAGCGGAGGGCTTCGGCTTCTGGCGGCAGAGGGAATCGAGGTTCCGGGGGATCTGCTTGTCACGGGCTACGGGAACGCACCCTGCAGCCTGCTTGCCTTTCCACCCCTCACAACCGTTTCCAACAATCCTGCGGAGCTGGCCTCGGAAGCGCTGTCGGTTCTTTCGGCAAAAGGCGCAATGAGGACAGAAAGCCAGACAAAAGTCAAACCCTTTCTCATGAAGAATGTCTCTTCCGGATGTGCCAAACGCATCGATGCGCTGAGACAGCTGCTGAGTCTTTTTCCCATGACGGAACTTTGTCATGCCGAATTTTTCACCGGTGCCTCAACCGATGAGGGTTTCTGGGAGGAGATAACAGGGAAACTCCATCATTATGGAATTCCCTCCCTTCATGTCGTGCAATATGCTTGGCCCGGTACAATCAAGGAGAAGGGGGGCCGTCCGGAAACGTCCAGAATGCTGTACAGCTGTTCCGATGGCAGGCTCCTGCCGACCGGTGATATTTTTCCAACCGGTACATTGCTCCCGGACAAGCAAATTTCCGATTCCAACTGCCCCCTTGTATTCAAGGAAATATCTTTCGACAACCAGCCGTTCGGCTACCTGCTCATATCTCCCAAGGCAGCCGCAATCGGACATCTGGACGACATTGCCACGCATTGCATCGGCTGGTTGAGCACAAAGCAGCAGCGGGCGGAGCAGAACCGGAACAGACAGCGCATGGTTGAAACCAGGAATCAGCTGATGGTGGTGAACCGAAAGCTCAACGAGCTGAAGGTGCGCGGCAATCTGGAAGGTGCGGTTTCGAAACCGGAATCCGATGCGGCCTATCATCCCCTTCCGGACAATCGGTACATCATCATGCTGGTGGATATCGACGACCTTCGCCATATCAATGAACGTTTTGGCTATCCGGAAGGTGACACGGTTCTTCGCCGTGTCGAGGAGGCTCTTGCCTTGTGCATCCGTGAAACTGACCGGCTTGTCCGTCAGGGGGGAGATTCCTTTCTCCTTCTGCTGAAACAGGCCGGGGAAACAACCGTGGAAGTGATGCAGGAACGCATGCTCCTCCAGCTAGACCGCTTGAACTCGGATTTGATGAAGGGATACCGCATTGATTTCACATGGGGGTATGCATTCGGGGATGGCAAAGATTCCTTTGAAAGCGACGTCCAGCGCGCGGATGAAATGCTGTACAGGAAGAAACGCGCGCGCACGGTTCAATCACCGCGGTGAATGAGTGGCGTACTGCCAAACGGAATCATCCAGATACCCTGGTCAGGCAGGAATCTTGAAATGATCGGACTCAGACTGTCTCCGCCCGATGCATACACGGCATCCGACGTTGCGGTCACAGCCAGCCATACGGTATCAGACCCCGCTTCGGTATTTCCGAGCCAGACGGACCCTTGGTCTTTCGCTTTTGTGACGAACCCTTCGTAAGGGATTCTGTTCCGAAACAGATACCCGGCCATCTGCTTTCCGAGATACCGCACGTGCCAGGGCTCGAACATCACTTTTGTCGCTGATTCCCATCCATCCGGATACCGCACGACAAATCCGTATTTCCATCCTTCAGCCATCAGCCAACGATAATTTGCAGTTTTGGCGAAATTCAGACCGTAGCCGGTCAGGGCTTCGATGTCAAACGCAAGACCGGTCTGATGTTCGCTCCCGAATGGTCGCGCAACTCTGCGAAGGGTTGCCGCGAGCGGATCCAGGATGGTCCTGTCTGCTTTGCTCCAGTTCAGGCGCCGGTCAAACAGAGTCTTCTGCCAGACTGCCGACCGATAGCTGTTTCCGAGATCAAACCCTGATATGCCCTGCATCTGCGCTGCCCGAAGCATGGTGCGCAGTGCGGTCACCACATCCGGGTGGAACTGAAAAGACTCCCCCGGCTTCAGTCCGAGCAGGTTTGATGTCCAGCGGAGATTGGGTTTGTAGTCAACGGGAAGCAGCATGTCGGAAGAGACATATCGAAGCGTTTCCACTGGGACAGGGGCCAGCCGTTTTCCTGAAACAGGAATCGGCGCTATGCCCATGGTGATGGAAAACATGGTTTCGGACTTGTTTTCCGCCCATAATGGCAACTTGACGATATAACCCGAGGCCATGGCAAGACCTGGTGTGGATGTCACGGACGCTGCCTGTGTGGCGACTGATGTCGAAGCTGCTTTCGCAACAGTCGCTGCAAATCCGGATGATGTCGTCGCAGGTGCAAGGGTGAGTCCCGATGCTGATGTCACCGTTGGCATGGTCAGTCCCGATGCTGA
>JAIFNI010000108.1:10772-12351 GCA_020047785.1 Clostridia bacterium
CCGTTGGCATGGTCAGTCCCGATGCTGATGTCACCGTTGGCATGGTCAGTCCCGATGCTGATGTCACCGTTGGAAATTCATTTGCCTTCGGCTGTCGTGGGAGTGCCAGCACTGCCTCGCCGATATGAAACTTTCCATCTGCCTGCGGCATGGGCCAATCACATTCCAGCACCAGTTTCCCGGTACCGGATGACTCCGTCAGCCAACCTCCGTCCAGCAGAATGCTCAATGTTCCATTGTTTCCGGTTCCCGCCTTCACATCAAACCGCATGGCCCTGCCACCGAGTGCCACGACAGAATCCGCTCCCGCACAATCAAAAACAAGAAGGAGTTTCCCGTTCTCAATCCTGGCATCACCGATTGAAAGACCCGGAAATGATGCAGGCATACCCGTCATTTCAGTGAGGACATGCGAAAGGGACGGCTGCAGCGGGGAAACCACACCCGGCAAACCGGCTGAAACAGGAAGTGAAAGGAAATCAACGACAAGCAGCATGCACACAAGAAAAGCGGACAGCCCAAGCTTGCTTTTTGTGTGAATCATACATTTGGTGTGAATCATTCCGCTTTT
Organism: Clostridia bacterium; assembly: GCA_020047785.1. Lineage (GTDB taxonomy): Bacteria > Bacillota > Clostridia > DSM-8532 > DSM-8532 > JAEWSN01. Next base: position 11,344 of record JAIFNI010000108.1, read on the forward strand.
TCCACTTTTCCTTATCATTTCACTTTTACTTATCATTCCACTCTTTTCTAATCATTATGCTCTTTTTTTATCATTCCGCTTTTCTTATCATTCCGCTCTTTTCTTATCATTCCGCTCTTTTCTTATCATTCCGCTCTTTTCTGAGGTTCGTCTATTTGCATCACATTTCCCAATCTTTCTGTTCCTGAACCAAGTATAACACGGACATTGGCTATCAGGCCCCGATTTCAGACAAGCATCCGCATAAAACATATTCATGATTCATTTCGTGTGTGAAGAGCAGGTCTGGTCATTGTTTTCTGAAATTTATGGAGCAGCTGGCAATTTCGTTCCAAGCCCTAACCGACCAGTACGGCTTCCTGTTCAGCCATGAACTGGTTCGTGTAAAGTTGGTAATAATGTCCACGTTTCTTTATCAATTCCTTGTGCGAACCCTCTTCGGCGATTTTCCCCTTCTCGATGACGAGGATGCGGTCCGCCGCCCGGATGGTGGAGAGGCGATGTGCAATCAGGAAACTTGTGCGTCCGCGCAGGGCTTTGTGCATGGCATCCTGGATGAGATATTCCGTTTCCGTGTCAACCGAAGAGGTGGCCTCATCCAGAACAAACATCCCCGGATCCGCCAGGATGGCGCGTGCGAAGGATATCAGCTGCTTCTGCCCGGTGGAAAGCCGGCTGCCGTTCTCGCCCACTTCCGATTCATATCCTTTTTCAAGATTGAGAATGAAATCATGCGCATTGACCAATGTGGCCGCACGGATGACATCGTCCTCGGTCGCCTCTTTCCGGCTGTAAGCGATATTTTCCCGAACGGTTCCGGAAAAAAGATGAGGTTCCTGCAGGACATAACCCAGATTTCCATACATCCACATCAACGGACGTTCGCGATAATCGACGCCATCGACGAGGATGCTGCCGGCCGTCGGCTCGTAGAAGCGACAGGCCAGATTCACCAGGGTCGTTTTGCCGGAACCGGTTTCCCCCACGATGGCCACGGTTTCCCCGGAC
>JAIFNI010000186.1 GCA_020047785.1 Clostridia bacterium
TGAGGGGATCACAATCCGGGTACGCATTCCCGGGAACGTCACCCGGCAAAAAGGACAACCTCTCGCGACCATCCGGGTCAAGGCCAAGATACCGGGGAGCACCAGCAAATCCCTGCGCCTCCAGGTACCGAAGCAAGCCATGGACATGCTTGTTTCCGGATGTGGAGCGATGCACCGCGTTCCCGATCCGTACCACCTCGTTGACATTCCCGCCGGTCAGCCTTTCTTCCGAATCGGGGTCACTGTTCTCCATAGGTGTCATGATGCCCTCCTTCCTGGATGTTTCGAGGATTCATATCGAGACCGCAATGAGAGGACCGTTACAGCACTCCTTCCTTCCCACCGATTGCCCATTGTCTGGCGACCTCATGGAAGACAATGGATGCTGTACAGGCCACATTCAACGACGAAGCCGAACTGTTCGCAGCCATGGGAATGGTCAACATCAGGTCACATTTGTTCTGCAGTTATTATGGATATTTCGGTTATGTTAATAATTCCATCAGCCGCAAACGTTGCCTTCATTACCAGCGGCATTACGGTTCGAATGCGTTCAAACCATTCATAACCATAAGTCGGATCATAATGATGAAGCAGGGTGCTCAAGGCGGTACCATGGGTACCAATCACAATATGCCCGCCAGGATGGCGTTTCAGCACTTCGGTCAGCGCACGGACGTTTCTCTGCTGAACCTCTTCCAGACATTCCCCATCCGTCAGCTTATACTGAAAATCCGCCCATTGCCGTTTGGAAAATGTGTGAAAGTCCTCAATCCAACCGGAGTCCACCCTTCGCTCCCGAAAATCCTCCACGGTTTCGACCATCAGGTGGCGCTCGGCTGCAAGTGGCCTCACGGTATCAACTGCCCGCAGAAAGGGACTTGCATATACCTGATCGACCGGAATGCCTGAAAACAATTCAATCAAAGCTTCCGCGTCCTTCAGTCCCTTCGCCGTCAGGGGCCGTATCGCATCCTCATGGACGGTGTAATCCGGCTCTGCATGCCGGATGAAATAAACCTGTGTGTTCATGCAGGCACTCTCTTCCCCGCGAAAAACACCCGACGGAATGGAAACAACACATGGCCGTCAGTCTGTACCGGATACGCCATGCGAACCTTTCCCAGAACGGAAGCGATGAACCGGACTCTTCCCGGTTCATCAAGTCTTTCGAGGTAAGGTTTCATACCCGTGGAGCGATACCACTCCACAATGGCCTCATGATCCTGCAACGCGTGATAGTATGTGGTTTCCCAGACATGCACATCGTTGGTCAGCCCCGTCAAAACATCATAGTAGAAAGAGGGTTCCCGATAGGAAGGTGTATCATCCAGACCAGACAACACAGGTTGGAACACAGGCTCATCCGCTACTTCCCGGATGGCCACGCTGATGGGTATCGCCCAGGCATTCGGGACCTGGACAGCCAGCACACCACCCGGGTTGAGCATGGCAAACAGGCGTGTCAACAGCAATCGCTGATCCGGAACCCACTGAATCACCGCGTTGGAAAAAACCAGATCGAATGATCCAAAGCCCGAGAGATTCTCCGTGATGTCATGAACCACCCAGTTCATGTCAGGATACGCGGTCCCCGCCTTCTGAATCATCTCCTGTGAGTTGTCGATGCCGAAAATCTCCGCATGAGGCCATCTGTCACGAAGTTGTACCGTGCTGTTGCCTGGCCCGCAGCCAATGTCGATGATGCGCTTCGGTTTTTCCAACTCAATGCGGGAGACGAGGTCTTTCGCAGGTTGGGTTCTTTCCTTCTCAAACCGCAAATAGAGGTTCGGGTCCCATGCTGCCATTCGTTTGCTCCTCTTTTTTCTGTCCTTCACAGACCGCCGGCAATCCAACATGGTCTTCAGCCCGCGTCACCCTCATGGACCGCCGGCAATCCGACACGTTCTTCAGCCCGCGTCACCCTTGTCGTACATGGCAAGGAAATATGGGTGGGAAGAGTCATAATGGGTCAAGGTATCCGGGTGCTCCACACGCCCGGCAGGCCGGACATGCTTTCCCTGCACCCCTGTCAGAGAGTCGCCCAGATCCTCACGGCAGGCGGCCAGCAAGCCCTGGAGCCTTTCCACCACTTCCGGCTGATCAGAAGCCAGATCCCGCAGTTCCGCACAGTCCTGTTCCAGATCGTACAGTTCAAGCCGCGTCGCGTCACCCTTGTGGACGTGGAGTTTCCATCGCCCTTCCCGCACTGCTTCAAGATGGTTGCGGATGTAGTAGAAAAAAGTGGAACGGGGGGAAGCCTCCCCATCCAACAGCATGGGCACCAGATCGAATCCGTCCAATATCCGATCTTGCGGAATCTCCGCCTGAGTCAGCCGCGCAAAGGTTTTATAGAAATCAAGGGAGGAAACCACCCCATGTCCCACCTGCCCGGCCTGTATCTTCCCCGGCCAGCGGAAAATGCAGGGAACCCGCTGTCCACCCTCCCAGGTGGTGCCTTTCGTCCCGCGAAGGGGTGCATTGCTGCCGCCGCGGTCTCCCCGCGAGCCATTGTCCGATGTGAAGACCACCAGCGTGTCCTCATCCAATCCCAATCGCTTCAACTCATGCAGCAGAACCCCTGTCGCCCAGTCCACACATTCCACCGACGCGCCGTACTCGCCATTGCGGGATTCCCGCTCAAAGCGCTCCGGAGCGTAATGAGGGAGATGCACATGCATGTGGGCCATGTACAGGAAAAACGGATTTTCCCGGTTTTCCCGCATGAACCGCACGGCCTGCTCCACATACCGTTCGGTCAGAGAGCGCTGATCCGGCTGCTCCTCGAGGACTTCCTCATCCAGCAGCAGCGGAAGCGGCGGATAAATGTCTCCCCGACCGGTCTGCCGCCCCATGTCGTTGCTGTAGGGAAGCCCGTAGTAATGATCGAATCCATGTCGTGTGGGGAGAAACTCGGGTTGATCCCCGCAGTGCCATTTGCCGACAAGCATGGTGTGATAGCCTACATCCTTGAGCAACGAGGCGATGGTTCGCTCCTGCGGATGCAGACCCAGTCCCTGCCCGGGGAACAGAACCCATTGCCCGTCAAAGTCGCCGAACCCGATGCGCGGCGGATAGCACCCGGTCATCATCGCACCACGGGAGGGGGAGCACACGGGTGAGGCCATGTAGAAATCAGTCAGTCGCATGCCGTCAGCCGCCATCTGATCAATCACAGGCGTCCGGTTGCAGGTTGACCCATAGCACCCCAAATCGCCATATCCCAAGTCATCACAGTTGATGAGCAGAATGTTGGGTTGTTTCCTCATGTTGTCGTCCTCCAGACACTTCCTCACAGGACACTCTTCTGGTTCTCAGCACTTGATGCGAAAAACGCCTTCAAGCTCTTCACAAAAGCTTCAGGTTCACGCAGGCTCGTTTCCCCATGCTTCTTCCCTGGCATCACCCGCAGTTCGCTCTCTCTGACCGCATCATGCAGCAGGCTCGCGGATTTCTTCATTACGGACAATTCCTTTCCGCCAACCAGAATCAACACCCTGGCTGTGGTTTCCCGCACTGCAGGTTTCAGGGCATACCGGCTGTTGCTGGTGGTGATATTGGCCAATGACTGTTTCGACATCCGCTGGCTTTCCTGAAAATAGGTCTCGAACAAATCCTCCGGAATGCACAGGCTTTTCGCCTGCAGACGCGCAAACCAACGCTTTTTGATCAGGCCATAGGAAAGGGACAGCATGGGACCCGTCATCATCGCCGCGCCTGGAATCGGTATCAGCAAAGCGCTTTCCACAACAGCACACGCAGCGATATCCGTTCGGCGGGTCAGCATCTCCACAACGATCTGCGCCCCAATCGAAAGTCCGCACAGGGCGTGCACATGCCCGCCAAACCGCTCATCCACATACGCCAGCAGTTTTTCCGCCTCCGCCTCGATGCTTTCAAAAACAGTATCCGCCGCTTCGCCGTGCCCATCCAGAATCGGGGTCACAACATGATAATCCGTCTTCAGGCCCTCTGCAACATGCCGCAAGGACCAGTCCGACAGACCACCCCCGTGGAGAAGCATCACGACCGGATTCCCCTGTTCACCTGCTTCACGAAAAATCATCTGGTGGCTCCTTCCGTCGGCCTGCATCAATCACAGGCTCATAACTGACCAACAGGATATGATGCAGTACGTCGAATGATTCCCCGAATGTCTGCCGGATGGCTGCCCGATGCTCCCGGTCAAAGGCTTGGACCCTCTCTTCCGGCAGGGAAGCGCCAATGCCTCTGCACGCGCGGATTCTACCCGTCCAGCTTTCCAGATGGAAGGGAATCCGCTCCTGATAGGATACCACCTGCTTCACACGGAAGCCATCCCGGGCCCATGCCTGCTCATCCACTTGCATGGGGGTATACCCGGCACCTTTCCAGTCCGGATTATATCGCAGAATGATTTCTTCCGACAGGCTTGATACCGCGTCCAGTCCAGGCATCCACGCCATCCACATCGTAGCGAACATCCCGCCTGTTTTCAACATGCGTTTGATTTCAGGCAGCACAATGGACTTGTCAAAATACAGGAAACACTGGCAAGCCGTGATGACATCAAACGTCCCCGATGGCATCCCCGTGTCTTCCGCGGGTCTCGCATGGAACGCGATGTCCATCCCCTGAGCCTGAGAAAGTGATTTTGCCACTTCGATTTGTTCCATCGATCGATCCGTTCCGACAAATCGTGCCCCATAGGGATACAACCCTCTTGGGAGTACGCCGGTTCCGGTCCCCAGATCCAGTATATCCTGCCCTTTCAAGCCAATGCCCATGGCCAGCAGGTTCTGGTAGAAGGAAACCGGATAAATATCCCGGTACTTCCCGTAATCCTGCGATGTACGTCCCCATTCAAAGGCTTTTCCGTTGTCGATGCTGCGCCAATGTGCTGGTGGGACGGTCACTTCTCCTGTCACTTCTCCTGTCAATTCTCCTGTCGCTTCGTTGCTCATACGCGTCAATTCCCCCCATTGATCAGTCAACCAGAGAATCTCATCCCGAAACCGTGTGGCCTTTCCCTGGTGGGATGCGAACATATGCGGTTGAATCCACCAGAACACCTCCAGACACCAGGTGATCCGGAAGGCATCCACGATATTTTCCATGGATAGCGGAAGAATCTCTCCATACCCCTCCCGAAAAATCCGAATTGCCTCCAGGTTCAACGTCCCGTCATGCCATGCAAAAGACAGCAGGCATCTTCCAATATCATGCCAGAGAAAGCTGTACTGGTTTCTGTCAAAGTCAATGATGGCAGCAACACGGTCCGAATGAAACAGGATGTTGTCGGACGAGTAGTCCTCATGGGCAATACCCTTCGGAATCCGGTCGAAAAATCCATCGCTGAGATGCGGCAAGACCGTTCCAACCGCCTTGAGCGCCGTCTGATATGTGTCAGGGTACAGGTGTGCCTGCTGCATCTGCAACTGAAAGGTCCCGATGAGTCTTCCATACTGCTCTTTTCCATCCAGCGGATATCCATTGACTGATTCCGGAGGAAGGGTGGCAAATGCATGATGCATCCGGGCCAGAACACGTCCCAAATCCCGCATTTGGTCCATGTTGATCCACGCGGCGCCGAGGTTCTTCCCTTGGTGGAACTCCATCAGCATATAGGTGATTTCGTCATCCACATGGCGAATGTTCTTTCCGTCAAACTGCCAGATGGTGGGAGCAGGCACACCATGCGTGGTTATGAGGATCTGCCGTTGCAGGGCAGCCTCGATGTCCTGCAGCTTTTTGGTGGTGTACCGTTCATGACTGAATTGCTTGACCAGCAGTTCACCCCTGTTGGTTGTGAGTTTCCACAAGCGGTTCAGCCATCCACCTTCCAAGGGAGCCATCTCTACGACGGACAACCCGTGGCACTGGATGATGTCGTTGCGAATAAGGTTTGACGCCAGCTTATCCCGGACCACAGCCAGGGCCAAATCATGATCGTTCCGATATCCCCCGAAGCTCTCGTCTTTTACAAATCGATATCCACCCTTCAGATACAAGGTGATCGCCTTATAACTCCATGTCTGGGTATGGAGATAAAAATCCTGTTCCCCCTCCAGGTCTATCATGCGGCGAAGCCCTTCATACACGAGCGCTTTACCAACACCCAAGCCTTGATATTCCGCCTTTACCGCCACCCAGTGCACCGACGGATCCCGGCGGCCATTCGTATGGTTCCACCAGTTGATGAGGGTTCCGGCTTTTTCCCCTTCGCATGTTTCAACAAAAAGAAGCCTGCGTTTCAGTTCCTCCGGTTCGGACAAGTAATCGCGGCGGAAACAGGTCAATGCTTCCTCGATCGCGTCATATTCCCCGACCGAGACCAGGATCTTCGCCCACGCATGCTCATCTCCCTCCAGAAAAGACCCGAACTGAAATCCTTCCGGCAGGGGTGACGATGGAACCGGTGTATCCTTGAACCGTTTCATGATGATGTTGTAGTAGGGCATAGTTTTGTCGAGCATCTGTGTTCCTCTCTGATGCAAAACGATGGTCTTCTGGATCGAACATCACCGTCCAGCGCTCCCGCGCTTCTTTTCAGTATGGTACGAAAGCAGGAATGCTGCCAACCTGGGATGCTGTATCTGGTTCAATACGATCTCCCAGCCTGTTTCAGCACGTTCCGCCTGCATGTCCGGATCAAATCCCATGTCAAGATAAACGCGAATTCCTTTGAAACTGGTTGTTTGTGTGTGCAGGAAAGCCCTTTCGTATTCCTTTGCGAGAGCCTGTACCGCCAGTCCAGCCAAAGGGCGGCACAAACCCTTGCCCTGCTCACTTTTTGAAACGACAACCCATCGGAGCATTCCATGCTCTTCGCCATCCCGAGAACAGAACCACGCCGTTGCGGAGCCAACCGGCATCCCATTTCCATCACAACAAAAGAAGCACCCTTCCATCACCCTTTCGGGATGGTTCATGAATTCATTATGGAAGTAAGTGCAGGCTATATCGCTGGAGGTGAATTGTTCCGCTTCACAGGCGATTCTTGACCAATGAAACTCGTCACCTGGTTGAAAAAGCCTGAAGGAATACCCATCGGGAAAAACAACCTGCGTTGGCGGCAACAGCTGCCTGCTGCTCATATATAGTCTGACATACTCCATACACACTCCAATGGCTATCTGCTTCGTGCCATCCAAAGTCTTCAAAGGGATGATTGCTATGGCCGATGGCACTGATGGGTTCATGGCGCACTTGCCATCATCCCGACATGATGCTCGTCAAGCATGCCGCAAATGGCAAAGTATCCTGTTCACATGGCCAAAAACAACATTTTGCTCTTCTGATGAATACTCTTGATTGGCGATGGCACATAGAAACTCGTAAATATCTTCAAGGTCTCTGCGAATGGTATAGTACCGAATGGCCGTTTTATTTGAGCCTGCTGCCAGATGATTCAATTGATTATCCTCGGCAAAGGCGAAAAGATCTGATTCTCGTGGACCCAGCATCATGTTTTCCCAATCCACCAGAAAGAGCTTTCCTTCTATGGTACGCATCAGATTCCCGCCATGAATATCAGTGTGACATAACACAAATGGCAGTTGCATTTCCTTAACGGCCACCGCCAATGCATACGCCTCCCCAATCTTCATTCTGATCATCGATTGATTCTCCAGAACGATTTCTTGAAAGGGGTTTGGCAGAGATTCACATCGTTTGTCCATGAGAGATACCAACTTATCGCACCAGTCGAGATCGAACGCTTCTTTCGGGCACAACGCCTCCATCATGCTGGTGTCCACATGATGCAAATCCTCAACAATCACGGATATCTGCTGCGTGTCTAGGAGCGAATACTTGTTTTCGAACCCGACTGCAGCACCATGGATATAGTTGAAAAGAACACCCGTGACGTGATCATGCTCATAGAAAAACTTTCCAAGACTCGTTTTGATCGGATAGCATATCTTCCCGCTCAGCTTCGTATTGTTCTGAAGATAATCCAAAACCGCCATTTGATTTTCGACATGCTCCGTGCATCTTTGTGACATCGACAATCCGCTGTCATAAATCTTAAGAAAATAGGTGTCGTTGACCGCGTATGTAAATCCAACGGTTCCACCTGTAACTTGCTTGATGTGGTTCGCCTCGATTTCATAGTACCGTCGGACATCCACTTCCACCATTTTCTCATCTATTTCCATATCCAGCACCCCCGATCCGGAACAAGACAGCCATCACTCCGGCGCACCTCCCCGATCAAGTGCTTTTTCCATGCATATCGATCCTTTCATGTCCTTGTATTGCCCATAGTTCTCCATCCTGCTGTATCCGATTCTTTCATACAGTGCCGTTGCTTCCATCAAGACTGCTCCTGTTTCCAGAATGAGTTTTGTGTAGCCCTTTTCCCTTGCTTTATCTTCCAAAAGGCGCATCAATTGCTTTGACAAACCTTGTCCGCGATATTCCCTGCGAACGAACACCCTTTTCACCTCAGCGACATCCGTATCATATTTCTTGAAGCTTGCACATGCGATTGGGATATCCTCGTCATACATCAAGAAAACATCGTGGATATTCTCCAGTGTATTGTATTGGTTATAGCTCTCCCTTTGCTTTTCCCCACCAACGGCCTGATTCAGGTAGTCATCCAGAAGACCGCACAAAGCCACGAAGTCCTTGTCCCGGCCGTTTGTACATGCAACTTTCATGTTTCTCTCCTCCCCCTATCGGTTCGCATCTGAAGCTTTCTTGCTTTACGCCCACCTCAATCTGTTTGTATCTGCAACTTCATGCCAAAACCCCACCTGAATCAATCCCATCACCCATCATGTACGGTAAGGACATGCTCATTTGCGTACTTCCCCGTGAAAGGGCAACTGACCATTTGCGTAATTCCCCGTGAAAGGGCAACTGACCATGCATTTGAGGCACACGATGCAGCGCTTTCTTATCATCATCTCCTCGCGTGTGGCAGTCACAGTCCATGCTGTACCGAGCAGGGATCCGGTCGGGCACACATCCACGCAGCAGCTGCAATCTCCGCATTGCGGCACTTGCGGCGCCTCACTCCTCATAACAAAGGGCGCGGTGGTCAAGACCTTTCCCAACAACAGTGCACAGCCATATTCTTCGGTGACCAGCAGGTTGTTCTTCCCGATAAAACCCAATCCGGCCCGTAATGCGACCGTCTTGTGCGGCAACTGGTGCGCTTTGAGCTTGCCAATGCTCTGATACCCTTCTGCCTCCAACCAGCCTGCCACTTTCACGGCAAGCATATCCATCTTGTGTTCGGTATTGTTCATCTCCTTCTGCTTTGGTTCCAGACTGGCTCGAAGCGTGCCGATATACGTGCGGGAGAGTGCCTTTCCGAATAAGACCGCACATGGGTATCCCTCGGTCATTTCTGCCGGCAACATGGAGAGATCGATGAAATGGACGAAGTCTGCACCTTTATCCATGATGCGCTGCGCCCACTGTTCGTTCAAGCCCATGCCGACTCCTTCCTTCATCACCATCCATCTGCCGTGCGTTCACCTGCAGGGTTCGTGCTCCTTCACGCTTTTCTCCCAGTATATATGGACATCATCTCTTCTGATTTCTTTCATTCCACATCTGGTTAAAACTTTCATGGACCCAATATTGTCCAGCAAACTATCCGCCGCAATGACACGCACATTTTCCTGCCGGGATGCCCAGTCCAGCAGTGCCTGGGCAACTTCATATCCGTATCCCTGTTTTTGCACTTCCTCCACCAGGCCAAATCCAATCTCGATCCTGCCATTCTCGTCAGGCGCACCCTTGAAGCCCGCATCCCCGACAACCAGCATCCCATCCTTCCGAATCACCATCCAGACATCAAATCCGCTGGCTTCTTCCGCATTCTTCATGACATCCTTCAGAAACTCAAGAACATCAAGGGTGTCTTGCCGAGGCCAATCTTTGTGAAAGGATATCCCATGCGCCTCGAACACCTCTTTGCGTCCATGAAGCAAGGCATGAATCATGGATAACGTCATTGGCATCAGGATGAGTCTTTCCGTGACAATATTGGATACCCCCATGCATGATCTCCCTGCGTGAAAAGATTGACCTTACGCTCCTGAAGCTATATAAATGGCACAACGAAACATACATATGACAAAACGTTGAACAATCAATGATTCCTCAACGCTTTGCCACACACCTTATTCACATAATATCCCTTTTCATGTATAAATCCAACTCCTCCTGATGATCCTGTTCACATTTAAACCAAAGTAGACCTAATCTCTGCGGATACAGCCCTTGCTGCCATGTGGCATCTATAGTAATCAAGCAGCATATCTGCGATTATTACGCAATGATTTCACACATTGACTACAATGTGGGTAAGCTGGTGAAAACCCTTGAAGAAACAGGCCAACTTGAAAACACACTCATCGTCTTCACAGGCGATAATGGACTTGCTGTTGGTCAACATGGACTGATGGGCAAACAAAGCTTTTTGATATCCAAAAAGATCCGCATGAAATGAAAAAACTCATTCATGATGCTATGAATTTTCCAGCAGTCGAAGACTTGAAAAAGCGTATGCAAGGTTACAGGCAGAATTGGGAAAACAACAAGGAAAATGTCCATACTGATATGTTCTGGGACAACGTAACTCTATAGTCATTCAAAAAACAACCAACTCGATGAATATCGGCAAACAATCGCCAAACTTGCCATTCAATAAATACACCGAATGAACAACATAGGGTGGAACGAAATATCACGCACCAGCGACATGAATCAGGCAGATAGCGGACACTCCCTCGTGC
>JAIFNI010000275.1 GCA_020047785.1 Clostridia bacterium
GGAGGATTCATCATGCAGGCAAGGAAAAGGGTACTCGATGCACTGAATCACCGACAGCCCGACAGGGTGCCCATTGACTTTGGGGGAACGATGGTTTCCGGCATGCATGTCACCTGCGTCGCCGCGCTGCGTGATTTCTACGGACTGGAGAAGCGCCCTGTCAAAGTCCATGAACCGTATCAGATGCTGGGTCTTCTGGATGAGGACCTGAAAACAGTCATCGGTGTGGATGTGGAAGCGGTAAATGGAAGAAATACGCTGTTCGGATTTCCCTGTGAAAACTGGAAGGAATGGCGGTTGGACAATGGGCTGGAAGTCCTGGTTCCGGGACAGTTCAATCTGACTGAAGACGCCGCGGGAAATCACTTCATCCACCCGGAGGGCGACCTGAGCGTACCGCCAAGCGGCCGGATGCCGAAGGGCGGGTTTTATTTCGACACGATTATCCGGCAAGGGGAAATCGACGACGATGACTTGAATCCGGAAGACAATCTCGAAGAGTTCAAACCTGTCAGTGAGGAGGACATCGCCTATTTCCGAACAGGCCTTGAAAAGGCTTCCGCATCGGGAAGGGCTGTTCTGGCCAGTTTCGGAGGAACCGGCCTGGGAGACATCGCCCTGGTCCCCGGTCCCTTCCTGAAACATCCGAAAGGAATCCGGGATGTCGAGGAATGGTATGTATCCACCGCCATCCGAAAGGATTATCTGCATGCGGTGTTCGCAAGGCAGACCGAAATTGCGATCGACAACCTGACGCGGTTTCATGCGGCGGTCGGCAGCCTGGTGGATGTCGCCTTCGTCTGCGGAACCGATTTCGGCACGCAAAGCGGTACATTCTGCTCCATGGAGACTTTCAGAGAATTGTATCAGCCGTATTATCAGCGGATGAATGGCTGGATCCATGCGAATACAGCCTGGAAAACCTTCAAGCACAGTTGCGGCGCAGTTGAATCACTGATGCAGGGGTTCATCGATTCGGGGTTCGACATCATCAATCCTGTCCAATGTTCTGCCGCGGGGATGGACCCGGCGACGCTGAAGGAGAAGTACGGAACCCGGCTCACCTTCTGGGGCGGCGGAGTGGATACGCAGCAGGTCCTGCCCTTCGGAACGCCGGAGGATGTGCGGAAACAGGTGCTGGAACGCTGCGAGGTATTCTCGAAGGACGGCGGGTTCATCTTCAACGCGATTCACAATGTGCAGGCCAGAACCCCCGTGGAGAACATTGCCGCCATGATTGCGGCCGTCCATGAGTTCAATGGCGGCAGTTGGTAACGAATATCAGGAGGAGGCAAGCATGGCCATTCTGCAAACGACCCTGGGACCCATGGCCCTTTCGGACATCCGGATGATGCTGTCCCACGAACATGTATTCACGGACTTCCAGCTTCATCTGGAAATGGCTGCGCGAGGAGTCTGAATCTCTTACGACAACATCGGAAGCCCTGAAGAAGACGAACTGCATTTGGAACACATCCAGGCCATGATAGCGCACGGCTATGAAAACCAGATTCTCCTGAGCCATGACAGAGGATGGTATGACCCGTCAAAGCCGCATGGCGGAACCCCGGACCCGTTCACCTATCTGCCGGAAACCTTCCTGCCGAAGATGCGGGTTGCCGGAATCGGAGAGCGGGTGATCTGGAAGCTCATGCGGGACAATCCATTCAGCGCTTTTTCAAGGGGCCTGTAACAGGCCCGGTCTTGCTGCACTGTGTGCCGGAAGCGCTTCGAAGCCGTGAGGCGGCAAAGATGGCGCTGAAGCTGATCCTGTTCCTGTTTCGCATCAGGAGCCATTCTGCCGGATATCAATTGTCAAACGGACAAATCGATTGAAGATATTTCATGGTTGGAATTTCAACAACCTGCGAGGTATGCCATGCGATTGGAAGAGAAGCTTGAAAATAGCCTTGTCATGAGAAATATCAGAAGTGATGAGGATGTCGTGAAGTTTGCGAGATTCAACGCGGAATTCAACAATGCTTCTGAGGGAGCAACCTGCGAGCTGCTGCTCAGGGAACATAAAGGCATGACCCAGGAGGACTTCTTTCTGGTGGAAGACACATCTGCAGGGGAATTCCTCGCGACGATCTGCCTGATTCCCTGGGAAATAAGCTTTGAAGGCATACCCATTCATGCGGCAATGCTTGAAATGGTTTTGTCACATCCTGCCCACAGGAAGCAGGGACTCGTAAAGAGGCTTATATTATGCTTTCTTGCCGAGGTGGACAAAAGAGGGTATGAAGTCAGCCTCATCACAGGGATCCCGAACTACTACAGGCAATACGGCTATACATACGCATTTGATCTGGGGACAAGTGAAATACTGCCCGCATTCCTGCTGCCGGACAGCGCCAAGTCGCCTGCTGGAAGGTATGGGTTGAGGAATGCAAATCAAGTGGATCTGGGACAATTGGCGAAATGGCATGAAGAGAATAACCGGCAGAAACAAGTGCATGTGCTGCGGAGTGACGATCACTGGCGTTATCTGTTCGACAAGGCAAAGTTCGACATCCGGATTGTGGAAGACACGTCGACCCATGCGGCTGTCGGATATTGCCTGGTGAACGAATCCGCGGACAGGAAAACCATTCAGATTCCGGAAGCGGTTCTGCCGAATCATGAGGTGGCGCAGGCAACCCTGAATCTTCTGAGAACAGATGTCACGGAGCGGATCATCATTGGCTGCGGCAAACAGGATGTGCTTGCCCAACTGGTTGGGGAATATGGAAGTGTTGCGTCACGGAATACACAATGGCTCATCAGGACGCACGATGTTGTGAAGTTCATGAACCGCATCAAGCCAGTATTTGAGAAGAGGCTGGCATGTGCAGGCTGTTCCTGCATGTCTGCCGAGGTCATCGTGAATCTGTTTCGATATGCAATCAGGCTCCGCATCAAGGAGGGGAAAATCGAGTCCATTCAAAACGTTGGCTTTCTGGATTCTTCCATGGGCGCGGATGGAGGGGACCTTTGCATACCGCATGACGCATTTATCCGATTGCTGTTCGGGTACAGAAATCTCGACGAACTGTGGGATGCGTGGCCGGATATCGTTGTGAAACCCGAAAAAAAGCATATCATTGAAATCCTGTTGCCAAAACTTTGCGGGCATTTATATGCTCCTTACCACTATCAGGGATAAACAGGTCGAATGCTCCACAGAGAGCCTGGACAAAACGAAGCGCAGATATTTCAGACAGGCGGTCAGCATGTGAACGGCACATTTTGTGCAGTCAATGCGTTGTCGAGGTTCAGGATTCAAGTGTGCGGAAGCGATTGCACGAATTTCTCCCGATAGGCTTTCATCGTGATTCCGTACGTTTTTTTGAATACTTTCATGAAGTAGCCGTAGTCTGTAAACCCCACGCGGGCTGAGATCTGTGTAGCGGTCATTTCTGTTGTGGCCAGAAATTCTCTGGCCTTTTCCATCCGTTTTCTGCGGACATATTCTGCAATACCCATCCCAAGCGTATTGTTCATCAGGTCGTACAGAACGGTCCGGCTGATTTGAAAATGCGCGGCGAGGTCCTCGACCGACAGCCTTTCCGGCAGATTCTCGTCGATATACCGGTTCATCAGGTCGATCAGGCGCTCATGCCGGATGGAGACCAGTTCCTTCTGAATGACATAATACGTGCAAGCCTCCAGAATTTTGGCTGCGGCCTGAATCTGCCGATGGGTGCGGTTGGGGACGTTCGCGGCAGCCCGCGTCCATTCTTCCTGCATCTGCCCGTCGCCGGGAAACCGCTCTAGCGCCATGCCGGCGAGTGCTTCCCTGTCTGTTTCCTGGGTGACCTGCCCGAACATGAAATACCCAATCACGACGCCATTCGCCTTGATGGGGGCAGTTGCTTCAATGAGACCCGCATGACACTTGTACATCACGAGTTGTCCGCGTTGCCGGCATTCCTCAAACGCATGCCGGTCGCAGATTTCGCATTGGGCGAGACCGGCCGGATCCCTGCGGATAAGGGAGCACAGCGAACTGTGCTCATTCGGGTAAGTGAGGATTTCCTGATGACGATCGTCAAACAGGACGATGCGGATGCCTGTCAGGACATGGAAATCCTGAAGCAGTTCCAGCAGGTTGTCCTGAAGAATGGCCAATGACATGTGCACGTCACTCCTTCCTGCATTCGGAGGGAACAGGATGACTTGATCATATCAAAAATCCGGACGTTTTTCCCCTTTTCCTTACAATTTGCCCTATCGGGTTCCTATGGGTCATTTTATGCTGTTTGTAAGGGAACCCTCCGCCGGATGGACAAAGGGAACCCGGACATATTTACAGGGAGGTGCTTGCAGGATGAAAAATGCAGAAATGACCTTCGTGCTGTTTTTTGGGAACAGGGGTTTCATGCCCGAAACACTCATTGCCGGAGCGAGAATCGACATGGAACAGGCAGTCCGGCAAGCGGGGTACGCGTGCATGGCCATGGGAGAGGAGGAAACCCCATTCGGTGGGGTCGAAACAAGGGAAGAGGGAAGGAAATATGCGGCATGGCTCAAAACGCAGGAGGGACGATTCGATGGGGTCATCCTCTGCATGCCGAACTTCAGTGATGAAAACGGTGCCGTCGCCGCCCTGCAGGACGCAGGCGTGCCCATACTAATCCAGGCGTATCCGGACGAACTGGATAAGATGGGCTTTGAAAGCCGGCGGGACGCCTATTGCGGGAAATTCAGCATCGAAGATGTGTTCCATCAGTATGGCATTGCATACACGGTGTTTGAACCGCATGTCGTGCACCCGTTGTCCGACGCATTCCGGAAGAATCTTCAGGATTTTGCCGCGGTCTGCCGGGTGGTCAAAGGCATGAAGCGCCTTTCAATAGGCGTTTTCGGGGCCCGGACGACCGCTTTCAAAACGGTGCGGTACGATGAAATCACCCTGCAGAAGAACCGCATCACCATCGAAGCCTTTGATCTTTCCGCCATCATCCATCGGATGGAACAGCTGTCCGATGAAGATGCGGCAGTCCTTGCCAAAATCGCACGACTGAAGGCATACACCAACTTCTCGCTTGTACCGGAAAGAAAGGCATTTCATCTGGCCAAGCTGGGAGTTGTCATCGATGAATACATGCAGACATTCCGGCTGGATGCCCTGGCCCTTCGCTGCTGGGAAGAACTGCAGTCCTACTATGGAATTGCGCCCTGTGTGCTGCTGAGTGAACTGAATGACCGCGGCGTGGTGGCCTCCTGTGAAATCGACGTCTGTTCGGCGGTCAGCATGCAGGCCATGCGGCTGGCATCGGAGCAGCCGGCAGCCTGTGTGGATTGGAACAACAATTATGGCGAGGATCCCGACAAGGTGGTGCTTTTTCATTGCGGGCCGATTGCGGAAAGTCTGATGGCAGCGCAGGGCGTGGTCACGGACCACAAGATGTTCTCAAAGCATGAGCCGGATCAGGGATGGGGCAGCAATGAAGGCCGCATCCGGTCGTTTCCGATGACCTTCTCGAACTGCAAGACCGAGGACGGGAAGCTGACGGTGTACACGGCGGAAGGAGAAATGACCGAAGACGCGATTGCGGATGGGTTTTTCGGATGTGGCGGCGTGGCGCGGATCGACCATCTGCAGGCGAAACTGATCAAGTTGGGCAGAAACGGATTCCGCCATCACACGGCTATCGGGGTCGGGCATATGAAAGGGATTCTGGACGAGGCATTCCGGTACTATCTTGGATACGATTTGTTCGAACTGTAACATTCGGCATACGGTGGCTATCACGTTGTTGACTGCTGCTCGTAATAATCTAGTGATGACATGGATGGAAAATGGCCGCAGAAAGCGGCAACGGGGGGCAATATGCCGATTGTGAGAGAACGCAGCGAGGTGCTGGGCATTTATCGGGAAGCCGCAGACAAGGGATGGGTTCTCCCCTGTTTCTGCACGGAGAACCTGACAACGACGGAAGCCATTCTGGAGGCGGCGCGCAGGCATGGGGAAGCATCGGGCATCTCCGATCTGCCCATCATCGTGGCCATCACAAACCTGTACGACCATCGCGCCCAGTCGTGCTTCTACACGCACACGCGCCGGTGGGACATCGGCATGAAGCTTTTTTTGGCGGACCTTGCCGTGCTGGCCGAGCCGGAGAGCCCTTTCGGAAATCTGCGGATTATGATCCATCTGGATCATGTGCAGCATGATGATGACCAGGAGCTGCTCGGATGGGACATGCGCAGCTTTTCCTCCATCATGTTCGATGCATCGAAAGGGCCTTTCGAGGATAACATCCGTTTGACAAAAGCGTTTGTGGCGGCACAGGGAGATTTGATTGTCATCGAAGGCGCCTGCGATGAGATCATGGATGCGGAAGGCAATCAGAGAAGCGAGCTGACAGACCCTGAGAAAGCGGAACGGTATGCCCTGGAGACCGGTGTCGACCTGGTTGTCGCAAATCTCGGAACCGAGCATCGCGCATCCGGGCAGGAACTGGTTTACCGTGGAGATTATGCGCGGCGCATCTGTGAGAAGATTGGCACGCGGATTGTTCTTCACGGAGCCTCGTCCGTGCCGAACGCCAGGATTGCAGATCTCTTTGCCGACGGAATCTGCAAGGTGAACATCTGGACGGCACTGGAGCGGGACGCTTCCCCGATCCTGCTGAGAGACATGATCGAACATGCGGTGGAAGTGGCGGGAAGCAGCGCTGCTGCCACCATGGAATCCGAGGGATTGCTGGGGTCCGCCTGCAGGGTGGAGGGCAAGTCATCCATCGATTATTTCACGACCGTGTATCGCCAGACAATTGTGTTTCAGGCGATGACGGAAATCGTCGGATCGTACCTGAAACTCTGGTACAGGTGAGGGGGTGCGCGATGAGTCTACTTGGCATCGACATCGGAACGACCGGCTGCAAGGCTACGATTCTGGATGCCGGCGGTACCTTGCTGGCGCAGGCCTATCAGGAATATTTCCTGATATCGGAACATCCGGGCTGGCAGGAGCTTGATCCGGAACAGGTATGGCAGGCCGTCTGCAGGGTCATCCGGCAGGTGGCCGGCACGTATCGGGGCGAACCGGTGCGGGCGATCGGTGTATCCTCTTTTGGTGAGGCTGTCATCCCCATCAACCATGAAGGTCTGCCACTGTGCAACAGCATGATCTATATCGATGTCCGCGGTGGGGACGAAGCGGCCTATCTGCGGGAACAAATCGGGGACAAACGGGCGCTGTCCATCACCGGCACCTACATCCAGCCCATGTACAGCCTGTGCAAGATTCTGTGGTTGAAACGAAATCGTCGTGAGATTTTTGACCGGACATGGAAGTTTCTTCTTTTCGCCGACTACATCCTGTTTCGGCTCGGTGCCGCGGCCGCGACGGATTACACGCTGGCAGCGCGCACCATGGCCTTTGACATCGTGCAGAAGCGCTGGTCGGAGGAAATGCTTGATGCCGCCGGTCTTTCGCCTGATCAGTTTGGGACACCGGTCCAGTCCGGTTCGGCTGTCGGAAAAATCAAACAGACGATGGCGGAAGAACTGGGACTGCCTTTGAACGTCCTGCTGGTTGCCGGCGGACACGATCAGGCATGCGCGGCACTCGGGGCGGGTGTCATTCGCCCCGGACTGGCGGTTGACGGCCTCGGAACAACGGAATGCATCACACCGGCCTTTCCGCATCCGATCCTGACTGATAAAATGGCGGACAATCACTTTGCCTCCGTGCCGCATGTTCTGCCGGACCTGTATGTGACCTATGCGTTCACCTTCACCAGCGGGAGTGTCCTGAAATGGTATCGGGACAATTTTGCCGCGGATTTCCGGATGGAAGCACAGCGGCTTGGTGTGGATGTGTACGAGTTGATGATAAACAGGGCGACAGCGACCCCCGCACCTGTTCTTGTGCTGCCTCATTTCGCCGGAGCGGCAACCCCCTATATGGATGCAGGCGCGAAAGGCGCCATTCTCGGTCTTTCCATCGAAACGCGTCCTGGAGACATCATCAAGGGGATTCTCGAGGGAATCACCTTTGAGATCATGCTTAATCTCGAGCGGCTTGAGACGGCTGGCGTTGTGGTTGATGAATTGCTGGCTGTCGGAGGATTGGCCCGTTCAGCTTCCTTTCTGCAGCTGAAGGCGGACATGATGGGAAAACGGATCACCGTGCTTGACATTCCGGAAGCGGGAACAGTCGGGGTTGCCATGCTGGCGGGCATGGCGTCCGGGGTGTACGGGAACGTGACGGAAGCGGTGGCGGGGCAGGTCCGGAGAAGCAGGTCCTTTTTCCCGGATCCGTACCTTCATGCCCGGTACAGGGAGAGATTCGAGATGTACAAGAATCTGTATGAGGCGTTGAAACGCTTTCGGTGAAGGACGCATATCCATCTCCGCAGCAGGATTCATTGCCATCATGCTTCCCGCAGCAAAAACTCGGTTCTGTTCATGATTTCATCCTGCAGGTTCGGACTCAGACGGCAGAAATAATCGGAGAAGCCGCCCACCCGCACAACAAGGCTGGCAAACCTCTCCGGATCGGTCCTGGCCTGCAGCAATGTTTCACGGTCCATCACATTGATCTGAAGCTGGAAGCCTCCATCTCTGAAATATTGCCTGAACATCTCCATCATGACATCCCGGTTTGCAGACCAGAGGTTTTTCTGGAACGCCATATTCAGGATGCAGCAAGTGCGGCATTCCCGCTGGGGAATCTTCAGCATGGAGTTCAGCAGCGCAGTTGGGCCATGCAGGTCAAGCCCGCTGGAAGCGCCTGCGGAGCTTGCCATCGGCTGCCCCTTCTTTCTGCCGTCCGGTGATGCCGCCGACTTCAACCCATATAGTTCATGGTAGATGAAAACGACCTCTCCCGGCCAATGCACGCCCCCCAGTTCCCCCGGGTACTGCTGCATTTCCCTGTACCATTCACCGGAGATCAGGCCGCGAAGCGCATCGACCTCCCCGGCGTCGTTCCCGAACTTGTCATACTTGTTGCGAAGACGCAGCCTGAGCATTTCATTGCCGTCCCAGTCGCCATCGAGGATTTTCACCAGCTCTGTCAGAGACATGGTCTTTTCCTCATATACGAAATTATCAGTGCGAAGAGCGAATCGGCTGCGTTGGTGATTCCACATGCCTCGTTTCCCACGGCGTAGAACCGTGCCCCACCATGGAAAACCCCCTTTCCCCGTTCGAGGCAATCGTGATTGACAAGAGAGCGCACGCAGGCGCCCTCCCGTTTGCGCAGGCAGATATCCTTGTTGTTGATAGAGGTCCCCACCGCGACCATGTACTTCATCTGCATATCATAAGCGGCTTTGAGCTTTTCATAGCTGTCCAGATCTTCCGTCCTGCCCGAGCGGACCCCGACCTGCTTGCCGAAAAAGCCATCCCTGCCGTCCCGCATGGCGAGTTCCAGTGCCTTCAGCAGGTTATAGCAGCCGATATCGCATGCGAAGTTGCACCGTCCCGGCAGGATTACCTGGGAACAGCCAGCCAGGCAGTAATCCCTGGCTTCCTCCAGCGGATACCCCATTTCCATCAGCATCGGGATGATGACATCGTCGTTGTAAAGCGCCGGCAGCCCCTGACATGCGGCAAGGGAAAGATGTGCCTCATTCCACAGTGCTGCAGGAGAATCCGCTGTCAGGCGCAGAGTCAGGTTCGGGCTGCGGAATCCATTTTCCCTGACCGCGCGCATCATCATCCAGGTCAATTCGTTGGTCGCGCCGCTTCCGTCCTTCAGAACGCCGCCCATTGTCATGTTGAGGATGCCGCCGCACTCTTCGGCCTTGATCAGCATGCACTTGGTCCAGAGCATGGCGTCTTCTTCCGTCATGCCTTCCTCTGGTGTCAAAGGTCTGTCTCTGAATTGGCGGATATCGTCAAGAATGCCGTCCAGTCCCCTGCCCAGCAGATAGTCGAAGGTCGGAACCATATGGCCTTTGAAGAACGTGGAAGGAGCCAGCGCGCACTCGTGTGCCAGCTTCTCCTCCTCGGTCAGGAGGCCCTACCGTATATGTCGAAGCAGAACGGCCGGACCCTTTCCACCATTGCCATGATTCTGTCCTTTTCATCCTGCTGCAGCCCGCCGAGGGTGATGCGCTGCAGCACATCCTCCCTGATATGGGTATTCGCGATGGAGCTGGCCAGCGGTTCGTCCCAGTCAACCTGCCCCACGATTGCTTCACCGGGATGGATGAAGACCGGCATGTTTTGATAGAAATGCCGTCTTGCTTTGGCCTCGCGCACTTCGAACGGGTCATCCAGATGTTCCGCGAAGGATTCAAGAAAGAACCAGTGAGGTTCCGGCGGATGTTCCCTGCGTTCATTCTGTCTGATCGCCATGTCGTCGACACATTCCCTGATCCTGTTCACCATATCGAATCTCCTTTTTCATACATCATTCCTCCCAGAACAAATCGTTCAGTGTTTTTTTCAGAGCTTTGCAAATATCCATGCACAACTTCAATGTCGGGTTATAGTTGCCGGATTCAATCAGACTGATAGTCTGTCGCGTAACACCTGCCATTTCTGCCAACTGTTCCTGTGACACTTCGCACTCAACTCGGTGCTACTTTCATTTTTATGTTTTTCACAAATGCAACACCTCCGATATTGCAAATCCGTGTTTTGAGTATCTGGAGAAATGCGGGTATAATGTCTTTGTCCGTAGTT
>JAIFNI010000214.1 GCA_020047785.1 Clostridia bacterium
TATCGGGCAGTCAGTATTTTTGTCAATGAAAGCAATCTGCTTTCCATGCAGCTTATGACAGGTGATTACGTGGATGTCATAGCAAGCTGGACGGTAGAACCCAAAAAAGGAAGTCCGATCCAGTTGACGAAGATAGTCATGCAGAATATTCTGGTTCTGTCTCTGGGACCCAATCGGGTATTGGGTGAAAATGCAGGTGACCCGAATCGAGGCGCCAGCAACTTGGATGATGTCCCGAAGACAGTTACTTTGGCTGTAACGCCGGAAGACGCGGAACGACTGATCTTCAATACGAACAACAGTGCCTATACCCTGGCGTTGCGTGGCAAGCATGACGACAAAATCATCGATACGAAGGGCACAATTGTGACAGATATGGTTCCGCAGCGACTTCTGCCTTACGCGGCAATGCCGGGAGATATAATTTCGAGCGGTGTCACAGGCTCATCGGATGGAACTACTATCGGAACCGTTGATGCGGCAGGAACATCCGGTTCACCCCCTTGACAGGATGTGTTGCAGGATGTGAGTCATTTCTAACCGGTGACTGAGTTCCAGGATGGAGGACCTTGCATGGAGGACGGGAAAATCAAAGTTGTCGTGGTCGATGATTCCAGGGATACGGTGGACAACATCGTAACCCTGCTTTCGATCGGAGGAAGAAACATCGAAGTGGTCGGCACGGCCAACGGCGGGCGGGACGGTGTGAAGATCGTTCAGAAGCTGCAGCCGGATATCGTGCTGATGGACATCAACATGCCCGATCTGGACGGCTTGACCGCGACTAGCATCATCACCGCTTCCAATCCGGATGTGGGGGTCATCATCATGTCCGTCCAGGGCGAACATGAGTACCTGAAGAAGGCCATGTCGGCCGGTGCGAGGGAATATCTCGTCAAGCCCTTCACCTCGGATGATCTGACATCCTCCATCGAGAAGACCTTTGAACTGCAGAACAAGCGCAAACATGGTTCCCGCTCCCCGGATCAGGTTATCCAGACCCGTGTCTTCACAGTCTTCAGCACCAAAGGCGGTGTCGGAAAGACCACCATTGCCTGCAACCTGGCAGTGGCGCTGGCACGGACAACCAAGAAGCGCGTCGCCCTGGTGGATTTGGACCTGCAGTTCGGGGATGTGGCCGTCATGATGAATCTGTCCGTGAAAAACACCTTGTACGACTTGGTCCGCGATTTGAAAAATGTGGATACGGATATTGTCAATGACTATCTCACCACCCATTTCACCGGTGTCCATGTGCTGCCCGCACCCCTGAAGCCGGAATATTCGGAATTCATCGATGCAAAACAGGTGGAAAAAGTCGTCGGACTGCTCAATGGGAATTTCCATTACATTATCATCGACCTGCCGGCAGCGTTGAACGAAATCGTTCTGACCGCCCTGGACATGTCCGAGCGGATCCTTGTGGTATCCACATTGGATCTTCCGACCATCAAGAATGTGAAGGTGGGTCTCGACCTCATGGAATCCATCAAGTACCCGAGAGAAAAAATGCACGTCGTCCTGAACAAGGCATCCGAACTATTCGGCATCAAATACCGGGAATTCGAGGATGCCGTCGGCCATCCGATCTGGTCGCTGATGCCGGAAGACAGCAATACTGTCATTACTTCGGCCAACAAAGGCATCCCGTTTGTGATGACCCGCGAGGATACAAAGGTCGCAAAAGCCATCTTCGGCATGTCCGACATGCTGGATAATCCTGAAGGATCCGGGCCGAGGGATGACAAACCTGTTAAGAAGAAATGGTTCGGTTGAGGATGAATCGGGATCCGATGTCGGGAATAGAGGATAGAGGTGTGGAAAATGGGTCTTTTGGAACGTCTCCAGATGGAAAAGGACGATGATTCGAAGAAGAGCGGTGCCAAGCCGGGTGCTGTCACCCGTGACGAAGTCCGCGAAGACCCATATAAGGAACTGAAAAAGAAGATTTTCGACCGCGTTGTGGAGGAAGTGCATATCACCGAAGATCCGGCCGATGCAAAAAATCCGACCGATGTCGAGGAAACCATCCGGAATATTGTGAACGAGGTCATAGAAAAGGAAGCCCCCTACATTACGCGCAACGAGCGTGGCGGAATTGCCCAGAGCATCATCAACGAGACGATCGGGTTCGGTCCCATCACACAGCTGCTGAACAATCCGGATGTCAGCGAGGTGATGGTCAACGGCTGGAATATGGTCTATGTTGAAAAAAAAGGAAGACTGACCCTCACGGATGTGAAGTTTACCGACAATGAGCATGTCATGCATATCGTGGAACGCATCGTGGCGCCAATCGGACGCCGCATCGATGAAAGCTCCCCGATGGTCGATGCCCGCCTGCCGAACGGGTCCCGCGTGAACATCATCATCCCGCCACTCGCCTTGAATGGCCCGGTCATCACCATTCGGAAATTTTCTGAAAAACCTTACACGGTCAATGACCTCATCCGCTTCGGGACATTTACGCCGGAAGTCGCGCAGTTCCTAAAAGCTTGCGTGGAAGCCCGACTGAACATTGTCGTCTCTGGTGGTACCGGTTCAGGAAAGACAACCACGCTGAATGTCATCTCTTCCTTCATCCCGGAGGATGAACGCATTGTCACCATTGAGGATGCGGCGGAGCTTCAATTGAAACAGGAGCACATTGTCCGGCTTGAAACCAGACCACCCAATGTCGAAGGGAAAGGTGCCGTCACCATCCGGGATCTGGTACGCAATTCCCTCCGCATGCGCCCCGACCGCATCGTGGTCGGCGAGGTCCGAAGCGGGGAAGCCCTGGACATGCTGCAGGCCATGAACACCGGTCATGACGGCTCTTTGACCACCGGTCATGCCAATACGCCGCGAGACATGCTTGCCCGTCTGGAAACCATGGTGCTGATGTCCGGGATGGATTTGCCGATCCGGGCCATCCGCGAGCAGATTGCATCCGCCGTGGACCTGATCGTGCAGCAGTCCCGTCTGAAGGATGGTACGCGCAGACTCACTTATCTGACGGAAGTCGTCGGCATGGAAGGGGATGTGGTCACCCTGCAGGACATCTTCGTGTTCAAGGAAGAGGGACGTGACAACATGGGGCATGTCACGGGCGGCATTGTACCGACAGGCATCAAGCCGAAATTCATGGACAAGCTGCTGAAGACCGGTGTGGTTTTGCCGGCAGACCTGTTTACCGCCAAATTCTGAAAAAACTATCGGAGCGATTTGGACAGGGAGTCCCGTTTTTTTGGTCATGAATGGGGATGCCAATGACAGGCACGGCTGGCATACAGTCGATGTGGGAGGTTGAAATGGAGTGGATTATCCTTCTGATTGCCGCCGGCATCGGATTCACCGTTTTCCAGCTGCTGAATCCTTTGACAGACAGGGAAACACCCATGAATCGCCTTGACAACTTCGTGAATCCAGTCGAAGGAGCGGGTGAGGTTGTCAAGGTCAGAAAGCAGGAGTATCGTCAGGGAATCGGCGTACTGGCCCGCGGCATTGAACGAAGCGGAATGTTCGCGAATTACAGGAAGAATCTGCGTAAGACGCTGGTCAAGGCAAATATTCTGATGAAGCCCGAAGAATTCATTGCCTTTCAGGCGATTGCCTCTCTGGCGGGGCTGCTCGTTGGCATGATGGGGTTCGGTTTCAAGCTGCCTGTTGTCTTCACAGCACTGGCAGGCCTGGCAATCCCTTCCTTTCTGGTGAGAAGTCGCATCAAGAAACGGTTGAAAACTGTCAATTCTCAGCTGGGGGATACCATTGCCATCCTCTCGAATGCCCTGAAGGCAGGGCACAGCTTTTTTCAGGCGGTTGATTCCGTTTCCCGAGAGACCACCGGTCCGATTTCAGAGGAATTCATCAAACTGCAGAAAGAAATCAATTTCGGCGTGAACACGGAAACCGCGCTGGAAAACATGGTCAATCGCGTCGGCAGTGATGACCTGGAACTGATGGTCACCGCAGTGCTCATTCAGCGCCAGATCGGCGGAAATCTGGCTGAAATTCTCGACAATATTTCCTCCACCATCCGACAGCGGGTGAAAATGAAAGGTGAGATCAGAGCGCTCACTGCGCAAGGACGCTTGTCCGGATATATCATTGCCGGTCTGCCATTGCTTCTGGGCGGCATGATGGCTGTCATCAGTCCTGACCAGATTAAGCTTCTGTTCAGTGAACCGCTGGGATGGGTGATGATCGGTGCGGCTATTGTTTCGGAGTCCATCGGCATCCTGGTCGTCAGCAAGATTGTGAATGTGGAGGTATGAAATGAGCCCGGTTGTGATGATTCCCCTTTTCATTCCCTTGTGCTTCCTTCTGTATACCATTTTCAACGGGAATTCGGACAAACAGGGAGATGTTCGTTCGCGCCTCAGCAGCATTCGAAACGACGTGGGCAGCATGCCCGATGAAATATACAACCGAACGTTCTCTGAGCGTGTCGTCAAGCCGGCCCTTGATGCCGTCGGCAAGTTTCTGATGCGCATGGCTCCTGCCGAAATGGTCGGCAATCTCGAAAAAAAGATCATCATGGCCGGACGGCCCTATAATCTCAGCGCAAAGAACTGGTTCGGCATCCAGACAGTCGCGACAATCGCGATGCCGGTCCTCATCCTGCTTCTGATGCTGCAGGCGAAGGCCGATTTGGGTAAAACCGTCCTCATGGTGGTTTCTGTCGGCATGATGGGGGTCATGATCCCGAATCTCATCTTGAACGGGAAAATTCGCGAGCGTCAGAAAAGCGTGCTCAAGGCTTTGCCAGATGTGATGGATCTCCTTACTGTCAGTGTCGAGGCCGGTTTGGGATTTGATTCGGCACTGTCAAAAGTGACGGAGAAAATGCCGGGAACGCTTTCGGAGGAATTCAAAATTCTACTTCAGGAGGTCAAGATCGGAAAATCCAGGAAGGATGCCATGTACCAGATGACGGAACGCGTCGGTGTGCCGGATTTCAGAAGCTTCATCAGTGCGATTGTCCAGGCGGACCAGCTGGGCGTGAGTCTTGGGCGCGTTCTGCGCATACAGTCGGAACAAATCCGCGTCAACAGAAAACAGATGATTCAGGAGAAAGCCATGAAAGCGCCGATCAAGATGCTGATCCCGATGATTATCTTCATTTTTCCCGTCATATTCATCGTGCTGCTTGGACCGACAGCCATCAATCTGATGCATATGTTTGCAAAGTGATCCGGTGTTTTGTCACTTTATCGACAAAATGACAGGGTAAACCTTGTGACGCCGTTCCCGCATGTGGTATCATGTTTTCATTCCCACACGGGGCGCAACGCGGGGAGAAGCATGAGAATCCAGGGAGCGGGAAACAACCGGAAATTCGATGCCGTCGGATGGCGTTATTTTTACGCGACCATTGTGTGCAGTATCCTTGTCACCTTCCTCAGCACCAGACTTGATGTTCTGGCTGTACAGGGACGGATTCCCTTCATCAGTTTCAACATTCCCTTTCATTTTTTCGTGGAAATGGCCTGTATCCTCGTCTGTGTATCCGTGTTCCTGATAGCCTTCTATTCCTATCGGTTCATATTCAATACGAAGCTCCTTGCGGCAGGCTATACATTTTTTGCGGTCGGCATTCTTGATGTAAGCCATTTATCCGGCTTCACAGGGTATTCCGTTTTTCCAAAACCTGAAGAACTCGGGCTTCGAACGGTATTGTTCATTTCGGTCTCGCACCTCATCTGCGCGTTCGGTCTTGTTTTTGTCTGCGGTGTCGCCGAATACCGCAAAATGAAGGTCAACACGCTTTTCTGGTTCCTGTTCGAAATGGGTTTTCTCATAGCCGCAACCTGGTTCATCGTATGGAATCCACTTGGCATTGTCTGGATGAATGCCGGAGTGTCAGCATTGCCGCTGCTTCTGATTCAAGGGACAACTGTGCTGCTGTTTGTTCTCGGCATGGTGTTGACCTTTCGCAATTACCTCATTCACCCGGACCGCCTGCAGATCAAAATGGCGGCGTCTTTTGTTCTGATGATATCCGGAGAAATGCTGCTCATCGCGAATGGCCGATCGGCCTCCTATTCGGAATCACTGACGCACTTCCTCACCCTGACAGGACTTGCCCTGCTGTTTGATGTCTTCTACATCCATGGCATCCGGCGTCCGTATATCATGCTTTCGGAAGCGAAGGACACGCTGAACCATTATGTGAATGAATTGGACAAGCAGGTGGAAGCCCGAACCTCGGAGCTGACCCAGGCAAACAACCGATTGCTGGCCGATGTGGAACTGGCCAGGGACGTGCAGCGTTCCATGCTGCCGGATGTGCTGCCGCATGGGGAAACCGTCCGGTTTTCAGCCGGCTATGTGCCTGCGGAGAAACTCAGCGGAGATTTCTACAATGTCTTCCGCATCGACGCGAGCCGTTTCGGCATCTGCATCGGCGATGTCGCAGGCCACGGCGTTTCGGCGGCCATGCTGACGGTATTCGCCTTCCAGAGCGTTCAGTCACTACAGGAGGAATCCCACGGTGCTGGCGTCATTCTGCCATCCTTCGTGCTGAAACACCTGTACGAAGGATTCAATGCGGCCAATTTCCAGGATGAGCACTACATGGTCCTTCTCTATGGTGTCTACAATATGGAGACGGGTATTCTGTCCTATGCCAGCGGTGGGTTGAACACGACTCCTGTCCGTGTCCGTCCGGACGGGTCCATCCAAATGCTGGAATCCGAAGGGATCGCCATCTGCAAGATGGGCGATTTCATCAAACCCCAGTATCAGAACAAGCAGCTTCTGCTCTTCCCGGGAGACAAGCTCGTTCTGTATACGGATGGGCTGGTTGAAGCGCGCTCTCCCTCCCGGGATGCATACACCCAGGAAAGACTGGCTGCCTTGCTTCGAACAGGTGCACGCATGGACTCCGATGCAATGGTGGAGATGGTCCTGGCGGACGTGAAGGCGTTCACCGGTCTCGATGCGCCTGCGGATGACATCACCATGCTGGTGATGGAAGTGACCTTGCCGTTCTGATTTTTCTGCGGCTGGCTGATGGCCACGCTGCACACGCAAGTCCCGGGAGGAGGGAAACACATGTTGAAAAATCACGGCCGTCGCGGGCTGTGGATATCCAATCTGCTGCTGGTCGGCGGATTGGTGCTCGTGGCGGTTTTTGCTACCCTGTATGAGAATCTGGCAGGTCCTGCGGCAGTGCCTGAGGTTCGCCTGGCTGTATCGGTGCTGGTGGCGCTTCTCCCACCATTGCTTTGGCTGCTGCTTTTTTATGGGCTCGATCGGGTGGAACCGGAACCAAAAGAGCATATTCTGAAGATGGCTTTTCTGGGCGCACTGGTGCAGGCAGCTGTTCATGCTCCGCTGACGGAACTGCTTCCGGTTCTCGGAACGGCGAACGCACTTCCGTCATCCAGTCAGTCGCTCTTCGGCATTCTGATTGCTTCGGCTCTGCGAGAAAGCTTGAAACTGATGACACTTCGGTATGGCATGATGCGTCATGAATCTTTCAATGAGAAGACGGATGGCATCCTGTACGGTTCCGCCATCGGTCTCGGGTTTTCCGCGACGATGAATCTCACCTATGCCTTTCAAACTGGTGGAGCCCTGTTATCCGCCGCTGCGCCGCAGATGGTGATTACTTCCCTGATTCAGGCGAGTCTGGGCGGTCTCGGCGGATATTGGCTAGGACTGTCAGTTTTCAAAAAACAGGCGCGCTGGTGCCTGCCGGTCAATCTGCTGGTTCTGGTCGGTCTGAGCAGTGGTCTTCAGATACTGACCGGGTTGTTCGTACGCCAGGGATTTCGCGTGAACTACCTGACAGGCCTCATTCCGTCCGCGCTTGCCGCATTGGGCATATTCCTGGTCCTGATCCTGCTGATGCGGCGGCATGGTCCGGCGGCAGATGCTTCCGCGGACCGGGTCACGCGATATGACGGTCGTGTGCTGACAATTCTGGCAACCGGCACGATGATTGGTGCGGTCATGCTGCAGGGATGGTCGACCCGGCTTTTGCCTGCCGTGCCTTTTCCAGGCGTGACCATGTCGGTTCCTTCAGGTTGGCAGACTGTTCGGGAAGAAGGTGCTGCATATGCTTCCGGAGCCAGATATGCCGGTTCCGGCAATGCCGGCTATGTTCATGCGATGACGTTCGAGAGCAGCATGCCTGATGAAAACGCCGCAACGGAGGGTGAGGCTGCCATTTACGGACTGGCAGCCAGGTGGACGATCAGGGCTTCCCGTGAAACAGCCTGGTACAACCCGATCCGGACTGAATTTCTGTATCGGGATGGACGTTGGATCGCGGTCATGGAAGCATACCGTCTTGATACGGGGGTCGGAGAAGCAAAAACCGGCCAGCCGGTTGTCCGGGAATGGCGGGATGTCCTGTGGTCTGAAGGAGGTTCTGTTTTCGTCATATCCCTGTATGGGATGGATGCGAAGGGGGATGCCGATCAGCGGCTCATGGACGGAATGGTTGCCTCGGTGCGGTTCGAGCGTATCCTTCAGGAAGAGGGGGGTGCGGAATGATGAACATGGTATTCGACAGGTCCATCGTGCGTACGACCCTGCATCGTGCTTTGCCTGCAGGAACGTGCCGCGCCGCACGTGCTGTCCTGCTTGCCGCCCTGCTGGGTTTCCTTCTTTTCCTGCCTGTCGGTCTGACAGGATGCGGAAGTCTTGCAATCGACACGACTGCACCCTCCAGTCCGCTCCTGACTGTCGGAAATGCGTCCGGAGAAGGGATCCGACTTATCTGGAGCGGTTCATACGACGATACAGGCGTTGTGTCCTATCATCTCTTCAGGGACGGAAAACGGATTGCCATTGCAGGAAAGACGGAATATGTCGACAAAGGGATAACCGAAGGTGCGAAATACGCCTACGAAGTTGTGGCACTGGATGCGGCAGGCAATGAGTCCGATCGAAGCGCCGCCCAGTACGTCACGGTGCCCGATGCATCCGGACGAACGGACGGGAATTCTGATGCCGGTGGAAATGCAGGAGCGGAGGCAGTGGGTGGTCCCCTGAACATTCAGGAGATTTCAAAATCGACCGTCAAGATCTATATCATCGACAATGACTACAACATCGTCGGGACTGGTTCCGGAACCGTTCTCGACCGTGACGGGTTCATTCTCACGAATGCGCATTGCGTGGAGGATGAAAACGGCCTCTTCAACGCGGACGGGTATGTCGGCATTGCGCTGACGGACGATGTCCGGAGTTATTCACAGCCTCAATATCTGGCCAGGGTGATGTCACGGGACAGCGATCTGGACCTGGCTGTCGTGAAACTGGCTGCAAATCTGGATGGATCCGCACTGCGTGCGATGCCGGCATTGGTTCCCGCAGCCATCGGCGATGCCGATTCGCTTCTGCTTGGCGAAGATGTCAATGTGCTTGGATTTCCGGGCGTGGGGGGGGAAACCATCACCTTCACATCCGGAAAAGTGTCCGGATTCATTGATGAAGACCAGGATGGACGCACCGACTGGATCAAGACCGACGCACTCGTCAATCACGGAAACAGCGGGGGCACGGCCGTCAACGGAAAAGGACGGATGATTGGGGTCCCCACGGCAAAAATCGGTGGGGAGGACAATGATCAGATGTTTTTTCTGCGGCCTGTCAATCTGGCGGCAGATGTGATAGCCGATGCCGGCAGATTTTTTGCCTCGGGAGGAACAGGCGAAGGGAATGATGCAGCAACCCGTCCCGCGCAAACGGCAGCACCCTCTCCGGGAGCGTCGAGGGGGAATGCGGTTGCGGTATCCGGCACCATTCTGGATGCTGATACCGGAAAACCGCTTCCGGGTGCCGTGTTCATCGTATTGGAACCGCAGATCGGAACGGATGCCTGGCTTGAAAATCAGGATGACGGGCAGGTGGCCTCTGTCGGGGAGGCAGACAGGGACGGCTGGTTCGAAACGGCACCGGAATTTGCGGCAGGCGGCAGTCACGGTGTGATTGTCTGGCTGGAAGGCTATGAAATGATAGCCATTGATGAAGGAATCAGTTTCAAGGAAGATGAGTCCGGGATCTATGACATCGGCGAGGTGTTTCTGACGGGGTCTCCGTAACACGAGGCTAGGGCCGCAATGAAACACGGCACCCCGAATTGGTCTCGGCAAAAGGATTTGAAGGTGCATCTGCGTGATTTTTCATGCTTTACAGGAGGTTCCGGCCATGCTATAATAACATTCGTTCGGGGGCGATTAGCTCAGCTGGTTAGAGTACCACGTTGACATCGTGGGGGTCGATGGTTCGAGCCCATTATCGCCC
Organism: Clostridia bacterium; assembly: GCA_020047785.1. Taxonomy (GTDB): domain Bacteria; phylum Bacillota; class Clostridia; order DSM-8532; family DSM-8532; genus JAEWSN01. Next base: position 10,243 of record JAIFNI010000214.1, read on the forward strand.
ACCAGCACAAAAAGGCTTGTTTCTTCGGAAGCAAGCCTTTTTGCAACATATCCCCCTTTTTTTTGCAGACGTGTCTGATACAGGTTTTTCTCGATGATTGCCGGGTAAATCATAGAAAGCGAGTAACTGGTTCTTTTTCTGTGGAGGTACGCATGAGATCGGATCATTATCAGGAAATCCTGCTCGGGCGCAGTCTGAAATGGGCAAACTATGTCATCATCTTCATCTATGTCCTTGCATTGGTTGCTCTTCTGGCATCCAAGGCGCGTGGTTCGGACATCATCACGCCAACCTCCATCCTCACAAGCTCTCTCAGCGCAATCCCCATCGGTCTTTCCCTTTTCGTTTCCATCAAAGTTCCCCGCATGTTCATGGCTTATGTGAC
>JAIFNI010000178.1 GCA_020047785.1 Clostridia bacterium
CCAGAGAAGAGTTCGACTGGCCGGAGATTCTTCGCGACGCGGACTGGTTCCATTTCACAGGCATCACGCCCGCTCTCGGGGACAATGTGGCGGAGATCTGCCTGGACGCCTGCAAAACGGCACGGCGTATGAACATCCCCGTCAGCTGCGACCTGAATTATCGAAAAAAGCTGTGGAGTCGGGAAAAGGCCGGACGTGTGATGGCGGGTTTCATGCCCTATGTCCATCTGCTCATCGCAAATGAAGAAGACGCGTCCGATGTATTTGACATTCATGCGGAGGGGTCGGACATCACCGACGGGCAGCTGTCCGAAGCAGGATACCGTACAGTGGCCCGGCAGCTTGTGGATCGTTATGGATTGAGGCAGGTCGCATTTACCTTGCGGGAAAGCCGTTCCGCATCCGACAACGGCTGGTCCGGCCTGTTGTATGACGGGACGGATTTCTATCGTTCCGCCCATTACGACATTCATCTGGTCGACCGGGTCGGAGGAGGGGATTCCTTCGGTGCGGGCCTCATTCACAGTCTTCTCAAGAAATCGGGCAAGCAGGAAGCACTCGAATTCGCCGTGGCCGCCTCCGCGCTGAAGCAGACGGTGGAGGGAGACTTCAACATGGTGGGTGAGAAGGATGTGACGCTGCTTGCCGGTGGAAACGCCTCGGGCAGGGTTCAGCGCTGAAATGGGGTCAGGAACTGTTATAATGCCCGGACATCACGTGCTGCCGGCATTGCAGAACCGCTACATTGCTTCGGTGCAGCATTGTACCAGAGATGGATATGACCGGTGGTGCAGGAGCCGGCAATCCCGGAATGAGACCGCCAAAGACCGCTAAAGACCACCAAAGACCGGTGAAACCAGTGATGATCGGAGGAAACCCGCATGAAAGCATTGAAAATCCGGAGTCTGGAACTTTTCAAGGTGGCACCCCGCTGGTTGTTTCTCAAGATGACGACGGAAGACGGCCTGACCGGCTGGGGAGAACCCATCGTGGAAGGACGCGCGGACACGGTGGCTGCCGCCGTGCTGGAAATGAAGGACTACCTCATCGGACGCAGTGCCGGCGACATTGAGGACATGTTTCAGGTGCTCTATCGGGGCGGTTTTTACCGGGGTGGCCCGGTGCTGACCTCCGCCATCTCCGGCATCGAGCAGGCGATGTGGGACATCAAGGGAAAGGCCCTTGGCGTGCCGGTTTACGAACTGCTCGGCGGTGCCTGCCGGGATAAGGTGAAGGTATACAGCTGGACGGGCGGGGACCGTCCGGATGATGTGGCGAAGGGTGCGCAGGAAAAATACGACCAGGGGTATCGCGCCGTCAAGATGAACGCGACCTCGGAACTTGCGTGGATAGACAGCTTCAAGCTGGTGGAAGAGGTCTGTGCGCGGGTGGCTGCAATCCGGGCGCAACTTGGATACGACCTCGATATCGCGCTGGACTTCCATGGTCGGGTGCACAAGGGCATGGCCCGCGTCCTCATGCAGGAACTCGCACAATACAAGCTGATGTTCATCGAGGAACCAGTGCTTTGCGAAAACGAGGAAGCCTTCGCGGAACTCCGCAGGCATACGGCCACACCCATTGCAACCGGAGAGCGGAACTTCACGCGCTGGGGCTTCAAGAACCTCATCACGGGAGGCGGCGTGGATATCATCCAGCCGGACGTGTCCCATGCGGGCGGGATTCTGGAACTCCGGAAAATCGCCGCCATGGCGGAAGCCTGGGATGTCGCCGTGGCGCCGCACTGCCCGCTCGGCCCCATCGCGCTGGCCGCCTGTCTGCAATTGGACTTCTGCACGCCCAATGCCTTCATCCAGGAACAGAGCCTTGGCATCCATTACAATCAGGGGTCCGATCTGCTGGATTACCTGGCGGACAAGTCCGTCTTCGCCTACAAGGACGGCCATGTGGGAAAACTGACTGCGCCGGGTCTCGGCATTGAAATCAACGAAGAAAAAGTGCGGGAAATGGCAAAAAACGGACACAATTGGAAAAACCCTGTATGGCGCACGGAAGACGGAGCCGTGACGGAGTGGTGATGGTGCGGCAGCGGAAAGCCATCCAGCAGTTCAGAATGCTTGTCTTCCGGCCAGATCAGATAATCCGCGTAGGACAGCTGTTTCTGACTGAAATGTCATGTCACGCTTTGCCTCCTGTCCGTTTCACGGCCCTGTCCGCCGCCAGCTTGCCTGTCAGAATGGAAATGGGAAGTCCGGAGGGGCTGTAGGCCCATTGACCGGCCTGACTGACATCCGGCAGTACCGTATGAACGGACCTCGTCACGCTGACGATGCTGGAGATGGCCGGTATCCCGTCGTTGGTGAAGGCCCAGCCCGTGATGGCACCTTGTGAGCTGCCGGTGACCCGTTCGATGGAAAGCGGAGAATAGGAGAACCTGTCCAGAATGGAATCCTGCAGACGCGGGTAGATCGTTTCAGTCAGGGCCTGGATCATGCAATTCTCACACAGGGTTTTGCTTGCTTCATACCAGCCCATATCCCTGATAATCCGGAACACCTCATATTCCATCAGCACACTGACCATGATCCCCGTCTTGCCCGCTGGGGCGAGCGCATCGTCGCGAAGAACCGGAATGGCGATTTCATAGGTGGTGCGGGCAAAATATCGTTGAAGCCATGACTGGATTTTTTCCCGATAGCCAGATGGCGCAAGGGTTCCCGCCTTGAAGTCTTTCTCTCCGGCCAGGAGTGTGTCCAGATCTTCGTGAAAAATCGACCCCATCCCCTTGGAACTTGGCGTATAGAAAAAATGACCATTGGATATGGCTCTGAAATAGGAAGGATCCAGATCCAGCGACAAATACATCGCAAAGATGCTGTCCCCACCCTTTTTGTCCCGGAGAAGCGTCCGGCGTGCCAGCACACGGTTTCTGAGGGCATCGCGCTGTATCCCATCCACGTTCACGACATCGTACAGCGCTTTTTGATCCGCTGTCCAGATGAGCTGGCGATAGGAAATGGGCGCGTCCGTCCCGGCATGTGCAAGGTGCTGTTCCGGGTGAATTTCTGTAACGGCTGTTTTCGTATGAATGTTGACCCCATGCGCTTCGCAGTATTTCGCGAGCGCGGCTGGCAACGCACCGGTACCCCCTCGTGGATACAGGTAGTCCAGATACAGGCTGAAGTAGCTCATGGCGAAAAAGGCGGGTGTTCTGCGGAAAAAATGCTGGGAGATGATGTCAATCAAAGACCGGTTCTGTGTGAATTTCCTCAGATGCGCCTCTGCAGGCTCATTCATCCGGTTGATTTTTCCGATTGTGAACAGGAAACGACCGAGCCAGGGGAAAAGGGTCTTGAACAGAAAATCCGTATCACGGGGCAGGTCCTTGAAGATCGGGTTTTCAATGCCATACAGCACGTCCATATATTTCATGACCATGCGGATGTCTTCGAGAATCGGTTCCACATCGGCCTTGCTGCCCGGATAAAGATCTTCGAGCATCTGTCCGTATACCAGCAGGTCTTCAGGCGTCTGGATGGAAATGACCCGGTCGCCGACCCCCAGCGAGACATAACTTTTGATGAAATCCACCTCGAGACCCAGACTTTTCAGCATGGGCAGCACAATGCCGGAATCCTCAATGGCCCGAATACCCGTATCGAAGGTGAATCCGTTGCGGGTGAAAGAATTGATCAACCCGCCGGTGGTTTCGCTCTTTTCACAGAGAAGCACCGATTTTCCCGCCTGGGCGCAGAAAGCCGCCGCGCTCAATCCGGCTATGCCCCCGCCCACTACCAGCACATCATACGTCATAAATCGTACACGCTCCTGCTTCTTGCGGTTTTGTCCTTATACTGAGGTCCTGGCTGATCGTCCATATCAAGCGACCGAGTTCCCGATCTCTTGCATGCGGCGCGGGAGTTTCAGGCATTGTCAGATTGAAGTATTGACCCGTTACCCCGTCAAGCTCAGGCGAGGTGGCCAGATAATGGATGGCCAGGCCGGAAATGTGCGGGTCTTTCAGGCTCCTGTCAACGAAATGATGTTTGTACCAGCGGTACAGTCGCCCGTTTTCCTCTCCGATGGCACTTCGCACGGCACCCGGATGCATGGCGTTGCAGGTGACCCCGCTGCCGGCCAGACGATCGGCGAATTCCCAGGTGCAGAGCAGCTGGGCGGTTTTTGCGGCACCATAGCCACGCATGCCCGTATAGTGTCGGCGGGAAAAATGAACATCGTCCGGACGAAGACCGTTGAAGCGATGCCCCTGGGAATTTACCTGGATAATGCGCGCACCAGGGGTCTTCCGAAGCTTCGGCAGCAAGGTTTCGGTCAGGATGAAGGAGGCGAGATGATTGACGCAGAAGACCAGTTCGAGATTTTCCGCAGTCAGAACACGTCTGGTGGAAAAAGTGCCTGCATTGTTGATCAGGACATCAACCGGCTCCGGTCGATGAAGCAGGGTGTTTGCCACTGCATGCACTTCTGCGGGTCTGGTGAAGTCTGCGATGAGAAAGCTGCAGTCAACCCCATATTTCTCGCGAAGCAGGCTGCAGGCTTTCTCCGATTTTTCCGCATTGCGATTGACCAGGGTAAGGGCGGCGCCGAAGGATGCGAGAACCTGCGCCGCCTCCCACCCCACGCCGGATGTGCAGCCGGTGATGACACACTGCCTGCCGGCCATGGACACGGAACTTGTTTTCTGCACCGCTCGATCATTGGCAAGGATTTGCTGCATGTCGGACCATTTGTACTCCCGCAGGTATTTGAACATCCTGGCACTCCCTGTTGGCTCATCCATTTACGTTTGTGCGGTCGGAATTCTGTTCAAGAATATCACCCGAATTTTCTGCTCATGAATCTTCTGTATGGTTTCACAAACCAAGGGATGTTGTTGAATATGTCACCCCAGAGATCGTAATAGTCGCGTTGAACAGCGATCCGGCCATCTTCCGCCAGCGTAAGCTTGGTGGCACCATAGATGGTGGAGCTGGGATATTTTTTGAAGATCATGGTCATTTCCCACTGCATGAAAATGTCCGGCCCTTCCTTGACCAGGGACGGGATGTTCATGGAGAGCTGCTCACAGCGATCTGTCAAGCGTTTGCACAAAGCCTTGAAAGACGCGATGCCCTGCACTTTCTGAATGGAATCCTGAAAGAGGATGTTTTCATGATAGTAGGGATAGATGCCGGACCAGTCCGGTTTCCCTTCCCGGTTGTAGGTATGGGACCAGAGACTGCGTATGGTTTCCGTGTCCAGTTCTGCCAGAGAGAATGTGTTTTCCATGGGCCTCCTGAAAAAACGGCTTTGATGGTGTGGCGCAAGTTGTAGACAACATGTTTTGGACGAAACGAAAAATGTGTTTCCAGGCCATATGCCCATCATACCAAAAGAACGTTGATTTGTGAAAAGAAGATTGATGATGGGCATATTCACAGACCTGTTTCATTCCAGGGCTTTGGGCCTGGAAGAAAAAACCTCTATGAATTCCCGAAAACAATGGCCAAACCTGCCATTCTTTTCGGGAGAAGAGCAGGTAATTTTCAACCGGCGCCTTTGACAGACAGGAAAAGACCGGTCTGGAACCAACTTGCATTGATTTCAGACCGGTCTTCATTGAATCGGACTGTCGGATGTCCCAATGATTCCTGTCCGGTTGGCAGGTGTGTCGGTTATGTCGTGGGAGGATTATTTCGCGACGTACGCGTCCAGGTCAGCCTGAAGGGCAGCCTTGACTTCGTCCAGACCGGCAGCCTTCATCTTGTCCATGAATTCCTTGTATGTGGCGTCGAAGTCTTTTACAGCACCAGTTGCGAGTACTCTGTCATATTCGGCCATGACGTTGGAGAGCGCTGCATACTGCGGCTGGTAATCGGCCTTCTTGGTGAAACGGTAACCAAGAGAGATATGTGATTTGGACTGGGTCTTGGACAATTGGAACATTTCATGCTTGTTTTCGGGTTCGTTGCTGCCCAGCCAGTGGATATAGACGGAACCGAGGGTCCAAGGCAGGGAGGCAGAGGTCCAGGCGTTGTCAGGAAGCGCTTCCACGATTTTTTCGCCGATGCCGGATGTGCCGACTGCTTTGTGATGGGTACCTTCGATACCCCAGACAAGCAGGTTGGCGATGTCAGGATCGGTGTGCATCAGGTTGATGAACATCATGGCGCGGGCCGGGTCACCGGAGGTCTGCGGGATGGCGAGCATGGAGCCGCCTGCGTGCATGGAAACCGCCACGTAGGGGGTCCAGTCGTATTCATCCAGCTTGAACTTGTTGCCGGCAGCGGCCATCAGCTCTGTGGATTTGCCCTTGCCGGGCTTGAGGGGCTGCTCGGTCACGAAGAAGTCTCCGGCCAGCAGGTGATCGCCCGCCTTGGCGTTGTCGGTCGGTGCATCCTTGGAAATATAGCCGGCGTCCATGAATTTCTTGTTGGTCTTTGCCTTCTCAATCATGACCGGCATTTCCCAGACATGCTTCATGGTCTTGTCGGTGATATCCGCATAGTCGACACCGATGTTGGCTCCGCCGGAAAGGTCGGTGAAGGGATTGATGAAACCCTGGCCATCGATCAGGTAGGGAATGATGTTGGGTTCTTTTTCCTTGATGGTCTTGAGCATCGGTTCGAGGTCCGCGATGGTCTTGACCTTCGTCATGTCGAAACCATACTTGTCAGCCAGGTCCTTGTTCCAGACCAGACCGGAGTTGACGGCGAATTCCTTGTCGGTCGGCACGGCATAGTTCATGCCGCCGATCCGGGAACCCTTGATGAAGCCTTCGCCGAGGGCGGCGACTGTTTCGGGTGCATACTGTTCAAGCAGGTTGTCTGCCGGATCGTTCAGGGCCAGGAAGTAGCCGTTGGCAACTGAATCCAGGTATCCGTACCAGTCGGCCGTGAACGCGATGTCCATTTTTTCGCCGGCATTGATGCCGGTGTTGAACTTGTCGGTCCATGTACCCCAGTCGAGCATGACGATGTTGACGGTGGCGTTGATTTTCGCCTTGGTCATTTCGTTGAGCTTTTCCACGATCATGTCCCGGTCTTTGGAGATGGTGTTGGCAAGCATGTAGTACACGATTTCATATTCTTCGAGGGCGGGGGCTTCCGAAGGGGCAGCTTCGGTGGATTCAACGGCGGCCGAGGATTCCTCGACGGCAGCGCTGCTGGATTCCGCAGGCGCGGAGGAAGACTCCGTGGCGGCAGGCGCTGTGCCACAGCCGCCAAAGGCGGACATGACCATCAGCAATACGAGAAGCAGGGCAAGAAGGGATTTTGTGTTCCGTTTCATTTTCCATCCTCCTGTTCGTTATTGAAATCATCTATCTTCAGGTTCCGGAGAAGGTCCGACAACCAGCCCCGTTTCCTGTTGATCGGGTTCAAGGTCTGCACACGTGCCTATCTGTGTTGACATAGCCAAGACCGGAGGGGAAGGCGGATCTCAACCCTTGATGGCGCCGACGGAAAGACCGCGGATGAAGTACTTCTGGAAGAAGGGGTAGGCAAGGATGATGGGTCCGATGGAGATGACGCAGAGCGCCATGCGGAAGGTCTCATTCGGCAGCTTGGAAACGTCCGAACCAAGATCGACGGATTGCCCCATCTTCGAAACGATGTCACGAAGCATCTGCACGGAGCGGAGCGCCCGGTAAATCATGGTCTGCAGGTTGATCATGTCGCTGTTGATGAAAAGTACACAGTTGAACCAGTCATTCCAGACGTTCAATGTGGTGAAGAGGGCGACCGTGGCCAGACCAGGCAGTGAAAGCGGCAGAACAATCTGCATCAGGGTGCGCCACTCACCGGCACCGTCGATGCGGGCGGACTCGATGACGGATTCGGGAATCTGGTTTTTGTAGAAGGTCCGCATGACAATGACCCAGAATGCGTTGAAGCTGTAGGGAACGATCATGGCCAGGATATTGTCGCGCATGCCGAATACGCCGGTCATGACGATGTAGTAGGCGACAAGGCCACCGCCGAACAGCATCGTGAAGAACATGAAGAACGTCACTTCGTTCTGGAACTTGAAGTCCTTGCGGCTGATGGGATAGGCGAACAACGAACAGTTGATGAGTCCTGTGATGGTTGCCACCACGGTTGTGAATATGGTGACATAGTAGGCATTGAAAACAACGCTCGGATCCTTGAACAGGAATTTGTACGTGTCCAGGGACCATGAGGTGGGAAACAGTTTATATCCGTCCTTCAGGATGTTGGCCTCGCTTGTGAAGGAGACGGAGATAATCAGAAGAACGGGCGCGATGCACACGATGACACCCAGTATGAAGATGATGTTGAGGATGATGACTGCGGTCGGACTCATACGGTTCGGATCCAGGTTTTTTCTGCGTGGGCCGGGTATAATCCCGGTACTTGTTGCGCTGCTCATTGCTTACCTCCGGGGACTCATTTCATTGACGGCTCTTGCGAAATGCTGCGGGTGCCTGTTCCTTAGAACAAGGCGTTGTCCGGGCTCATTTTGCGGGTAATCGCGTTTGTGGTCAGAACCAGGACGAAACCGACAACAGCCTGGAAGAGGGCGGCAGCTCCGGGAATGCCGATGTTGGTACCACCGCGGAGGGCGTTGAACACATACAGGTCGATGACGTTCGAGACGGAGCGAAGCGTGCCGGAACCCATCGGGAGGGAGAAGAACAGACCGAGGTCCGCGCTGAAGATGCGGCCGATGCCGAGAATGGTCAGCAGGATCATCATCGGGATGAGCATCGGAATGGTGAGCAGGGTGATCTGGCGCCATTTGTTCGCGCCGTCTATGGAGGCGGCTTCGTAGATTTCCGTGTCGAAGCCGGTGATGGTCGCGATATAGATGATGGACCCATTGCCCGTGTACTTCCAGAGGTTTGAAACGACAAAGATGAATGGCCAGTACTTCGGTTCCTGATACCAGTTGACGGGCTCAAAACCCATTCCCGTGAGCATGTTGTTCATGACACCGAGGTCGTAGTTGAGCATGGCGAACACCAGATAGGCCACAACCATCCAGGAGAGGAAATATGGCAGGAAATAGGCGGTCTGATAAATCTTCGCCATTCTGCGGCTTGGAAGCTCTGTGATGGCGATCGCAAGACCAACGCTGAACACAAGGCCGATGAGCATGAAGCCGACATTGTAAAGGATGGTGTTCCGTGTGATTTCCCATGCATCCGGTGTGGAGAAGAGGAAGCGGAAGTTGTCGAAACCCACCCATTTGCTTTTGAAGAAATTTTCGAAGACATTCGTGCCCGACACCATGTATTTCTTGAAGGCAAGCAGGATGCCCGGCATCGGGAGGTAACTGAAGCCAAGCAGATAAATCATACCGGGTATGAGCATGGAGAAGAGGGCCAGATGACTGGTAAGATCGCCTGTTTTCGAATTGACCCGCTTCAGGATGACAGCCAGCAGTGTGAGGATGATGATGAGTGCTTCGAAAACGATGAGTGCCTGAATCCCGAAGAGGAGCTCGCCGCCCTTCTTGACGAGCCAGGTGACCATGCTGGTTGCGATGAGGGCTTCCACCAGGCCGCACAGGGCAAGCGGAAATGTCCAGATGCCTGCCCTGTTGAAGCGGATGAACGCAAAGGCAGCTGTGGCAACCAGAAACACGACGGCCATGACCATGGTGCCGGTGGCATCGAGATTCACCTTGTCCAGCTGGGCATTCAGCCCGTGCGTACCGGTCAGAATCTGGAATCCGGTCAGGACAAGATTTGTCTTTCCTGCGATCGAAGCGATGCGGACCATCGGCAGGAACAGGCTGCCAAGCGCAAGGATGGAGAGGATCTGGACAATGCGCCAGCAGAATTTGCTGGATAGATAGAACGAACTTTTACTTTTGACTTCGGGAGCAGGGGTTGTCCGGGTGATGTCCGTCACAGCGTGATTCCTCCTGTTTTGTTCTCTTGCGGTGCTTCATTCCTTCTGATTTCAGGACTGAAAGGGCCGATTGCTTGGACAGGTGGCTTAGCCGCTAATCCGGATCATAACATACCGCCAAACTGAATGAAAGGTCTGAGGCAAAAACAAAGATGAAAACAGGCGGTGATAATAAAACATAACACAAACAACAAACCCTTGCGACAAAGGGTTCTCTTCGTTACAATGAAATCCTACAGGAGAATAGTGACGATTTACATGGCCATATGCGGAATGGATTTGGCCATTTCCACTATATTGGGAACGGAATGGGTGATTTATGGACTTGGAAGAACTGACGGGAAATGAGAAAATCACATTCATGCCGGAACAAACCACCTTTTTCAATCTCCATTGTTCCTTCGAGATTTTCTCCTGTCACATTACCACTGTACCTGTCGGTTGGCAGTTCTCGAAGCAGACGCACAGGCAGTTCGAATTGAACTACATCCGCAGGGGACTGATGGAAGTGGAGCTTGGCGACCGTGTCCTGCGACTGAATCAGGGAGATGTCTTTCTCATCAACCCGGGGGAAGATCACACAAGCAGAAATGCAGGAGACGACAAGCTGAGTTTCCTGTGTTTCCACTTTGACCTGGATTATCCGCTGTTCAAGGAAAGGTTGAGTCTACACAACACCGGATACCACCCGGCCGACACCGATCTTGCGAAGCATCTCCATCCCAAACTGGAGCAGACA
>JAIFNI010000103.1 GCA_020047785.1 Clostridia bacterium
TCCTTTTGCCTGTCGGCCGATAAAGTCCGAAATAGTAGGATGTAATGGCGGCAATCCTTTACGGAATGCGGAAAGGGCGGTGACAATCCTTTCCAGGATGAGGAAAGAACGGTGAGAATCCTTGCCGGAAGGGCTTTCCGGGATGTATCATTGTTACGAATTGTATCTTATCATGCACCCTTTCACAAGAACGGCCACAGTCGAATGAATCGGAGCGAACGCACGCCAATACACGGAAACGACCATGGAGCAAGGATTGCTGTCGAGGGTGACAGCCGGAGGAATGCTTATGTACCGGAATCCGATCTGGAAAGGGGTTTCCTGGATAGGATGCCCAACCGAAGCCGTTGCCGATGGGAAGCATGACAGTGCACATGCCATCGAAGCTGTCTGTTTTCGTCATGACTTTACACTGGCGGCAAATGCAGGCAGCAGCCTGCTGCTCTCCATCAGTGCATCCAGCCGATACCGGCTCTGGGTGAACGGTACAGCGGTCATCTCCGGTCCCTGCAAAAGCGGGCGATGGGAGAAACATTATGAAACGGTGGATGTTTCGAGCCTGCTGCGTGAGGGGTCCAATGTGCTGGCTGTGAAGGTTCTGGCGTTTCCCCCATATGAAGCGCAGTCCGGGGATATGTGCGCACCCTTCTGGTTCATGGGGAATGCCGCAGGTCCGGCCCTTGTCGTGCAGGGTATCTGCCTGGATGAAACCGGTCGTATCCTGGCAGAGATTACCACGGGAAAAACCGGCTGGTCGGTCCTTCGGGATGCGTCCATGGGTTGGCGCATGCAATATATGTCCTTCTGGATGGGCGCCATGGAAGCGGTGGACCTGGAGTCGGCGCCGGATGGCTGGCAATTGCCGGTAGACAGATTGCATGCGTCTGGAACGGGACGTGAATTTCCCTGGCTGGATGCGGAGACGCGCTGGGCCGTGGAGCCGAACGGATTTGGCGAGATCATGCCGTTCCCGCTGACCGAACGTCCTATTCCGCTTCCCTATGAAACTACAAGGCAGTTCGAACGTGAAATGACCATCCGAAAAGAGGATTTGACGGCTTTCTCCTTCGGTTCCTCCGCTTTTTCCTTCGGTTCATCGGCATTCTCCGATGGTTCATCGGCATTCTCCGATGGTTCATCGGCATTCTCCAATGGTTCATCAGCGTTCCTCGACGGCGCATCAGCGTTCTCCAACGGTCTGACTGCAGGACAAGTTGTTCTGCCTGCCGGTGCGCACGTTGCAGCCGAGTTGGATGCCGGAGAACTGACGACGGCATTTCTTTCGCTTCCGCTGGCCGGCGGCAAAGGCAGCAGGATTGTCCTGACATATGCGGAAAGCTATTCCGTTGAAGCCATCGGTTCCGGAACCCGGCTGGTCAAAGCGCGTCGCGATGATGCTGTAAATGGACGAATTGCCGGAAACCGGGATGAGGTGATTGCCTCGGGGCGTGACCAGGTCTACGAACCCTTCCTGTTCCGGACCTTCCGTTTTCTGCGGATGGAAGTGCAGGTGGGAGAGGAACCGCTGACCTTGTCCCTGCCGACCTTGCGGGAAACCGGTTATCCGCTGGAGGTGAAATCCTCCATATCCGCATCCGCAGACTGGATGGCGCCGATCTGGGACATGAGTGTGCGCACCCTGCGCCGCTGCATGCATGAAACCTACATGGACTGTCCTTACTACGAACAACTCCAGTACACGATGGATACCCGGCTGCAGATGCTCTACACCTATGCGGTTTCCGGAGACGACCGGCTGGCCAGGAAGGCGATTTATGACTTTCATGCCTCGCTCCTGCCGGAGGGAATCCTGCAGTCCCGATATCCCAGCGACCTGCCTCAGGTGATTCCGGGATTCGCTCTGTACTGGGTTTTCATGCTGGAGGAGCACTGGTGGGAGACCGGTTCCGTTTCGGAATTCCGCCGATATCGACCGACCGTGGATGCCGTACTGGACTGGTTCGATCGGAAAATTGGCCCGGAGGGTCTGATCGTGGACGTCGGACACTGGGATTTCGCCGACTGGGTGCCGGAATGGGACAAACGGGCAGGTGTGCCGTTCGCCGTGGATCAGGGACCTTCGACCATCCATAACCTGGTCTATGCGGCGGCACTTCGATCGGCAGCCTGCATGATGCGGGAATCGGGACGCGACGGAGTTGCCATGGAGTATGGGGAAAGAGCGGACCGAATCCTGGAAGCCATCGACCGTCTGTGCTGGTGCGAGGAGGAAAGTCTGTTCGGGGAAGGCCCCGGTCTTCGCGATTTCAGCCAGCATGCGCAGGTTTGGGCGGTCCTGAGCGGACTGGCTGATGGAGAACGGGCCAAAAGGGTCATGAGGGAAGCGCTTCACAGACCCGGCCTCTACCAATGCACATTTCCCTGGATGTTCACTTTGTTCCGTGCGCTGGAGAAAGCGGACCTGTACGAGGAAACCGATGTACTGTGGGATATGTGGCGGGGATTGCCTGCCATGGCGTTGACCACCATTCCCGAGATCCCGGTGAACACCCGGAGCGATTGCCATGCCTGGGGTGCGCTTCCGCTCTGGGAGTTTCCGCGAAAAGTGCTTGGGGTTCAACCGGCTGTTCCGGGCTGGCGTACCATTCTTATCGAGCCGAAAGCGCTTTTCCTGCCGGATGCGTCCGGGGAAGCCATCACGCCGCACGGACCGGTCTTCGTTTCCTGGAAGCTTTCCGATGAAAAATTTACTCTAGAGTGCCGCCTGCCGGAAGGAATTCCGGCTGATATCCGGTTGCCGGACGGGTCCGTGCATGCAGTTGCGCCGGATGCGGCAAGAATAGTCTCCCTGCAATGTGCGTTGCATGCCGGTAAAGATTGTTGTAGGCTAAGGTTGTGAGTTCGGTGCATATATGGGTAACATGCTGACATGGAACCGGCGATCGACGCGGAGAATGTGGAAATTGGCATCCTGGTTCCGCCTGTAATGTCCGCGGTCATTTGCCGGAACTGCAAGAGGAGGTATTGCCATGCAGGCACACCGTACGAAAAGGACTGCGCCCGTACCGGAGTCGAACATGCAGGATGGGCCTGCTCCCCGGGCGGAAGCGATGCCCAACAGCCTGATGCTGAAGAACCTGCAGGGAGCGGAGCATCTCGACCCTGCCAGAGGGACCGGCAGACAGCTGCCTGATTCCCTGAAGGAAAGGCTGAACGCGCATTTCGGCCATGATGTCGGCAATGTTTCCTTTCTGGAGTCGCAGGATGTGTCGGATGCAGGCATGAAGGCCTACACATCCGGCAGCGTCGTCAAATTCGCGCCAGGCAGCTTTCAGCCGGAATCGCCTGCAGGGCAGCGCGTCATCGCGCATGAGCTGGCACATGTGGAGCAGCAGGCATCAGGACGGGTATCTCCGAATCTGCACGGTGGCCTGAATTATGATCCGGCACTGGAAAGCCAGGCGGACCTGCGCGGAAATGCCTTTCAGAACAGTACGGCCGTTCACGCGCCATTGCAGGCGGAAACCGCACCGCTGACCCCGATGCCCGTGATGGGCATGGAATCGGCGCCGGTGCAGGGGTGGGGTGCCGGTGGCTGGATGTCCAGGCTCATCGGCAAGACGAAAATCAAGGAGGGTGAACATGAGGCTCTGACCCGCCTCGCATCGGAACAGGCGGACTCGAAGACGGGGAACAAGCCGTTTCAGAGCAAGAAGGCGCAGAAGGACCTGCGTTTCGGTTCGCGATTCAACGATGTATACAATTCCGGCAGCGGCATCGGAGGCAGCATCGGCTTCGGGGCGAAGTACACGCTGCATTCCGACGAATTCATCAATCAGTCCCATCACGGCGACATGCAGTTTCTCCATTCGATGAGCAACAAGGAATCGGCAAAGGTCAACAAGGAGAAATCGAAGCGATGGGCGGAATTCGCAATCGATACACATCGGAACGAACACAAGGACGGTAAGAGTTTTCAGTCGCAGAACATGCTTGATTATACCCTTGGCTCGGATGATACGTTTCAGGACATGATGCTGTCCACCATGGTTGACAAATCAGACATGAAAAAGATTGAGAAGGAGACCGCCTGGCTCAAGAAGCGTGATCCGAAGATGGATGAACGCGCCAAGCGACGCGAACTGATGCGGTCCCGACTTACCGATCTGGATCCGGAAGAGGAAGCCAAGTATCAGAAGTATGTCGACAAAGGGAAGGGTGAAAAGGCGGAGAAGTACAAGCAGAAGCAGATCGACTCCCATCGGTCGAAATATGCGAAGGGTTCGATCGCGGAGTTCTTCCAGGGTGGCGACAAGAAGCGGGATGCCGGCACCGTCGCCACAGGCAGCCTCTCCCACATGCTCGAGGACAGCGTCGCGGGGTCGCACGGCCAGCGCATCTTCAACACAAAGACGGCCCGGCGCACGGACAAGGAGAATGCCGACATCGACGTGTCCGATGAAGCGCAGGTGCTTGGCACCCTTTCTCCGGTCATGCTGCATGCCGACTACGGGGAACAGGATGAAAAGCGGCATGGCCTGGCGGATTTTCTGGACATGGAAGGGGAAGGGAAATTTTCCCGCCAGACGAAGGACGCCGATCTGCAGAAAGCCATCAACCGTTCGGAAGGTTCCCGTCAGGGCCAGCTGCTTGCCGGCCACATGATGCACTCACTGGCGACCGGCAAGGACAAGAAGTCGATGCTTGATTTTGTGGACAAGGCCCTCTCTGTGGATGAGAATGCCCTGCTGCTGCAGGAAATCCAGCAGGCGAAAGAAGCGAAGGATCCCGAACGGATCGCGCAGCTGATGGAGAAGGCCAAGGATACCGATCTGGCCGGACTGAACCTGGCGGACCTCGACATCGGCACGACGAAGAGCGGTCGGCAGTATCAGAAAGGGTCCCTGTACGAAGCGGAGAAGACCCACGAGGATGCGGAAACGAAAAAGGCGAAGACGAGGAAGCACTGGTACAGCCTGCGGAAGACGGACAGCCGCCCGAAGGAGGAGCAGGAAGGCAACAAGCAGCTCGCCGGCGCCTCGGACAGCTACGAGAAGATGCTGGCGGGACAGGAGCGCGGCAACAAGGCCTATACGTCGGAAGTCAAGCTGCAGCAGTATGCCGACCAGCTGTCTGCCCTCGAGGAGGCGAACCGCGTCGCGAAGAGCGATGAGACGCGTGTCAGGGTCCGCCAGCACATGACGGAGATTCTTCTGAACGTTTCGGGCATGAAGCAGGACGAACGCGTGAAGGACAAGGCTGGAGAAATGCTCAAACGAATCAAGGATTCGATCAACGGAACAGGCAAGCTGAAGTGAGTGCATGGCTGAAGTGAGGACCGGCAGTCTGGAGTGGGTACAGGCAGCCTGAAGTGATGTGGTTCAGACAGTCTGAAGTGGGTGCAGGCATGCTGAAGAATGTTCTGGAGGACATGCGTGAAAAACCGTGAAGACCAGTTTCAGACCCGGGAGCCGGAAATCGCGCGTCAGCCGCAGGGCAGCCGTACTTCTTCGGGCAGGTCTGCCCGAACACCGGAAACCTCGGCGTCACACCTTGCCGCGCTGCTGGATGGTCTGGTTCCACGGGTTGACGGTACCCGCCTCAGGGAAGGGTTATCCCGCATCGGCAACCAGACCATCCTAAGCATACAGGAGAGAAGAGCCCGGGAAGCGGACGGTTTTGCCCGTTTCGCCGGAGATCCGGAAGCCAGTCCGGAAGAAACGGGTTCTGTGTGCAGGTATCTGTGTGCAGGTGCAGGATATGCGGAAAACACCATCGAAGGAATGCCTGAATCGCAGGATGCGGGTGTTCTGCCTTCGATGGGCGGGAGCGCCGGTCAACTGCGTCCGGTCCTCCTCGCCCCGCTGTTCGGCCCGGAGGCATTGTCATGACGGATGAACGACTGGCTGAAGACCGGCTGAAGGAAGACTTCCTGAAGGAAGACTGCCTGAAGGAAGAACACCGGATGGACGACCGCCTCGACCCTGTGCGGAGGCTGCTCGACCGGGAAGGGTGGCAGTATGCCGAAGGAGACAAGTCGCTGCTGTTCACTGCGCTTCATGGTGGGAAAAAATGGAACATGGCCGTCTCGCCCTTCGGAGAAGCGGGGATCTGCTTTTTCTGTGCATATCCCTGGAAAGTGGATTCCGGACGAGAATCCGAAGTTCTTCGCAAGCTCAACAAGACGAATCTCCTGCTTCGAAGGGGATGCCTGATGTATGAGCCGGAAATGGAACAGGTGGTTTTCCGATGCGGCGAGCAGATTTCAGATGTCTATGTCTGCATGTCGCAGCTTCGGGAAACGCTGATGACCTGTGTTGCTGTGTTTGCTGCACATTGGGATGGCATCGGCCGGCTGCTGCAGCCAAGCAGCTGTGGTCCCGGTCTTCACTGAAAAACGGGCGCTGATTGCCGTGAAGCCACACGAAAGCAGAGGAGGCAGCCTTGATGACGGACAGCGGGATGCATGCCCCGGAACCCTATGCCGACCAGTGGTCGCTGCTCGATGATTTCATGCTGGTGCTGAATCTCCGGCTGTACTGCCTGTACAAATACCATAGCTGGGTGGGGCTGGAGAACAACCTCCAGAATATGATGGGACTGGCTGTTTCGCGCACGGAATTCGAGATGAATCTGGCACGCGCTTCAGATGCAATCGCCCGCATCCATCTGAGCGGAGAGGAACACGCGGATCTCGAAATACTGGATTCGGTGTTTCGTGCCCGTATGGCAGCGACTGCCACTGCACAGGGAACCGAAGAGCTTCCCGTTCTGCGTCTTGTCCGTCGCCTCTTGCTGGATGGATTCGAGACCGATTGCCTGCTGCTGGCCTTTGCCGTACAGATGGAACGACGGTATGAGAAGATATTCGCCTATCTTCAGGATGACATCACCCGCAGGTGGCCTCAGGCTGAAATCGCCATCCGGCTCTTTGCGCGGTCCGGAGAGCGCATTGCGGACTATATCCGTTATTTCGCCCCTTCTGGTGTCCTGTCGCGGTATATCCTCACGGGAGGAAACGGTACGGATCAGCCGTTCAGCATGCCGCTGGTGCTGCGGCAGCGTCTGATTGATGAACTGACCGGAAATGCCGCGGAGATTCCGCAGGGATTCATGGACCTTTCCAAACCGGCAGATCCGCTTGATCCGCTCATCGGGGCGGATTTCCCGATGAAATGCATCGATGCCCTGCTGCCGGAAGCCGCAGATCGCCGGTTGGCCGCATCGGAACACATGCTTCTTTTTCTTGTGGGTGGCAAAGGAAGCGGACGAAAGCATCTGATTCGTCATGCCGCGTGCCGTCGCGACCGGTCCTGCCTGTTTGTGGATGTGCGCGAATTTCTGGACATGCCGGGGTCCATCGAAGAAAAACTCGGCGAGGTGGTGCTGGAAACGCTGCTGCGCGGCAGTCTGCTGTGCTTTTCAGAATTCGATGCGCTTCTTGAGGAAACACGTCTGCGTGACCTTCACCTGTTCGTCCAGGCGCTCTCCCAGACAGCGGCCGCACTGCCGGAAACAGTCTTCATGACCTCGGCCCGGGCGTGGAAGGACACACATCTGCCGAAAGCCATCGTCAAGGCCGACATCACGCTGGAGGCGCCCGATGAGGAGGAACGGTTGATCTTCTGGGAATCCTTCCTGGCGGGTGTACTTCTCGAACCGGACCTTCTGCTGGCGGAACTGGCGTCGAAGTTCAAGTTCACCCCCGGTCAGATCCGCCATGCGGTTCATGAAGCCGTCGGCCTGATCGGCGCGCGGGGCATCCGGGCACTTGACGCCCACACCATGCACCGCAGCTGCTATGCGCAGGTGGTGATGCGGCTTGATGCGCTGGCAAGCCTTGTGCGGCCCGCGCATGACTGGGGTGATCTCGTACTGCCCGACGACCAGGTCGCCCTGCTCCGGGAGGCCTGCGACCATGTACGGCATCGGCACATCGTATACCGGCAATGGGGGTTCGACCGGAAGATTTCCTATGGCAAAGGGCTTTCCCTGCTGTTTTCCGGCCCGCCCGGCACCGGCAAGACGATGGCTGCACAGGTCATTGCGAACCAGCTTCATATGGAAATGTACAAGATACAGCTTTCACAGGTGGTGAGCAAGTATATCGGGGAAACTGAAAAGAATCTCAAACTCGTCTTCGAGGAAGCCCGCAGCGCAAACTGCATTTTGTTTTTCGACGAAACGGATGCCCTCTTCGGCAAACGATCGGAAGTGAAGGATGCGCATGATCGTCATGCGAACATTGAAACGGCCTTCCTCCTGCAACAGATGGAGGAATACGACGGCGTCGTCATCATGGCCACGAACCTGCTTCAGAACATCGATTCGGCTTTCATGCGGCGCATCAGCTTTGTGATAGGTTTTCCTTTTCCCGATGCGCCGACCCGAAGACTGCTGTGGGAGAAGATGCTGGAAGGCGGCGCGCCTGTCGCGCCGGATATTGATTTTGCATTCCTGTCCGGACAGTTCAGACTGGCCGGCGGCAACATCAAGAATATCGTGCTGCATGCCGCATTTCAGGCGGCGGCGGCAAACTCCCCCATCACCATGAAGCACCTGCTGGCCAGTACGGTGAACGAACAGCGCAAGAACAGTATCCTTGTGGCGCGCGAGGATCTGCGGGAATACGCCGATCTGGTTTTCTGACGGGCTGCTGCCGAAGATGAATCAGACGGGTGAGGAAGGCTTGAAACGAATCCTTGCAGTCAACGGGTGTGTCATGAAAATGTAATAATCAGCCGAAGGAGTCCTTTATTTGCAAATCCGCTTCAAAAGCGTTGCGGATGCGCATTTAGAGGGATAAAATCATGAAAGGCAGGGTTTCAACTCTTCCTCCGAAGGGAAAGTGACAATCGTAGCTGTTGTGCCGGATTCGCCGGTCCGATGGAAACGGGAGGAAACCGATGGGCAGTTCGGGTGTTTACCTCAGAAGGGGCACGAAGGCGGCCCGTCAACTGCTGAATGAGGTCTCCGTCAGGCGAAGAATGGAGGAAGATCTCTTCTCCACTGCCGGACTTGCGGATCGGCCGACTACCGACCCGCTGCAGCAGATGACCATGCATTTCCAGGATGTGTTCGACCGGCGGGGCCGATCGGCTGCGGAAAGGAGGGCCGGCGAATCTGATAGTCAGAACCTATTCGATGCGAAAGCCCTGACTTCAGGAATGACCGGGCGTCGCGATCCGGTTCCAGGTGCACCGGAAAAGCTCGTACATCCTGCTGTTGATGGGTATGGTGCAGAACATGGCGGCCGCGGACTGCGACAGACTGGGAGGCCGGCAGGTACTGAAAATGACATGACCCGCGACTGTGCTTTTTTCCGGAACTTCGCGGAGACCGCGTTCGAGCGGGGAACCCTTTCATCCGGAATACTCGGAGGAACCGGAAAAGCCATGCTTGTATCCTGCCTCCGGCGCACGATGGTGAAGGCGGGATTCCGGCAGAAGCCCTTCGGGCGGATGTTTTCCCAGGCACCTGCGCAGATGGCCGTCCGCAACACGAAAGCATCGGTTGTGTTCGGCCGGTACGCGGGCAGTGCCGCCGGACTGGTGGTTGATGCCCTACAGGATGCACGCAGAACCCTGCAGGTCTTCGAAAGGCTGGCGGAAGGGGATGCGACGCAGACACCGCCCGGATGGGACCCTGAAGCGCTGTTTCGCCTGTACCCGTTCCTGTCTGAGCGGCAGGATGACGACAATATCCTGACATACCGCAACTGGCTCGGACAGATGGAACGGAATGACCTTAGACCCGGATTGGCCTCTCGGGGCGGGACGCAATGGCGGGACGTGCACGCAGGGTTGGATCGGGCTCAGACGATGCGGGTGAGGAAACGGCAGATGCGGGAATCATTCCTCCTGAAGCTGCAGGAACTCCGGGAGAAGGCGCAGGAAGCGGAAGAGGAATACACGGCTTCAGATTTCCCCGGATGGCTGGCAGAACAGCTTGAGGAAACGCTGGAACCGCCGCCGGACGATGGGGATGACGAAGATGGAAACAACCGCGGTACAGATGGCACAGGCGACGTAGGCGGAAACAACCGCGGAAAAGACGGTCAAGGCAACGAAGGCGGCAACAGAGGCAAGGACTGAAAGACAAAATTCAAGCTGTTCCTGACTGCCGCAAGGCAGTGAATAAAAGGGAGAGGGGGTCCGGTTCCTCCGGCAGACTATGCCGTTGAAGGAATTGGAAGTAACATGGCGGAGTATTTGTCTCCAGGCGTTTACGTGGAAGAGTACGAGTCCGGTTCTGTACCCATGGCGGGGGTGGGAACGAGCACGGCTGGCTTCATCGGACTGGCCGAAAAAGGACCAGTCATCGGAAAGCCGCAGTTCGTCACCAGCTTCAGCGATTACATGCGGGTGTTCGGCGGTTATCTCTCGGAGTCCAAGTATGGCGACAAGCGCTATCTTCCCTACGCGGTGGAAAGCTTTTTCGTCAATGGCGGCTCAAAATGCTATGTGATGCGCGTTGCGCCCTCTGATGCGAAGTCATCGGTCGGCAAGGCACCCGCGATTCTCACGTTCAGCGCCGCAAACCCCGGTGAATGGGGCAATCGCGTCAAGGCGGTCCTGTCACCTGCCAGCCGTCAGAAGACGCCTGTCTACGAAGTGGACGGGTATGACTGTGTCTTCAAGAGTGTCGACGGGTTCTGCGCCGGCGATGTCGTCGCGTTCGACGATGGCCGCAGCAAGGTTTACAACCGCATCAAGGCCATTCAGGAACACACGGTCACGTTCGAGACCCAGCCCAGTCCATCCATCATAGACAAAGCGCTTGTTCCGACGAAATTCATCCGCAGCTGCGAACTCAACGTCAGCATCCGCTGCGACGAAACGAAGGAAGATTACACGTTCGTCTCCTTCAACCCCGATTCACCCGACTACATCGTCTCCCGCATGGCCAAAAGCGACCTGGTGACGGTGGAAGTTTTGCCACGCACCGATACGAAGCCCGTTGAAGTCAAAGCTGACAAAAAAGCCGACAAGGGCGAAGAAGCGGCACCGGCAGCACCGGTATCTGCTCCGGCGGCCGGAGGCTTCCAGCCACCGTTCGAAGGCACCGGTGCCACGGGTGCAATCTTCACCATCTTCTTCGAAGGCGGTTCCGAAGGCAGCATCGCAAAGGTCACCGCAGCCGAGTACATCGGCGTCAACGGCGGACCGGGCAAACGTTCCGGTATCCAGTCCTTCATTGAGAACAGCGACGTGAGCATGATGGCGGTTCCCGGGATCACGATTCCGGACGTGCAGCTGTCGCTCGTTGCCCACTGCGAAACTGCCAAGAGCCGTTTTGCCGTGCTTGATGTTCCGCGCAACCGCAAGAAGATCGACGAAATCCTCGAATACAAGGACATGTTCGACAGTTCCTATGCCGCCATGTACCATCCGTGGCTCGAAACCTTCGACGCGAATGCGAAGAAGAGCTTCTTCCTGCCGCCGTCCGCCTCCATGTGCGGCATCTATGCCCGTTGCGATCTCACCATCGGCGTGCACAAAGCACCGGCCAATGAAGTCGTCCGGACCTGCACGGGGCTGGAATACGGTTACAACAATGCAGAACAGGACAGGCTCAATCCTGCGGGCGTCAATCTCATTCGTGCGTTCCCCGGCCGGGGCATTCGCGTATGGGGCGCGCGCACCTGTTCTTCCAACGGAAACTGGAAATATGTCAATGTCCGTCGTCTGTTCATTTTCCTCGAGGAATCCATCAAAGCCAATACGAACTGGGTGGTTTTCGAACCGAACACAGAGCTTCTCTGGACAAGAGTGCAGCGTTCCATCGAATTGTTCCTCTCCTCGATCTGGCGTTCCGGCGCACTGGCCGGAACGACGCCGGGTGAAGCGTTCTTCGTCGACATCGGCCGCTCCACCATGACGCAGGATGACATCGACAATGGCCGTCTCATCTGCGTCATCGGCGTTGCACCGGTCAAGCCCGCTGAATTCGTCATCATCAGAATCGGTCAGTATACGGCGAACGCGTAAATTCCACACCGGATGGAGAAAGGATAGATGAGCAATGCCAGATATTAGGTATCCGTTTCGAAATTTTCGCTTCAAGGTGGAGTTTGACGGCGTCGAGAGCGCCGGCTTCTCCGAAGTGTCCGGCGCGGACATCTCCGTGGATGTCGTTGAATACCGCGAGGGCAATGAAATCCGTACAACTCCCCGCAAGCTGTCCGGCCTGACAAAGTATGGCAACATCACACTCAAATGGGGCGTCATCGGTTCGATGGAAATGATGGAGTGGCTGCATACCGTGTCTTCGGACAACACGTCCGGTCCCACCGGTATCGCCAGGAAGAATCTCATCATCAAACTGCTTGACGACACCGGTGCCGACGGTCCGTCCTGGGAGGTCATCAACGCATGGCCGTCCCATTACAGCGGCCCGAGCATGAACGGTCTCGGTTCCGAAATGGCCATCGAGACATTGGAACTGGTGCATGAAGGCATCTTCCGTGTTGACGGCGCAGCGATAGACTCCGCCTCGCCTTCACAGGTCTGAGGACTGACACGTGAAACCGGAACGTGAAGCGGGAACAGGTCTGTTCCCGTGAAAGCGGACAACCGGGCAAACCCGTTTAATGAAGGTATCGTACGGGAATGGGATTCCCGGCCGGCTGCTGTCATGCAGGGCTGATAAGCTGCCCTGCATGACAGTTGTCGCATCAGCTGATGAAAGAGACATGGGTTGCACGCAAGTCATAGAACCGGCTGCGGACCTCGGGTTCGTGCCGGATTGTCGGGACTGAAGATGCATTCCCGGTGGAAAGATAGGTGGTTGGATGTCCTTCCAGACCGAATTCGAGTTTGAACTACCCCGCGGGTATCTGGACGCAAGCGGGGACCTTCACAAAAAAGGGTCCATGCGGCTGGCGACTGCCGCCGACGAGATTCTGCCGATGCGCGATCCCCGGGTACAGCAGAATCCGGGCTATCTGACGGTCATCCTGCTGTCACGGGTTGTCACGCGCCTCGGAACGCTGCATTCCGTCAACACGAAAATCATCGAGAGCCTGTTCACCATCGACATGGCGTTTCTGCAGGATCTCTACCAGCGTGTCAACCTGTCCGAGGTTCCTTCGTACAAAGTTCAGTGCCCGAAATGCGAGCACACATTCGAGGTGCCGCTGGATTTTTTGACCGAGTAGAGCTTTCCCTGTATCCGGAGGAAAAGCTCTACGAAGAAGCATCGTTTCTGGGCTATTACCTTCACTGGTCCCACGAGCAGATCATGACGCTCGATCACAGGGAACGGCGGCGCTGGTGTTCTGAAGTATCGAACATCAACCGCAAGCTCGGGAACAAGCCGGAAAACCTTTTTGACAAACGATGACGGAGCCGGACACTCACGGGAAGGCGGAGGCTGGTCATCATGGCGCGAAAACCAGTCGGACCTATGGACATCAACGAGTATTATCGAACCATGGGGGCCCGTCCCGAATCGGACGAATGGGACATGCCTCTGTATAATGCAACCAATGGAAAACCAATCACGGGTTCCGGCAGGGAGGCGCCTCACAGCAGCGGCACCTTCCATGCACCCGCCTATAACCGGGAAGGGAAACCCGTTCTGAGCGGGAACTCGGCAAACGGATCCCAGGCGGGGAGTTCCGCCTTCCAGTTGGAGGTGTTCCGACCCGGAACATTACCGGGGAGGCTATTTGATGCGCCTGCCTATAATGATGCATCCGGAAAACCCGTCCTCAATGATTCCCCGACCGGAGTTCCGGAAGGGGGAGTCTACCGGCCGTCGCAGGTCAAGGCAAAAGGAGTGGCGACTCCGGCTGCGCGATCGGAAAGCGGCGTTCTCTTCGGTGAAAACAGACACCTGTACCTCAACAACGGTTTTTCAGCCGATGTCCTCGGAACGCCGCTGCCCTTGGGCAGCTTTTCACGTATTTCAGGCCTTGAGGTCGAATGGGAACTCGAAACCTATCGGGAAGGCGGAGATAACAGCGGAGACCATTTTTTCCCCCGGCAGATCAAAAATTCCCGTATCGTCTTCGAATCCGGCACCGGAAAACTCGAGCCGCTCCAGAAATGGTTCACCTTGACGCAACAGGGCATGATGGTCAAACTTCCGATGCTGATCTATCTTCTGGACGCACAGAAAAAACCCCAGAAAATCTGGATGCTGCTGGATGCGCTGCCGGTAAAGTACTCGGTTTCGGATTTCGACGCGATGGCTTCCGATGTGGTCATCACCCGATTGGAATTCATCCATAACGGACTTGTCGGCATTCTCTAGTACCCCGACCGCATGCACCGGTCGAAAGAAATTCCCGAGGAGAGTGGATGGTGGAAAAGGAAACAGGGCATGTCCCGGAAACCGGCGGAACCTTACGGCGGATAGTCCGAACAGACATGCTTACGCTCAGAAAACGGAACAGTTTCGTCGGACCGATGCGGGCACTGGTCGGCACCGGTCTTTTCGACGTGATCGGCAACCGTTTTCTGCTTCGGACCTTTCGCCGCTGGCAAGGGCTGTCCCTTTTCTTTCTCGAGGAATCGAAGGACGGCGGATTCCGGCCGGTGCCTGCCCCGGTTCAGTACGTTCTGCAGCCGGAGCTGCACATCCATTTCGACACGCCATTATCAGATGATGCTGGAAAACGGGATGAGAAAGGGTTTTCTGCGTTCCGCCCCATCAATGGGGGGGCGAAGCCGGTCTTGTTCGATGCCGGGTCAGGTGGGAAGAGTGCCGGAATGGCCGAAGCAACCGCTGTATCTGCCGCCGCATCGAAGGCATCCGCAACTGACGCATCAAAGGCCGCAGATTGGCAATTTTTCATGGAAGCCTTGGCTTTCAGGAATCCAGCTGAAACCGGAAAGTCTGCACCCGCCGTATCGGGCGTAACTGGCCGAACCACAGCAGATCGGACATTGGGTCGTCCCCTTCCTGTCGGCCATGGCGGAAAGGTCAGAGACGCAGACGGAAAGGTCAGAGACGCAGACGGAAAGGTCAGAGACGCAGACGGAAAGGTCAGAGACGCAGGAGACGCAGACGGAAAGGTCAGAGACGCAGACGGAAAGGTCAGAGACGCAGGCGGAAAGGTCAGCGATGCAGACGGAGACAGAGAGACTGGCGAAGTCGGCGACAATGCCATCGTCCGGACTGCTGGCCGACCGGACGGACGCGTCGTGGAGTTTTCCGGGCGGGGTATGTTCAGGAACGTTCCTCCGACCAGCATGACGAATGAAACCGTTTACCGCATCGGAATGGATGCCGGTTCGGTTCATAGGGAAGCGCGCGCCTTTCCGGCCTGTCCCGCAGATCCTTTCCGGCAGGCAGGACTTTTTTTCAGCGGGCTCCTGTCATTGCCGGGATGGCCGAAACGCGGACGGATATCTGATTTTTTTCCTCTGAATGGTCAGAACATCCTGCGAGGAACCGCAACCGTCCGATCCGACCTCGATCTGCGGGGCGGTCCTGCCACCGATTTCCTGCAGGCACCACAGCTGGCAGGCGTTTCCTCTTTGCCGTCTGAGTCACACGCTTCTTCCACATCCCGAATTGTCGAAAAAGCTACGGATGGTCTCGTGGAATGGCTTATCGGCGCAGTTCACGCGCAGACCGCCACGCGCCTTTCAGCAAAAGCCGACACCGGACGGATGGCGGAATCTCCTGCAGGCGAAACGGAAAACGCACCGACCGGACAGGGACGTATCGCTGCTTTCCGGCGAACGGCGGGCAGGACCCTGTTATTCGGCAGGCACAGCACAAATGGCACCAACAGCAGGAATACCAACAGCAGGAATACATACTACGGGAAATCCGGAAGGACGGTTGTCTCCGGGGCAGCCGGTTTTCCGGTAGAGTTCGGGTCGGCCGACATGCCGACAGAGTTCAGATCTGCCGACATGCCAGGGACGGCGGATTCGGTGCGCACATCGCGGTCTGCGGAAGTAACGGAACAAATCGGAAGAACCGGTTCGGCAGATATGTCCGGACGAATGGGTCTGACGGACATGAAGGGCACCAAGGGCGCAACCGGCGCAAATGGCGTGCCCGCTTCCGCCGCGGCAGCCAAAGCAATGAGTCACCTTGGTTCAGATGGCGCTCTTGGCGTTTCTGCTTCAGATGGCGCTGACGGCGCTCTTGGTGTTCCCGGTTCTGCCGGCGCAGACGGCCTTTCCGGTTACAATGGGACTTCCGGTGCAGGCGGCCTTTCCGGTTACGATGGGACTTCCGGTGCAGGCGGCCTTTCCGGTTACGATGGGACTTCCGGTGCAGACGGAATGGCTGGGTTCGTCATTCGGGAGAAATCTGCAGCACGGATGGATGGGACCGATACTACCGAACAGAATGCTTTTTTTAGCGAAGAGGTTGAATATGGGCGTATCCTGCAGGCTATACCCGATGCAGGCTCGTTGCGTGGTTTCGATTTCCGGGAAGAAACGTCGGGATTGGCAGCTTTGCTGATGGAAGAGCAGTTTCAGCCGAGAACGGCATTTCTTCAGCAGATGGGAAGTGCTGCAAACCGGGGAGCCAGAGAAATTGGTTCCCCATCGGAAGGGATCCTCGAACATCTGGCAGGGTACCCTGATCGGCTGCTGACAGGCAACGGAGAACGAACCGGAGCACGCTCCGGTCTGCCAAAGGGCTTGAACGCGCGGTGGCCGCATCCGAGTGATTTCATATCGGCTCTCGGAACCGGCATCGCAAACAGACTGATGACGTTCGTGCAGAATCTGCGGTCGAGTTTTTCGGAGAGGCAGGACAGTCTGCGAATCACGGACACTGAAGGCTCAGCAGGGGCGGCACAATCGGGGAGAAGTAAATCTCCGGCGATACCGCATGAAGGAAGTGCGCGGCGCGGCAACCTTGAAAAAACGGCCCTGCATGCAGCACGATCGGGAATTTTGCCGCTGGAAGACGTGCTTGTTGAGAATGTGCGGATCACCAGAGAGAAAACGGGTTTATCCGGTGACTATGAGCTGATGGATATGCCGTCGCATGTGATGGAATCCGTCCGAAAAATGGCATCCGTCCAGATGGAGCAGCCTGCGGCACTGACATATGGGAATACGGCAACCGGTACGCCGCGCAGTTTCCTGTTCGGACGCATGCTGTTGCAGCGGACCCTTCAATCCCTGGCATGGAGAAGCCTCGCGCGGCTTGCGTCAGAACATGAGCGTCTCCTCCGGCTGTTCCCGGGCGAAAGCCGTCAGGGAAGCGACCTTGCGGGTGATGGCCGTACGCAGGCCCCTATGAATGTATTCCTTGCATTCCGCGAAGAAATGGCGACTGCAGAGCAGGTGCTGTCCGGGCGTTCGCCCATGTCTTCCGCGAAAGGACGTTCTGAGGCAGGGTCGGCGCTGCGTCCGACGACGGGTCCTGAGCGTGATGCGACAGAACGTGATGCGGCAGAACGGGGAATGGGATTTCTTGCAGCCGGAGTGGAACCTGGCATGCCTGCCGGCCCAATCCGGCGTCAAGTCGGCCTAATGGCACTGGCGCACTCCGAGCAGGCGGGGAGGTTTCAACCAACGGAAAATCCGCTACATCCGGAGACCGGCCTGCATTCGGTAAAACGAGTCACCGATATTTTGCCGTCGGCCCGTCAATTCGGCATCGGTGCGCGCACGCGGCCGGGCATGACACTGCTTCATTCTGCAGCAGACGTCTCAACCGGTCAGACACTGATTCATCCTGCTGCAGGGAAACCCGTGACCTCAGCCACCGCCGGCGATCAGCCTTTTTCAGCAGCCTCGAGAAGGCGGAGTACTTCAGCAGACCATGTCGACGGGGGTTCATCAGGCCTGTTCCATTCAGATGCAGCCGTGAGTTTCCTGTCCGATAGGGTCAGGGATGATTTAAAGAGAACAGGTGCAGTTGGAGCGTCAGGTCCTGGTGCGATCGCCGTTTCACGTCGGGGATCGGCCTCTGATACGGGAACCGGCGTGGCCGCGGCTGCAGGACCGGGTGCGGTCGATGGCGGAGATTTTGGCAGTTTTATTGATTCCATGGAAAATGAGATGGTACCGGACGATGGTTCCGGTGCCATTCTGCCGCTGCAGGCCGGTTTACGTGAAGGTATGCGGCTGCTTCATCCCTCTGAGGTATCCGGCACAGCTGCGGGAATTTCCAGAGGAATGTCTGCTGCCGGGTCCGCCGGTGCTGCTGCGAGCACGATAACGAGTGCTGGTATGGGTACTGCCACGGGCGTTCCTGCGGGCACTGCTTCGAGTGCGGCCTCCGGCCCGTTTTTCGGCCAATCCGGTGACCAGGCCGGTTCATCCCGCGGGTCCGGACTGTTCTCCGGTTATGCCGGGCGGCAGCCTTCCGGCATGATGCCGACCTCATCGCGGGAATCGACGCTCGCCCGTAATGCTGCTGACAACCTGCACCTTCTGTCGGCAGACCGGACATTTCGTCTGCCGGAGGGCATCCGCACGCTGCAGGAACCTCGGTCGACCAGCAGGGCATTCCGTTTCTCGGCAGGCCGGACATTCCGCCCGCCAGGGGGCATCCGTACGCTGCAGGATCTTCGGCCGGCTCTCCGGACAACCGGTCCGATTCGTCGCGGCGGATCAGGGGATACGGCGGAGCTTCTGATGCTTCGTCAGCAGACATCAGGGGAGTCGTACGCAGGCGGTTCATACACCGGAAAACCTTTCGCCGGCGGAGCATACTCAGGCGAAATGTATGCTGACAGGACAGAAAAAGGTGCGGACCAGGTACCGGTACTCGAAAGCACGTTTCTGCCGCGCCGACCGGCGGAGACGGTCATGAAATCACTGAACACGCCGGCCGATTCATCCGTGAGAGATGCACGACGGATTTCGGGAACAGGCGAATGGCCCGGTCCGGTCGAACTCAACCGGCTTGTGGACAAGGTCTATGCGCAGCTTGAAACGCGACTTGCACGGGAACGAAGGCGATACGGGAAATAGGATGCGCCGCATGGAATCGATACGCTGCATGGGTTGAATGTGCCGCATGGAGTCAATGCGTCGCAGATCTCATGCGAGGCAACGGTCCGGGTTCATGAATGCGGCTGCAGGGGTATTCCCTGAAGGGCAGCACAGTGAATTTTCGAGGCAGACAAGGGGGGAACCATGATTCTGATGAAGAAGGCAAGCATCCGGGTGAAGGAGGGAAGCGGCGGTCTGCTGGGTGCCGTTATTTCCGCGCTTGGCCTGGATGACAGCAAGTGCCTGTTCAACCCCTCGGAATTCTCCATCCAGCGGGGTGTTTCCTATGCCGAGCACAAGGTGCCCGGCCTTGATCGGCCCATCATGCAGTTCATCAACGGCGAAGCGGAAGTGATGCGCTTTTCGCTGTTCTTCGATACCTATTCCGCGGGCTTTGAATCGGGTCGCCCGAAACTGGGTCTGACGAACAAACTGCCCACCATGCTCAAGGATGATGTGCGCAACTATACCGACCCGTTCTACAAACTGCTGAACGTCAGCGCGGACCTGCATGTGCCGAATCTCGTCATGTTCGAATGGGGCAAGACGAAGTTCACGGGCTATGTCATCGACATCACCCAGAAATTTACAATGTTTTCTTCCGGCGGCACGCCGCTGCGGGCAACGCTGGATTTTACGCTCAAATCCGCAAAAAAGGACGACAACGTACGCAATTCGCCGGACCGTACGAAATATCGCACGGTTCACAGCGGGGACATGCTGTTCGCTTTCGCCAACGCGGAATACGGAGACTGCGGAGAGTGGAGGCGGATCGCCGAAGCGAACGGTCTGGACAATCCGCGGCGGCTCCGATCGGGCAGCTCGATCGTCATACCGGCCATTCTCTGACAAAAAGGAGTACGAGGGAGGAAGCGCATGCCGCTGGATTTCGAGGCACTGTCAAAACGGCACAAGGAGTTCCATGCCCCGCAGTACATCATTTGGGTGGATTTCGAGAAGATCGCACCCAAAGATTTTCCTGTGCTCGATGTGAGCGTGATGATGTCGGCCGGATATGACATGAGTACCTGCGAATTCACGGTTGCCGGCATATTCGACGCGAAGAGCAGCGGATTCAAGCCGGATGTCTACACGAAATTCAAGCCGGGCCGCGTCGTGGTGGTGGCGATGGGGTACGACAAGCCGGTTGAACTCTTCAAGGGATACATCAATGCGCTGAACATCGATTTCAATGCCGAGGGCGGTCCCTTCGTGCATGTGCAGTGCCTCGACGCCAAGGGTGCACTCGTCAACAATGTCACCTGGAAGAACTACGGCGAGCAGGACCTCGAGGCTGTTGTGACCGACATGCTGAAAACCCAGTGCAGCAAGTATGCGAAAATCGGGAAAGTAGAAGTCGCGTTCGACAAAAGTGATCAGGGTTCGCAGGCGAAGAGTCCTGAAATCAAGGACAAGCTCGAAGATGACTACGCCTACCTCAAGGCTCTCGCCGCAAGGACCAACAGCTCGTTCTGCGTGCTGGGCAAGGAACTGTGCTTCCGAAAAAATCTTGCGTTCGCCTCGGACACGAAGACCTCGGTCGAACTTCGATGGGGCAGGAGCTTGCTGAATTTCAACATCGACATCGACATTTCCGAGCAGGTCGGCAAAGTGACGGTGTACGGAGAGGGCGTCGACCCGCTGGATACGTTCATGGCGGTCTGCGACGATGTGCCGGGGACGGGGGAGAGCGGGTCCGAGATGGCGGCCGTGGCCAAAAACAAGAACCTCATCGTTACAAACGGAGACGTATCGAACAAGGAGCAGGCGGCCGCCCTGGCCAAGAGCATACTGGAGTCCCATGCGGAAAAGCTGGTGAAATGCAAGGGTTCCGCCATCGGCATCCCGGAAATCAAGGCCGGCGAAAAAATCAAAATGGCCGGCATGGGCAAGGGGATAGACGGAACCTATTTTCTGAACCATGTCACGCACCGCATCAACGGCGGAGGGTATGTCACCAGCTTCGACTGTTCGGGCATGGAAGTGCCGGTCTGATGGACAGGCACAAAAGCAGGGTAAAAAAAAGAAAACCGCAGGATGGGGGATGATTGCATGGCGCTGATGGACCAGTTCAATGACGATGACCGGGAACAGAACCGCATCAGGACGGCCCGACCGGGCGTCACCCTGGCCAAGGTCACCAACCTCAACGATCCGGACAAGCTCGGGCGGGTCAAGTGCGCGTTCCTCACGGCGAACACGGAGGCGAAGGAACTGGATTGGGCGTACGTGGTGACGCCGTTCGCCAGCGCGGACAGCGGCGTCTTCTTCATGCCGAACGTGGGGGACGTGGTTCTCGTCGCATTCGACGGCGGGGATGTGCGCAGGCCGTTTGTCATCGGAAGCATCTGGGGGAAACAGGCGACACCGCCGCAGAAACTGACGGACGGTAAGAATGAGAATTTCCTCATCAAGACGCCGAACGGCAGTGAAATCCTGTTTGCCGACAAGAAGGGCGAGGAAATCGTCACGGTCAGCACAGCAAAAGGAAATAAGGTGACGCTTGACGAAAAGGCGAAGAAAATAGAATTGACGGATGGCAAAAGCACGATCTCGATGGAACGGGACAGTGGAACGGTGACCCTCGACTGCAAGAGCAAGCTGGTCATCAAGGTGGGCGGTGCACCCGCGATGACCATCGACGGCACAGCGGGCACGATCAAGATAGAGAGCAAGCAGTCAGTCAAGGTCGAATCCGTTCAGGTGAACATAGAGGCAAAAGCGGCTGCGACAGTGAAGGCCAACGGCCAGCTGACCGTGGAGAGCACTGGCCTGACCACGGTCAAGGGCAGCATGCTCAAGCTGAACTGAGCCGGAAGGGGGAGGACGATGTCGGAACGCGATACGAAACAGTTTCTGGGCCGGGGGTTCCGGTTCCCGATCTCCGTCGATCCGGCGACCGGCCGCATCGCCATGTCCGAACATGAGGAGGATATTCGCGAGGCCGTCGGCATCCTGCTCCGTACGAGTGTCGGGGAACGGGTGATGCGCCCCGATTACGGAACGGCTTCGAAGGATTATGTGTTTGCCGTCAACGGATTGGAGCAGGTCGCCTCGTTCGAGGAGGAGATCCGTGAGTCGCTCGAACGGTTCGAACCCCGCATCCGGGACGTCGAGGTGAGTATTTCGAATGAAGACGGCGATCGGAGCACCGTGACCGTGAACATCCGGTATGTGGTCCGTACGACGAACAATCTGTTCAATCGGGTTTACCCATTCTACATGCTGGAGGGGGCGGGTTCATGAGCCTTGTACCTGGAGGGACACCGGGAAATGCCGATGCCATCCTGTCCGACATCCTGCGGAAAGCCCGCGTCTATGTGCCCGAATGGAATCCCGGAAACGGGGAACCGGATGGCGGAACGGCGCTGGCTTCCCTGTTTGCGCATCTGTTCGGAGAGACCGCTGATCGACTCGACCAGGTTCCCTACAAGCATTTCCTCTCGTATCTGAATCTGCTGGATGTATCCGCGCAGAGCATGAATCCTGCCACGGGTATTGCGGTTTTCACGCCGGCTGCAGGAACGACGGAACCGGTTTTCGTACCGAAAGGCACCCGCTTGTTCCGTGATCTCCAGGATGAGGGCGAGGATGGCGGTGAAAGCCGACGCATCTTCTTTGAAACGGATCGGGATTTCGTCATGACGCCAGCCGCTTTACTCGGTTTTTTCGCCGTTGACCCGAAACATGACATCATCGAACAGCTTCCTCTGGCGGAAATGCCGGTCACCCCGTTTTCTCCTGCCGGGAAAGCGAACCTGCAGCGCCACTGCTTTTCATTGGCCTGCGACGATGTCTTCCGGGTGGAAAGTCCGGCCGAGATTGTCCTCGCCCTTGAGAACACTGCGCTTGGCTACCTCAACGAGGAAAATCTGACCCGTCTGGCGAACCCTGCGTTCGCGGCATGGTCCTTTTCAAATGGGGCGTCACGGGTACCGTTCGCATCGGTTTCCGTTCGCGATGGCCGGCTCGTGCTTCTCAAGGATGATTCGCTTCCGGCCTTGCCGTTTCAGCAGGCCATTGGTGCGGAACTGGACCGGCCTCGTCAGTGGATTACCTGTGAGATGGTGCCGGACAAGAACCCGAATGACATCGTGATGGACCGGATGTCCGCCGGAAGTGCCTCCCGCCGGGCGGAGGACGGAACCGGCGGACTGGTTCCGCGACTCGTGCAGGCCAACGACCAGTCGCTTGACATGGAGGAAGGCGGATATCCCTTCGGAAAGCAGCCGACGGTGTACGACTGTCTTTACATTGCATCCGACGAAGCTTTTTCCAAGCGCGGCGCGCGCGTGCACCTCGCGTTCGGACTCAAGACGGTTCACCGGCCGATCGGAGCCGACCGGGAAGCTTTTACCTATTCATTCAACAAGCGTTATATTGTTGAAAAGGCCGATGTGCAGGCTGTGAAGCCAGACCGGGTATTCATCTCCCGCATCGTGTGGGAGTATTGGAACGGAGCCGGCTGGAGCCGGCTGCGCGTCGAAGGCGACTCGAATCCGTTCGATGGGGCGGAAAGTCAGCGGCGCAGGCAGATTTCGTTCGAATGTCCGATGGACATGACCCTGAGCCTTCAGAATGCGGCCGAAAGCCACTGGATCCGTGCCCGGGTGGTCGAAGTGGAAAATGCGTTTTCCCTTTATGCGGATGTCTGTCTGCCGTACCTTGAGACGCTGGAGATCGATTATGCCTATGGAGACGCCCGTCGCCCTGTGGAGTGCGTGCATGCCGAGAACAATTGCCGGCAGACCCTTTTCACCTCTCCGTCCGCGGCCGGCGGCATGATGCTTTATGAGCCCCTGCGCGGAACGCAGCGCGGCGCATACCTCCTGTTCAGTCAGCCGCCTGCAGGCTTCCCGGTGCACCTGTATATCCGGACCGAAGGCATCGGTCGCCGGGGACAACCTCTGCGATTCGAGTACCTCACCCGGGACGTGAAAAGCGAGCCGACCTGGGTGGAAATCAAGGCGGTTGACGGTACAGACGGCCTGACGGCGGATGGCACTATCGCCCTGTATGCCCCGAGGGATTTCCTGCAGGCGGAGCTGTTCGGCCGGACCGGGCACTGGGTCCGCATGACCGACCGGGCAGACTGGCGTGCCGAAGGTGAAACTGCCACGCCGATTGTGCTGGATATCGTGCCGAACACGGTTCCCATTGTACAGCGGCAGACCGTGCAGAAGGAAATGTTTCCGTCAGGGCCCTATGAAGCCGGCCGGGAGCTTGTTCTGATCAATAAACCCGTTCTGGACTGTGAAGTGTGGGTGGACGAACTGGCTTGCCTTTCGTCGGAAGAACGGGACCGCAGGATGCATGACCAGCCGGACACCGTCATGGCCGAGAAGGATGAAGCCGGCCGTTTCCGGGCATTCTGGGTGAAATGGACTTCGTGCTCCTCCTTCGGTTCCTCGGACCTGCAGGATCGCCATTACCTGCTTGATCGGCAGAACGGACGCATTCGGTTCGGAGACGGACGCCGCGGCCGGATTCCCCCGGCGGGCGACCGTGACGGCATCCGCGTCGATTATGCCTTCGGCGGAGGCAAACGCGGAAATCTGCCGGCCGGCGACATTGAAGGACTGCTTGTGGGTCTGCCGTTCGTGGACAGGGCGACCAATCTTGAAATGACCTGCGGCGGCAGTGACCTGCACGACATCCGCACGCTCGAGCGCGTGGGACCTCAGCGGATTCGTCACCGCGGACGAGCCGTGACGGCGGCGGACTTTGAAAACATCGCGCGCGAACGCTTCCCCGAAGTGCGGGATGCGCGCTGCTTTTCCCATTTCGACCGCGAAGGCCGCAGAAGTCCGGGGAGCGTCACGCTGGTTGTGATGCCGTACGATCTTTCCGACCGTCGGTACAGCCTCAGCCTGTGCCGCCGTGTCGAATCCTGGCTGACGGAGCGCTGCTGCGGCCTGCTTGCAATGGAAGGGCTGGCCGTTGTGCCGGCAGTGGTGCTCCGTCTGCAGGCATTCCTGTCGATGTCCGTCGTGGAGATGGACCGGGCGGCGGAAACCGAAAGACAGGTACTGGACGCGATCGCGGCGTTTCTCGACCCGGCGGCCGCCGGACCGCAGCGACGGCGTATCGGCGAAATACCGGCGGCTGAAGACTTCTACCGCCTGCTGCGGCCGGTCGGGAACATTGCGGGCATCGAAGAGGTCCGGCTGGAAGGCGAATATCATGACGGGCGCATCCGCCGCCTGGTGCCGCTCGGGGAAGACAACGGCCTGAAGTACGCAGTGGCAGTCAACGGTACGCACATCGTGCGGATTCACGGATGAAAGGAGGGAACGGGACATGATACCATTGCCGAATCTGGACGACCAGCGTTACGAAGAGATTCTGGAAGCGGCCCTGCGCCGGATTCCCGTCCTTTTTCCGCTGTGGACCGACCTGAACCCGCATGACCCGGGCATCACGCTGCTCGAACTGTTCGCGTGGCTCAAGGAGATGCAGCAGTATCAGCTCAACCGCATCACGGACGCAGGACAGGCGAGTCTGCTGAAGCTCCTCGGAGTCCTTCCGCTCGGCGCGGAAAGTGCTTTGGCGAGGCTCGCACTTCCTCAGATTGGGCAGCTTCGCATCGAACAGCCGCGGATCGGGCAGCTTCGCGTCGAACAGCCTCAGCCGGAGCTTGAAAGGCTCCCGGGAGGAACACGGCTGCCGGCTGGCATGAGGTTCGAGGCACAGGGCGGGCTGCCGTTCGAAAGCACCGAACCGGTACTGCTGTACGGCGACGGTCTGACTGCCGCCGTCGTGTCCGATGGAAAGGAATTCCGAAATGTACTCGACAACCTCAGGGAACCGGACATCTACTTCCACCCGTTCGGCGCGAAGCCGGTGCCCGGCGAAAGTGCGTTCTATCTGGGGTTCGAACGTCTGGCCGCCGACTTCCCGCTTCGGCTGCACGTCCGCGTGGAAGATCGGTATCCGGTGCACCGCAATCCCATAGCGGCGCAAGAAGCCGTACCGGAAGACGTCGTTTGGGAAGTGGGGGTCGCCGGAGCGGAAGGAATTGCGTTTGAACCGGCCGCGATAGTTCGCGACGGCACATTTGCCTTTGCCCGAACCGGTCTGGTGCGACTGATGACAGGAATGGAACCAGCCGTGTTTTCTCCGGCAGAGGGATTGCCGGTCTGCCGCTGGATACGGGTTCGGCTGCTGCGTCCGGGCTGCGAGGAAAACCCGCGGATTATGTCCGTCGACATCGACACCGTGCAGGTCTCACAGCGCCGAACACATTGCCGCATCTCCCGGTTTCATGTTCCGACCGGGTCCGCGCCGATGAATGAAGCGGCAATGAGTGATGCGCCGATGAATGAGACGGCGATGCGTGATGCGCCGATGAATGAGGCGATCGAGTTGCGGGACTGGCTTTGCCTTGAAGGCAGGCATTCCGTTTTCGTGCGTACGCGGGAAGGCTGGAGGCTGCATGATTCGTTCCGGGAACAGCGGCGCACCGGAACGGACGGAGAATTCCTCGAAATGGTGCTTGAACAACTTCCAGCCGAACTGATCGGTCACCCGGACGGCAACGTTCTTGTGATTGCCTGCGAACCGGGTTTTGCGGATGCAATGCAGTTGGGCGGTTCAGACGGACTGCCTGGCCAGAGGTTCGACCTACCTGCGGATGGCTGGGTGCTGGCGTCCGCTCTGACCGTTCTGGTGCGGGAAGAAACGGAAGAAGGTCTGCCCGTGTGGACCGAATGGCGGTGCGTACCGTCATTGACTGGTGTCGGACCGCATGACAACTGCTTTTCCTATGACAGCGCCACCAGCGAAATCGTGTTCGGCGACAACCTGCAGGGGGCCGTGCCGACGGCCGGGGAAGACAATCTGCTGCTTGCAGAGCTTGCGGTGACGGCCGGTGAGACAGGCAATCTGCCCGTGCGTCCTTTCACGGCAGAAGTACCGGAAGGGAATGGATTCACAGCGGCCGGTCTGCAGGCATCCGCAGGAGGCCGAAATCCGGAAACGGTGCAGGACGCCATGGAACGGGCCAAAGCAATGCTGAACCGCTGCACCCGCGCCGTCACGGCGGCGGACTGGGAAAAATTGGCATCTATGACACCTGGTCTCCGCGTGGGCGGCGTCAGGGCGCTTCCCGGATTTGATGCGGATTTGAATCAGGGGGGAGAATCTTTCGTGCCTGCCACGGTGACGGTGGTCATCACCCCTTTCGGTGCCAGACCCTGTCCGGTACCGGATGCGGCGTTCCTCGAAGCGGTTCGCAGGCATCTGGAGGCGTATCGGCTTGTCACGACGCGTGTGAAGGTGATGGGACCCGTGTATGTGCCCATCTCGGTGCATGTGGAAATTCTCGCCGAAGGCGGATCGCTGCCGGATGCCGATGCAGCGGTTCGAAGGGCTTTGGAAGACTACTTCTCGGGGGTTCGCGGGGAGACGACCGGACAGAGACCATCCTTCGGAGAACCGGTGCGGGAGAGCATCCTGACGGTCTGCACCGCGGATGTGCCCGGGGTTGCCCGCGTGAAGCGCGTTACGCTCGGGGTGCGGCATCCGGATTGCCGACGGGACCGCTACGGTACCATTGTCCTGCCTCCTTACGGGCTGCCGAGTCTGGGGGATCTGCAGGTCCGGGTGCTTCAGTGAGTCGGTGCAGCCTGCAGGTCCGGGTGCTTCAGTGAGTCGGTGCAGCCTGCAGGTCCGCGCGCTGCAGCAAGGTCAGTGCGAATGAACTGGAAGACAGTGAGGTGAGGGAAACCATGGGTCAGGACAGGGGCAGGATGATCATGACGCTGAATCGGTCGGGGGAATGGCGGCGCGGCCTTCTTTCCGGCCTGCGCGCCGAGGGGCATGAGGTGGTCTTTTCCGAGCGGACTGACAGCGGCGGACTGCTGTCCGGAGCTGTGCTCGTGACAGGTTCCATCGACAGCACGGAACCCGGGTTCGCCTGGGGCGGCATTCGCATCGATGCGGACCTGCCGGAAAACTCGGTTCTGCGTGTGTCATGCCACGCTTCGGACAGCCGGGAAATCACGGTCGACGGGGAACCGGCGGATCTCGATCGGTTTCTCCGCGGTTCTCACGGCGGGGTAGAGTCGGCGCTGGCTCTTCTTTCTCCGTTGTTCTCCCCTGCATTTTCCGGGTCGCGGGATGGACTTGCGGGCGTAACGGGCCGATGGCTGTGGCTCAGGTTGGAACTGCTCGTACCGCAGCCCGAACGGTTCCGCCTTCGCAGCATCAAACTGGTGCTGGCCCGGGAAAAACTGCTGGATTATCTGCCGGAAATCTACCGGGATACGCCGGAAGGGGATGATTTCCTCCGCCGGTTTCTGGAGGTGTTCGACAGCACGTTTTTTGAGATGGAGGATCGGATCGGACGCATTCCGGAACGGCTTGACTGGACGGTCACGCAGGGACCGATGCTGCGCACCCTGGCCGAGTGGGTCTGTCTGGGCGATGCGCCGGAGCTTTCGGATGCAGCCCTGAGGGAGCGGATGAGCGGTCTTGCCGAAGAGTACGGCGCCATCGGCACACGACCCGGCATCGAGCGCTTCGTGGAGAAGGAGCTCGGTGTGAAGCCGACGATCGTCGAATGGTTCGATTGGGAGCGGATGTACCGGGAAAGCCCTGACCGGGAACAGATGGAGGAGCTTTTCGGCACGGATCCGCACCGATTCTTCCTGCTTCTTCCCGACGGCGTGTTTCCCGGGACACAGGCCGCAGCGGCATTCCAACGGAAACTGCGTGAAAACGTCCCGGCAGGCGCGGAGGCGGAAATCGTCCTGCTGCGCCAGGGAATTGTCCTCGGGAAGCATACGTACCTCGGTGTCAACAGCCTCGTCGGAGCCTGGAGCCCCGTACGCATCGACGAAAACGTCACCCTTTCATACGACACGCTGATAGGAGGAGACCCCGATGAATAACAAGAATCTGTTTCCCCTGGAGAGAAACCGTTATTTCCATGGGAAGATGCTCACGGCCAGAGATTTTGAGACGGAGCAGCGGTATTTCAACGACAAGCGTCGGCTTGTGAACCGCTGCCTGTTCGGTGCCGGCGTCGTCTGCGGCCTCGGGGTCTACCTCAACGACGACACGTCGCTTTCGGTGGAGACGGGCCTTGCGCTCGATTATGCCGGCCGGGAGATCGTCGTTTCCTCTCCCGTCATCCGCAAACTCCAGATGATTGACGGCTTCGAGGCCCTTGCGGGCAAGGAGCAGGCCTGGCTTTGCCTGGCCTATGGCGAACAGCCGAAGGAAGCGGTCAACAACATCGGTGCGCCGGACTCAGAAAGCAGACAGTTCAATAAGGTCGAGGAAGGTTACCGTCTGTTCGTCGATACCGGGGAACCCGATGCGGACGTGCTGTTCGGGGACGGCGGACGAAACGGGGTACAGCGGCTGTACACCGGCAGGGGGCTCAGCCTGTACCTCATCGTACCTGCGGTTTCTCTTTCGGATCAAGCACTGGCCCTCCGGATGATCCTTGTCAAGTGTGCCGGTCTTCCGCCAGTTTCCTTTACGCTCTCATTCCGTTCCGACTACCTCCGTCAGGGTGATTCCGACAGCATCTCCCTCTCCTTTCAGGAAGACCGGAATGCAGGGCGCGACATCCATTTTCTCGATTTCGAACTGCAGGCCGCGGCCGTGGCCGACATGCAGGTTCCTTTCTGCAAGGGTGCCGCCGCGCTTGCGCTTCGCATGGGCGACTTCGCCGACCGCGCGGACCTTCCGCTGCGGCCGATGGTTCATCTGTGCGGCAGCGAGGCCGCCTACAGGCAGATGATGGACATCCAGATGAGCAGCCTCGAGCGTCGGATGGGTGGAGACGATACGCCTGTATATCTCGCGAAAATTGATTACGCGAGCGCTGGCAGCACCCATGTCCTCCGGCGGGTCACATCGCTGCCTTTCGGACAGCGCGTGTCCGGCATCGATGGCGGAACGGGTTCACAGTCGCCGACAGCGGGTGCCGCAGGCGGATCTTTCGGGGAAGTGACATCCGAGGTGTCCATGCTCAAGTACTGGCAGAAACCCGAAGTCACGGTGCGGAACAACCCGGCGCGCAAGAGTCTTCATTTTCATTTCGGCGTGCCCTCGACCGAGGCATATGATTATGCGACCTCTTCCGGCGAAGTGAATGTGCCGCTCACCGGAGCCATTCGCGTCAATGGGCGATATGCTTCGGAAGAAGTACCGCACAATCTCGGCATCGGCAACGTCAGTCTCAGCTTTGCCGTGGATTTCGGCAGCGGAGAAGCGCGACGGCTGTTGTTCGGCAACGGCGACGTTTTCAATTCGAAGACCGAAGGCAAGGAGGTACCGCGCGTGGAAGTCGCCGGCATCCTTTACCCGGACGCGGGAACCTTCCGCATCGGCGTGCGTTGCTTCGACCATGTGGAGGGACATTTCCTGAAGGTCCGCTGGTTCGCCTACAAGGTGACGCGCGACACGGCCGATCTGCGGTCGAGGGATCTTGTCAGTGTGAAAATTACCCCGGAAATCCACAAGCTGCGGGTGCGGGAGCGCGTACATTTCCGCGCGCTTGTCACAGGCACCGAGGACAAGGGTGTCGTCTGGAATGTGAAGGACGCAGAGGGCGGCAAAATCGATCAGAGCGGTCTCTACCAGGCTCCGAGCAAGCCCGGCACGTATGAGATCGTCGCAACCAGTACCCTCGACCCTGCGGCGGAGGCGAGTTCTTTCCTGATCGTCGAGGAATGAGTCGGAGGAACCGGTCGAATTTTTTGCAGAGCGGTTGACACATGCAGAAATGCGCAGAGATGACTGACAGCAGGAGGAAACGATGAACACCCTCATCTTGGACGGAAAATACCAGGTGCAGGAGGTGCTGACGGCGTGCGAAGGCTTCAGGGCCTGCCTTTGCATCGATGTCGAGACCGACAGCGGGTACCGCCCGGTGATCGTGAACACCTATACGCGGGATGACGATATCCGTCGGCTGCTGCCGGCGTTCTACGACATGCGGGAGTCCGGGAGCCCCGGCCTCGTGCGGGTTGTGCCGGGGCTCCACAGCGTGTCGGCCATCTTCGACTGCCGGCGCGGAACCAGGCTGGCCTCCTTCTTCGGCCGAAACTGCCGGAGCGACTTTGCGGAGCGATGCCATTACGCGCACCAGCTGCTGGAAACCTGCCTGCTGCTTGACACCGTGCCGGATTTCATAGCGCATGCCTGCCTTTCGCAGGAAAATATCATGGTGCTGCCGGCGACCCGGCAGATGGCGATGCAGTGGATTCTTCCCCCGGAAGAAATCCGGGAGCCGGGGTTCCGTCCGCGAAAGATGGCTCTGCTGCTGTCATGCCTGTTCGAGAAGAACCGGTTCCTGCCGGAGGCCGTGCCCGGTTTCATCGGGGAACTGATGACCGGAGAGTGTCCGAGTCTGGCGGCTGCCCTGTCGAAATGGAAAGATCTGCGCAATGCCGTGCTGGAGGAACACCGGCGGCTGCTCGCGGAACCCTGGCTTCGGAGCGTGCTGCGACGGTTGCGGCAGGCGGCGGAAAGCGCCTGGATTTCCCGGCGGAAGCGCAGGGGATAGACAGCGACTGGATTTCCCGGCGGAAGCGCAGGGATGGACCGCGCATATTTCATTTGAAACACCTGGAAGTCATGGATGCACCTGCTGATTTGCAGGCCCCATTGTCTGCCGGTGCGTTTATCGGATAAATACGCATGGAAGGATGTGCCGGATGAAGAAGGCAGTCAGTTTCATCATTATTCTGCTTTCAGTGGGGGCGCTGGCCTATATTTTCCTGACGGTCGCCTGGGGCGGCAGTCTGCTGCCCGGCGAAACGAGCACCGATGCCTGGGAATCCTCCCATGCGGTCGACCGCAGCGGGAACCTGTACTTCGTTCAGAAGGAACAGGAGAGCGTCTCCCTTGTCAGTCTCGACTCGACGGGCCGAAGGGTATACCGCCGCGACATCACGGCGGATGTGACGCTTCCCTGCGTGT
The DNA here is from genome assembly GCA_020047785.1 of Clostridia bacterium. Classification (GTDB taxonomy): domain Bacteria; phylum Bacillota; class Clostridia; order DSM-8532; family DSM-8532; genus JAEWSN01. Next base: position 31,830 of record JAIFNI010000103.1, read on the forward strand.
TCGACGATCTGTTCGTCGACCAGGACAAGAACCTCTATCTGACGACCTATTCGCTTGTGCCCGACACATCCGTCATCCGCCGGGTTTCCATCTTTCGGTACCGGGAGGACGGCAGTTTTGTGGGGCGCATCTTCCAGGAGGACATCGTCGGCCTGCAGGATGGAAAATTCCGGCTGATTTCAGCAATGAGCGACGACGATGCGGCCGTGTACTTCGGCCTGCTCCGGGAAACAGGCGCCGATCTGTACGCGTATGCGAAAACCGGGGAAAACATGGCGGTCAAGACCGGGGCGCAGGCTTATCCGGCAGACATGAAACCCGTCAACACCTTCTACGTCCTGCCTTCGGGAGACTTGATCTTCAGCCTGGAAGGCGGAACACTGCTGAAGACGGCCCGGGACGGGACGGAAACGCGGCATGAATTTGGGGCGGGCGTCATCGTCGATCGCATCTGGTTCGCCGGCATCCAGTTCTATTTCCGGGACGCGGCCAGCGGTACGGTGTATGTTTCCTCCGCCGCGAACCTGGATCCGGCCGTGGCCATCGGCGGCACCGAGACGGTCGAGGATGATGCGCGGACCCTGTTCCGGCAGCTCGATCCGGTTGCGATCGGCAATGTGGGCAATGTCATGGGCATTCTGCAGCGTGACGGCACAAGTCGGATATTCCTCGGCGGATTCGCCTTTCTGCCGGATATCGGCAGCAGTACCGGAACCGGGGAAGCGGATCTGCTTCGTTGGCTCCTTCTTGCCGGCATCGCAGCAGGCTGTCTGATACTCACCCTGCTGCTCTGGGAATTCTACTGCAGTTTCCTGAACATGCGCATGCCCCTCCTGCTGCGGCAGGGACTGCTTGTCGTGCTGGTTGTGTTCCTCTCCCTGTATTTCCTGATCAACCGCATCATCGTGCCCCAGTCGCAGCAGATGCTCCAGGGAGTCGATCGCGAGGATCGCATCCGTGCGGGCCAGTCGTTTATCGCAGCCTTCAGGAGTCACTCGGAAGCTGCGGCGTCCGGAACTGCGGAAGCGACCGAAGCAGCCGCCTTCTTCCTCCGTTACCGGGACAATCTGCAGGCCGGTCTGCCCGGTCTGCGCAGCGGAAATCCGACGGATCTCGAGATGGCCGCACGGGCACTTGACACTTCGCATTTCTGTTTTTTCACGGGCATCGACGGCGAGTATCGCATTCTGGCTTCGACCGACCGCTATGAGCCGGGGTTCCCGGCAGTCCGTCTGGGATACGGAACCGGCATGATTCTTGAACTCGCCGACACGGCCAGATACGGCACGCTCTCCTTTGAGGCGCAGACCCGCAAGGGCAGGGAATTATGCGTGCTGATGCCGACGAGCATGACATACGGCGGGTCGCCCGTCCTGCTGGGCGTCCTGACCGGACTGGATGCACGGGAACGGAACACGTCCGCCATGGTGAACACGGTTTCCCGGTTTCTGGTATTCGTGGGCTTGGCGCTGGTGCTGCTGATGCTGCTGGTCGAGGTGTTCACGGTCTACAACCTCCGCAAGCTCGAGCGAGGCGTTCACCGCATTGCCGCAGGGGAGTACGGCGGCGATATCGGGGTGCGGTCCGGAGATGAAATCGAAGACCTGTCGAATTCCATTCAGGCACTTTCACTTGGAATGAAGGACACACGCACGAGTCTGAACCTGCTCAATGCATCCTACCACCGCTTCGTGCCGGAGCGTTTTCTGGAGATGATCGGGGAAACGCATATCGAGAAAGTCGGCAAGCAGTCACAGGCCTACAAGGAAAATGCGATTCTGCTGTTTCTTCGTTTCCGGTTCCTGTCGAGTGCGGAGGAACGAAGCGAGGAAATTTTCGCCAGCATCAACACCGTGTTCGAGGCAATTGCTCCGGTGGCAGGTGAAAGCGGCGGCACCGTGTACAACTTCATGCCGGACGGATTCAATGCCGTGTTTGAAGGCGGCACCGAGGCTGTGCTGCGCACGGCGCTCCGCATGCGGGAAGTGATGCATGGCCTGAACGCCCGCAGCCGGGAGGAAGGCCGGGGGGAAGTCGACATACGCCTGTTTCTCACACGGGGCAATCTCATGATGGGGTTCATCGGCGAGGAGAAGCGCATGGAACCGGCTGCCGTCACCAACGAGGCACGCAAGGCAGAACCGCTGCTGCAGCTTTGTTTCGACAGCGACATCCATATCGCGTGCACCCTCGAGGTGCTGGAATCGCTGCCGGTCGGCGTTTATCGGAACCGGCTCATCGGCGAAGTGATGGTGCGGGAGGAGCGGGTGGCGCTCTATGATCTGTTCGACAGCGATCCGTACGACCTCGTCAAGGCCAAGGAAACCTTCGCGGACCGGTTTGAACTCGGTGTCCGCCTGTTCACAAAAATGGATAATGCCAACGCACGCAACATGTTCATGGAAATCCTGAAGAACACCTCGCTCGACGGCGCTGCGCGCAACTACATGTACATCACGGAGTACAACCTCCGCGCCGGCACGCGGCAGTCGACCTACACCACGATAAGGGAACTCGAACGCACACGCTGACAGGGAGGGAACCATGATCCTCAAACTGCTCCTTCGGAATCTGCAGATGGTGTTCCGCACGGTGAAAAGCCTGGTGGTGCGTCCGTTTATGCTGATCGGATACCGGCTGCGGAGCCTCCTGAACCTCAGCCGCCAGCTCAACAAGATTCCGAAACTGTTTGCGAAACTGATCGCAGGTCTGAGGGTCAAGCCGGAGAAGCGCGCGGACTTTGTGGACGCCGGACCGGTGTTCATCGCAAAATCGCTGCTCGTCATTCTGCTCATCCTGGCGGTGGCACTGCCGCTGCTTATATATTTCTTCTTCTGGCCCTGGCTCGTCAGCCTGTTCTTCACAGCCAGCTTCCATGTCGGTCAGCCCATAATTGAGGATTACACAGGCCGCGTGCGCATCTACCATGAAGCAGCCCATGATAATGTGAAGTTTGAGGGGCGCCTGGAGAAGGGGAAATCCCAGGGACCCGGGTTTCTGCTGTACGTGAACGGCATGCCGCAGTATAAGGGGGATTTCCTCAATGGCAGCTATGAGGGCATTGGCGTGCTGGGCACCGAGGATGGAACGAAGCAGTACGAAGGACAGTTCAAGGCCGGTCTCTACGAGGGAAAGGGACTGCTCGCGCTGACAGACGGAACCCGGTACGACGGAGATTTTATCGCTGGAAAGCGTACCGGACAGGGACGTCTGCTCGCGGGCGAGACGCTGCTGTATGACGGAGCCTGGCTGGACGATCGCCGCGAGGGCAGTGGAACGGGATACGACAAGGAAGGTCGGCTGTATTACCGAGGCCTGTATGCAGCAGACCAGCCCGACGGGAACGGCATGCTGTATCATCCGAACGGACAGAAAGCCTATGAGGGCGCCGTGAAGGCTGGTGTTGCCGAGGGGCAGGGGACGGAGTTCGATGAACAGGGCCGCAAGGCGTATGTGGGCAGTTTTTCAAAGGGATTGTACAGCGGAGATGGCATCCGGTATGACGAGACGGGTCTGGCCGTTTACACCGGCACGTTCCTCAACGGATTGTATGACGGGAAAGGAAAACTGGTTTTCGTGAAGGATCTGTCCTGGTTCGAAGGCGGATTTACCGCCGGTCGCGCAAGCGGAGCCGGAAAGCTTTTCGATGACGGGGTGCCGCTGTACGAGGGCGATTTCGCAGACGGACGCATGTCTGGCCTGGGTACGCTGACCCATCGGGATTCCGGCGTGGTGTTCGCCGGGCAGTTCGAGACAGGTACCATCGCATACGGTGCGCTGTTCGCGCTGGCGGCGGAGGACCTGTATGCCGCATTCCCGGAAGGTCTTGCGGAGGACACGTCTGATGCCAAGGCCTTCTGGCTGTACAACCAGGCGTTCGGATTGGCCATGCGTTTTTCGTACGCCGGGACGGAAACGCCGGTGAAGCTGGAGGCGGTCTATGCGGTCCGCACACCGGATGGCCCGGAAAGCCCCGGTCCGGAGGGAGCGCTCCTGCTCCCGGGTGGCGGTGCATCCGCCGAAAGCGGAGCCGGCACGCCGGATGTGCGATTGACCGGTTTTCTGGGTCTGAAACCCGCGATGACGTCGTTCACCGCTTCGCGGTATGAAGGATACGATATCCGGCTATGGAAGGGTGAGATTGTCGATGCGGCTGTCCTGCTGGAGTACCTGCCGTCGGAGGCGACCGCCGCCGATGTCGGAGCTTCTTCCGACGGTGCGGCCGGCGCAGCCGGAGGAATCGGGCCGGGAGGCGCAGCGGCAGCGGATGCGCAGGCACAGGCAGAAAAGGAAGCCCTCGTGCGTGCGTGCTTTGCCGATTTGGGGCTGGACCTTGAGGATTTTGCAAGTCTCGGCTATTGAGGAAGGGAGGGGATGTCATGAAACGGAGCTTTTTTCCATGCAGGGCCGGCCAGTCTGTCAGTCCGGTGCCCATCTGCCTGCCTGTCAACGACCGGCAATCCATCTCCCTGCCTGTCAACGACCGGCAATCCATCTCCCTGCCTGTCAACGGCCGGTCGACCGTCTGCCTGCTGACCATCCTGGTCCTGACCATTCTGGCCATCCTGACGCTGACCGTTCTGCCCACCGTATCGGCTGCAGCATCCGGAACCGGCACGAAGACTCCGGAGGCCGCGAAAGCGACACCCACGCCTGTTCCGGCGCTGCTGACGCTGGAACAGGCAGTCGACCTGGCCATCGATCGAGCTGCGAAGACCAAGCGGGAATCAGCCCGCATAGCGGCTGCAGAAACCGGGACTTCCGATGAAACTGCGGCATCGCCGGCACCGGCGCTGACCGAGGCGGCGATCGGTACTGCCACGACGGGCGGTGCGGCCAGTCTCGGTGCTTCCGTCGGCAGCGGAGCCCTGGGTACCGATGCATCCGCCTGGCTTACCGTGACGCTGACAGTCGCGGAGAAAAACGCCGCTGCGCTGGAAGTCGCCCTCGCCGTCATTGACCTGGATACGGCCATGCAGCGGAAAACCTATCTCGAAGGAAAGCTGGCCCGATTCACCGTCAAGGCGGAAAAAGCGGAAATCGCGTTCAAAACAGGACGAATCAAGGCGAAAGATCGGGATGCCGCAGCCAAGGTTGTTGTGCAGGCGGAGGTCGACCTGGGTCTGTGCAGGCTTCAGGTGGAGAACGGCGGAAAGACGCTGCTGCGGCTGACCGGATTGCCGGTTTCAAAGGATTTCGCATTCGGTCGGGCGTACCTTCTTCTCGACGGCAGCCGGCTCATTCTGCCAGCCTGGGCAGCGGAAAGCGACAGGGCTTCGGAACTCGAAAAACTGCTGGCTGATGCGCTGACGGCTTTCGGAGAACTCGGCATTCGGATTGGCGCCTACGTCGAGGCTTCCTCGCTCCTGACACAGACAGAGGTGGATTTCAAGACCGGCAAGGCGGATGCCTCAGCCCTCTCCGCAGCCGTCGCCGCGAAGGATGAAGCCCGCATGCAGGCACTGGAAGGGAAACAGATGTATTCCGCCTGTCTGTGGCGTCTGGATGCCGGTCTTGGCGGACATCTGTCGCGGGAACTGAAGAAACGGTCAAGCCCGATCTTTTTCTGAAGGTGTATGATTGGGTTGCATGATTGGGTCGTATGATTGGTTTGCCTGATTGGGTTGACGGTTGCGCCGCATGCAGGATTATTCGGAATTGCCGGGGCTTATGCGGGGCATGCCGACGGGAGGAAGAGGACATGGGAGACTACAATGCGGTATCGGAAGCGGGTCTTTCCCTGGTGGAGCTGTTCCGCCGGGAAATGACCCCCCAGCCCATCGCACGGCCGGAAACCATTGGGCTCTGCATGCCGCAGGAACCGGAGGACTTCCAGCTGACGGTGTGGATCTACCTCATGGAAGAGTACAACGATACCGGGATGACGGCCGGATATCGGTCGGATCCGGCCAATCTGCAGCAGGAACGGTACGCGCCCATGCAGCTGCGCTGCCACGGGCTCGTGACGGCCCATTCCAAGGCACCTGTTCAGGGAAGGCTGCCGGACGAATATCGCATTCTCGGCCGTGCGATGCAGATTATACGTGACAATCCCGTGATTCCGCCGGAACGGCTAGAAGGCTCGCTGGCAGCCGATCAGACAGGTCTGCAGGTGACCCACGCGCGCATGGGCATGGAAGAGCTGAGCAAGGTATGGAACACCGCGAACCGTATGTACAAGCCGTCCTTCGGCATTGTGATTTCCTCGTTCTCCATTGAGTCCAACCGCATCCGTTCCGCCGGAACGCGGGTCGCCAGCGCGACCATCGATCTGGTGCAGAAGAAATAGGCGAAGGAGGAAGAATCGATGCAGACGCATGCCTCACTCATCCTCCGCCTGGTCGACCGATTCGGACGACGTGCGGTGACCGCACACGAAGTGTCCGTCTTCCTCGGCGGGCATCGCGGTCGTACCGTCTGGAAGCCGGGTGGATTCTTCGTTCTCGCGGATCTGGAACCGGGACGCATGCAAGTGGAACTCCGATCCACCCGGTATCAGGCGGAGTCCTTTCCGGTGGATGTGCCGCTGCCGGGAGCGGGATACGTGCTGATGCACCGCATGCTCAACCCCGCTCCCGCCTATCCTTTCGGATCTCCGGTCACCACACTGTCCGGGCACCTGCTGCTCGACGGGGAGACTGTATCCGGGCGGCCCTTTCATCTGGTTCCCGGCGAGGGAACCGAAGTGCTCAAGGTGGCCGAGGACGGCATGGAAGCCGGTGCCGTCGGGCTGAAGCTGTTTGCTGCGGTCGCGGCGGGCAGGCTTTCCATTCCGGGGCACTATCTCGTGTTCGACCGGGAGGAGGCGAACCGGGAATTCTGCCTGATTGTGCAGCCGGCGGATCGCAATGGCCTTTATCTGCTGCAGGATGGTCTTTCGCATGCCCACCCGCGAGGGACGCCGCTGGTGGAAGTCATCGAGGTGCGGACGGCTGCAGACGGCGGATTCTTCTGCGTACTGCCGGACATCCGCGGGAAAGAGGCCCGGGTGGAACTGCTGCTGCGGGATACCGGGCGGGAAAGCGTATCCGTGAAACTGACCGTTGCGGCGGAACGGCCCAATGACCTGGGAGAGATCTCTCTGGGCAGCGGTGCCGTTGGAAAGGGCAAGTGAGACAGATGGGCATGCTCGTGACAAGCCAGGCCTTGTGCCAGTGTTCCTTTGGGGTCGCGCCGGCTCCCCTGATGGCGACGACGTCACCGACGATCGTTGCGCTGAATCAGCCGGCGGCGACCATCATGGATTTGCCGAAGATTCCTTTCGGCATGTGCAGTTCGCCTGCCAATCCGACGGTGGCCGCCGCGACGGCCGCCGCGCTGGGTGTGCTGACCCCGATGCCCTGCACGCCGATGGGGACTCCTTGGATACCGGGTTCCCCGACAGTGATGATTGGCAATTTTCCGGCATTGAACAACAGCAGCAAATGCATCTGCGGGTATGGCGGCGTCATTCAGGTTCTGATGACCCCGGCCGTGACCGTGCAGGTTCCGTGAATCCGTTCCGGCCATTGCGGCCTGCGGCGTCCGTAGTCCGCGTGACAGGGCGCAGCGACCGGAACTCACACGGCCGCAAGGGTTCATTGCCGAAGTAAAGACAGGCAAGGAGATGACCATGGGCAAACGGATCAAGTCCCTCAGTGTACTGCTGCTGCTGCTGTCGCTTTCCGCGGTGGCCTGGGTTTCCCTGACCATGAAGGAACAGTCCGCAAACGAGCTGTACGAGGATGTCACGTTCATGCGCATCGCGACCGAGGTCAGACGGTATGTCAGCACTATCGAGTACGGGGTGAAGAACGGCCGTCAGCTCGATAACTTCTACAACATGCAGGATACACTAAAGGGCATCCAGAGCTGCTCCTCCTATATGGAAGGCGCTTATGTCATATCGGCTGACGGAAGGCTGCTTTATCAGCGCGGGCTGTCGGCTGGCAATCTCCGTCTTTCGGTACCGGCCATGCAGAACACGATGCTCAGGCAGCTGTATGACCGTACGGGTGATGACCTGCATGATTATCTGGCACTGCCTGTCCGGAACGGGGCTGGACAGATCGAAGGCCATGTTGTGCTCTGCATCGCCAAAGGCGCCGTGCGCAACGGCGTAATGGAATTCGACAGACAGAGTCTCATCCAGACGGTCGTAATCCTCCTGGAAGTGTTCGGTCTGGGTCTGTTCCTGATTTCCCGCCGCAAGGTCAACCGTCAGGGGCACATTGCCTTCGGGCTTGTTCTGCTGGTTTCCTTTTTTGTCACGTTTGCCGCCGCTCTCGACACCGGCGTGGTCATGGTCCGCTTCCACCAATTCACGGAAGATGCCGTGCGGCAGTCTGCGAACAAAATGGCGCAGGCGCTGCAGAGCGAGGTGGATGCGGTCGTCGCCAAAGGCGTTTCGGCGGAACGGATTCATGACCTGAATGGATGGCTGGCCCAGAACGGCAGCGAACTGACCGTGGTCACCTCCCTCACGCTTGACAGGAACCGCCGGGTGACTGCCAATCCATCCGAAGCCTACATCAACAGCTTCATGAACCGCTTCCTGTTCCGCACGCTCCTGCTGATTTCCGTCTGTGTGGCAGCCGGAGTGCTCGCATGCGTGGCGGCGGCATGGGGAGAACGATGGAAGCGGCGCTCCGCCAGGTCCGACCGTCTGAAAGGAGTTACCCATGCATGAGTTGGACAACGAAAGCATCTTGCTGACACGTCTTCGGGAAAAACGGCCGGAGCACGCCCCGCTGCAGAATGTGGTGGAACGAGGCTGTCACGAGGCTGTCGGCATCGCCGGCGATTCCTTCTGTATCCGGGACAGGCTGAGCGGCTATCACCTGTTTGCCGCAGCCGATGAACTGGAACTGGATGTCCTGTTCGATGAGACGGAACCGAATCTGGACACCTTCCTGCTTCAGGACAGCCGGTTGATCGGCACAGCCCTCCTGCGATACCCCAAGGCAGCAGCAGCCGAATACCACCTGTATGTGCTGCACCGGGAGGATCCGCTGCCCGAGGCCGTGGTCCGGGCGGAGGATGATATCGTACCGCTCGATGCCGGCTGGCTTCCGTTCATGCTGGAACGGTACCTGGACCCGGAGTTTGGGCATGAACCTTATCTGGCTGACCGGATCCGCCGTGGACCGGGCCTGGGTCTGCTTCACCGTGGGGAACGGGCGGCTTTCGTCCTGCAGCACAAGAACGGCGAGGTCGGTCCACTGGTGGTGGATCAGCGGTTCAGGGGCCACGGCATCGGTCAGGAGCTGATGAAGCGGTTCAATCGGGAGCTGCTTCAGTACAATTCCTGCGCATATGGGCTTGTGAAGCCGGAAAACCTTGCCTCCGCGGGCATGATGGCGGCCAGCGGATATCATTGGACCGGACACAGCATCTGGTGGGTCTGCCGCATGCGGAACGATATCCTGTATCTGCCGTAGGTGGGGATCGAAGAAATGAACCGTGCCGGGAAATGGGCGCATGAATGGTCCGGGAGAATCATGAACCGAATAAAGCGCAGACAATGGATGACATGCATCGGACGCTGGTCCGATGGGAAATGGACGGGTGAGGTATGAAACGGATGAAGGCTAAGTCCTGCACACGGGTGTGCGCGATTCTTCTCGCACTTGCGGTTCTGCTGTCCGGATGCACGGCGCTGGAGACGGGAAAGACGGACGACGGCCACGAGCGGCTGGATGTGGACACCTCGTCCGCTGCGGCGGCCCAGGGCCGCATTCCGTCGACACCGGCGGCAAAGCCGGGTGGAGGGAAGTTCCGCATTGCCTATGTCGACATCGATGAATACCCGGTGTCCTCGGGCATGTGGTTCGAAGTGGTGGAAAGTCTGCGCCGCGATGGCTGGATCACCTGCGAGGATCCGCCGATGACGGTCGACACCGCCGATGCGAAGAAACTCGTCGACTGGCTTTCGAAGCAGGACCTCGGCCCATACATTGAATTTGCGGGTGATGCGAACTATTACCTTGCCTACGAAGGTGAGGAGGCGGTCGGCCAGAGTCTGATCGATCACGCGAAGAACCGGAAGGATATCGATCTTGTCTTCGCCATGGGCACCTGGCCTGCCCGGTTCGTAAAAAGTCTGGACCTCGGCGTGCCGCTTCTGGTGTACGGCAGCATCGATCCTGTCCGGGCCGGCATCGTTGTGTCCGCCGAGGACTCCGGATATGATGATATCTGGGCGCAGGTCGATCCGTCCGCATTCAGCCGTCAGATTCAGTTCTATCACGATACGATTCCGTTCACGAACATCGGCATGGTATTCAACGACGAGATCATCGCCTCGATTCCGGATTATGAAAAGACCGCGGAAGCGGCGTCTTTCCGAATCACGAAGGTGAAGATCGAAAAACTGGCCAGCGACAACAAGGAAGACCAGGACAGGTATTATGCGGATCTTGCCACCATCTACAGGCGGCTGATTGAAGAAGACAAAGTGGATGCCTATCTCATCAACACGGATGTGATAACCGACGACACCCGCATCGATGCGCTCTTTGCACCATTTCTGGATGCACGCATCCCCATCTTTGTCCAGGTGGGAGACAATTATATCCGGCACGGCGCGTTCATGCAGGTTTCCCCGCGTGATTACAAGGGGCTCGGTGCCTTCATTTCAAACCGCATCGGGTCATTTTTCAATGGCGCGAAGCTGAGGTCCCTGTCGCAGGCCTACACCAGTTCACCCTATCTGAGCCTCAATCTGGATGTGGCGGAGCGGATCGGATTCACACCCAGTTTTGAGATGCTGCTTTCCTGCGGCTATATCTACACAAAGGAAGCGGCAGCCCCGTGAGGTTCCTGCCGCAGAGGCCGGACGGAACAGACAGATTCGCATTTCAGGAGGAACACGGATGAAAACGGCAATGGAACGCAGATGGCTCGTCATCATTTTCACGGTGCTCATTGTCCTTTCCTTCCTTTTCATGTGGTGGATGAGTTTTTCGAGTTTCCGGGGCGGGTACCGGGAAATCCGGAGCCAGTACTACGGCATCGTCGCGAAGCAGGTGTCGGGTGAACTCGAAACCTCCATCCGATACGGGAAAAGCCTCGATTCTTTCTACAATATCGGCAGCCTGTTCGACAAGGTGACAGGCATGCTGGGCAATCAGGTTGAGGCGGCCGTCATCCGTGAAAACGGAGCTGTCCTGTACGACTCGTTTGCCGGAAAGCCGGCAGAGGCGGATTATCGGCGGGTGATCGGCGAACCCGGTCTGGCAGCGCGGATTGCGGCTGTTCCGGAAGGGCAGGACCATTCCGTCCTGAAGCAGGGAGGTTTCAATCTGCTTGGACTTCCGATTCTGGACAAGACCGACAGCGTCATCGGACATTTCATCCTGATATACCGGGACAACACCAATGAAGAAGCGCTGATCACCCAGCGGGACAGCAGCCTGCTGGGCACGCTCGCGGTCATGCCGGTGCCGCTTGTGCTGCTCATCGTGCTGCAGTTCTTCTGGTCCCGCCGTGAGAAAAAACGGGTGACTGAATCTTCCGCCACAGAACCGGCTGCACGGGCTCATGCGTCCGAGGCCCTGTGGATGCGCATTCTGCCGGCCTTCATCGTCATGCTGGGCATCCTGCTGCAGAGTTTTGTCATGTACGGCCAGTTTCAACGCGTCTACAAGAGCACGATGACCGATGGCGCGCGGGGAATCCTGGAATACGTGGAGAACACGCTGGTGTCCGTGCACGAACGGGGTGTCGCTTATGAGAAGATGCAGGGATTGTCCGAGTATCTCACTTCCAAGGTCGAAAACACGCCGATCCTCTGGAACATCCGCATCAGCCGGACGATTGCCGATACCGATCAGGCACTGCTCCGCGGAAAGGAATGGACGCTTTCCAAAATGCTGGAGGGTGATGCCGGCGGTCAATCCGTCCAGATCGAGGTGGATGTTTCCGAGCAGTACATGCGTGACAAAATGACGGGCATGCTGCTGCTGTTTCTGGCAACGATGGCTGTCGCCGCCATCATCGTGTTCGAACTCACCGGTTTGCCGGACATGCTCCTGTTCCGCAGAAGTCCGGCGTTCCGTTCGGCAGGGGAGGAAGGTCTCCGCCGACTCGCACCTGTGCTTCGGATGGGCGCATTTCTTTCCTTCATGGGTGTGTATGCCAGTTTTCCCTATTCGTCGGTCCTGCTGCGGCAATGGGGGAAGACCATTCCCGGCCTGTCCGTCGATGTCGTCGCTTCGCTTCCGATCACGGCGGAACTGCTGACCATCATGCTGTTCAGCCTCGTGCTGCCGGCCCTGCTGAAGCGGCGGAGCCTCCGCGGCGTGCTCCTTGTCTCCTTCCTGCTGCTGGCCGCCGGAAATGCGCTGTGCGCGTTCGTGACTGGTCCGTGGGGGCTCATCGCGCTGCGTGTCGTCTGCGGCATCGGATTTGCCGGAATGAAGCAGGTCACCAATTCAATCATCGCGCGCGGCAGTGACGGGGGTGAGCGAACCGGACAGCACATTGCAGCCATGAATGCCGGACTTCTCGGCGGCATCATGTGCGGCGGTTCCCTTGGCGCCGTGGTGGCCAATTCGCTGGGCCTTTCATTTGCCTACGGGCTCACAGCCGTCATCCTGGTCGCACATGTTCTGCTGCTCCTGCGCGTGGTGCCATGGCATCGGCTGATGGCACCGGCTCCGGAACCGGAACATGAAAAGATAGTTCGGACGCGGGACGGAGCGGAAGAAAAAGTCATGACCGCGGATTCGGGCAAGAAATTCCGGAAGGATGCCGCTGGTCCTGCCGAGAGGAGCGACCTGGGGTCCGGCGTGAAAAAAGAGTCGAAAAAAAGGTTCCC
>JAIFNI010000076.1 GCA_020047785.1 Clostridia bacterium
CAGGAGCGGCCTGCGCGACTTACGGAATATCTCGTGCCCAAAAGCGGAATGGGTCTTGATGACCTCGAATTCGTCGAGGGTCAGTTTCCCGGGTTTATTGAGAATGGCATCATCGATGGCGATCTTTCCGAGGTCATGCATGGAGGCCGCCAGGTTGAGCATCTCCGCCTGTTCGATGGAAAGGCCGATTTTTCGTCCCATCAGTCCGGAAATCTCCCCGACGGTCCGGATGTGATGGCCGGTATCCGTAGAACGGAATTCCGCAATTTCCCCCAGGGTGTAGATCAGTTCCCGCTGTGTGTTGTCTATTTCATGATTCAGCCGTCGTATGGTTGAAATGGCTTTATAGGACCGAAGTGCGGTAATGATCATCGTTCTCAGGCTCAAGGCGGTGAGTTCGGTTTTACCACGGTAATCATTGATGTCATAGTCCTGTGTGACGCTGTCTTCGGGTGCCAGTCCCGGATTGCCGGTGCGCAGGAGAATTCGGATGTCGCTGTTTCCCATTTCATATCGGATATGACGCACCAGGTCCAGTCCCGCAGCGTCATTTTCCATCACGACATCCAGCAGGGCAACCACGATATCCGGGTTTGCAAGCAGCACCTCAATGGCTTCCGCCGCCGAGTAGGCGCTGAGAAGCTCCAGTTTCACGGATTCAAACATCACGCGTTTCAAAGCCATGACGGTGACCTCGTGAATGTCTTCGTCATCATCCACGATCAGTATTTTCCAGGAAGTGCGCAGGCTGTCCAGCGACTCGGTTTGTTTTCGTATGAAGGACATCTTGTCTCCGCTTGCCATGAATTCCCGCATGATGCTCATTCAGCTGCCCCCCGACAAAAGATGGATGTCGAAAGTGGTTCCCGCTCCAGGTGCGCTTTCACACTGTATGGTTCCTCCGAACTGCTGTGATACGAGGTTGAAGACGATGGACAACCCCAACCCGGTTCCACCTGCTCCCCGATTCGTGGTGAAAAACGGGTCGAAAATTCGGGGAAGATCCTCCTTTGAAATCCCTTTGCCATCATCCCTGTAAAGAACCCGGATCATTTCTGCTTCTTTTGATATCCGGATATCAATGAGACCTGGCTGATGATCCTCATAGGCGTGGGTTACCGAATTGGATATCAGGTTGGTGATGATTTGTGCAAAACTACCCGGATAACCGTCCATCTCCAGATTTTTTTCACAATGCACAGATACCTTTACTTTGGATTTCTTCAACATGGGGCTGAGACTTGTCAGGATTTCTTCAAAATATGCCTGAACATCGAACAAACGCCGCTGTTCCCCTGATTGGTCGGAAGAAACCTGCTTGAAGCTTTTCACCAGTTTGCCGGCACGGTTGAGGTTTCTCATGATGATGCCGGCCGCCTGCTCAAAATCTTCAAGATATGCGGCAAGAGCATTGCTGTCCGCCTCTTTCCGCTTCATCAGCCCGGCCAGTTCCCTGGCCATATCCATCAGATGGGAGGCCGCCGTGATACCCACCCCGATGGGGGTATTGATTTCATGGGCAACCCCTGCAACCAGATTTCCGAGTGCCGCCATTTTTTCCTGTTGAATCAGATACCCCTGCATGGCCATCATTTTTTCATAGGTTTCCGACAAGGTTCGATTGGCTTCCGTCAATTCCCGTGTGCGTTCCGCCACTTTGCTTTCCAGATTTCTGTTTGTCTCCTCGAGTTCCTCCTGGGTTTTCTTCAATTCACTGAGGTCGATGCCAATCCCCGTGATATATGACTTTCCTTCGATCTGAAGACCGACTGCGGTGAAGTGCATGGGGATTTTCTCACCGGACTTGACAACCAGGTGCGCATCGGATGAAGTTGTCTTCCCCTGAAGGGCTATCTGCACTTCCTCAAGAATCATGTTCAATTCCGAATCATCAAACCAGTCGGACAATGTCATGCGCGAGAGTTCCTCGGCCGAATACCCGGACATTTCCTCATGATTCTTGTTCCAATGAACCAGATGTCCTTCCTCATCGTAAAGATAAAGGATGCCTGGTACGCTGTCCATGATGGCACCGGTCAGTTCTTTTTCCCTGCGGAGGGATTGCTCCATGCGAACCCGTTCGTCAATGTCGATGGCCGCCCCGATGAGGCCGATGACCTCATTCTCATCATTATACTGGGGAACATTGTGGCTCTCTATGTGAAATGCACCAACACAATGGTCTGTAACCGTATACTCTCCCGCCAGTGCATGTTGGATTGCTCCGATGATATCAGGAAAATCCCTGTAGACATCGAATGCGGAAAGACCGACTACCTGCCCGGGTACAAGCCCCAATTTTTTCAGACCCAACCCTTCGGACATGATAAAGATGCCGTCTTTGTCAAGAATGTAAAACACCATGGGAAGATGTGTGGTTAAAACAGTAAACCATTTCACCCTGTCAGGCATACTGATTTTTTCCTTCATGTGTATATCCTCCACAGACGATCGGCTTTTCCCACATCGCATATATGGTATGGACAGGGTGATGATTGATTCTCGTGCAAAAAATCGAAAATCGATTTTTTCATGCAAGCTGCATGCTTGTGGCGACATTGTCGCCACAGGGCACGGAATCACGTGATTCGGTGTGTGAATGGCACATATTGTGCCATTCACATGCAGGATTCCAAAGGAATCCTGCATGACAACTCGCAAAAGCGAGTCGTTACACCAGAATCATGCTTCAATTATCCGGCGAAAGTACATATCTTTTATTATTCCCACATGTTATCGCGTTGATTCAACAACAGGAACGAATTGCATATGAATTGGATGCACCTTCTGCAAAGCTGTTTTCATACCAATCCAGAATTTCGCAATAAAAAACCGTCTCCCTTCGGAGACGGCGATGGTGCCCGTGGCCGGACTCGAACCGGCACGCCTGTTACAGCGGGGGATTTTAAGTCCCATATGTCTGCCATTCCATCACACGGGCACAATGTGACAATCAGGTTCCATTTGTTGTTTGAAACCGGATCCTGTGCTTTGCCAGATCATTGTAACGCAGGCTCCAGGCGGTGTCAAACGAAGGCTGCCTCCGCTGCTGCTGTTTCCGCGGGTCAGCCTTGTACCCCTGAACCATGCGCTTTCCCGTTCCGCAGAGAAAGCACCAGCATCAACACCGCAAGCGGCAGCATGATGTAGTTGGCAATCCCACCCGGCGCAGCATGAAGCATCACCGGCGGTTTCATGGCACCGACCGCCATCCGGCCGACCGTTTCGAACGCCAGAATCAGGTACATCAACGGAATCAGGGATCTGTACCGGAGCGCAACCAGAAGCTGAAAAACCGCGTAAATCACCTGGGAGAGCCCCCATAGGCCAAACGCGAAAATAATGCTTTGTTCCCCGCCTTGGGAAAGGTCGATACCGGCGATGGAACCGGCACCGCCGTCAGGTGCGAATAGATGAATGAGGCTTCGTCCCATGCTCACGATTGCAAGAAGCAAAAACAGCCAGCCGGCTATTCGGTTTCCTTCATAACGAAGGTCGGCCGACTTTGGCAACAAACGTTTCATCATCCATTTTTCCTCCGGTCATGAGCCACTCGTTTCGTTATGCCGGCAATGTGCATCTTTTCGCATCTTCTCAGGAAGACTCGTCACGCTGGATCTGGAATCTTCTGTTCCAGGCAGTTTTTCCTGCACAATCGAAACAATTGCGCAACGGTGCCTCAATACCTGCCGAGTTCCTTCACCAGCCCGATGATTCCCTTGAAATCCTCCAGGCTCACGGCATCCGGGATGGAGTGGTCCGAAGCAAAAATGTAACCGCCGTTTTCCTTCATGATCGGAATCACAGCCTTCATTTCTTCCCGTATGGCTTCGGGCTGGTCCCAGAGCACTGCGTTCACGCCGCCGTGGAAAACCACCTTGTCCCCGTACTGCTTTTTCAAAGCGATGGGATTCATGCCCGCCTTCACTTCCAGCGGGTTGATGGCATCAATGCCGATCTCGATCAGTTCCGGCACAATCGGGTTGATATCGCCGCAGGAATGCAGATGTGCTTTCATCCCGTGGCTGTGTGCCCAGTCAATCGCCCGTTTCTGAACCGGCTTCAGAAGCTCCCGATACATCGGCAGTGAGAAAAACTGGTTGTTCTTGTACCCCATGTCATCCGGCCAATGCACGCTGTCGAAGGTGTATCCCGCTGCCAGGATCTGCTCGTAGAGGGCGATGTCCACATCCAGATAGTGATTGAACATGTCAACGCACCACTCCGGCTCTTCCATCAGCGCAATGAGCAGGGTCTCCGTGCCTACCGCCCAGGAATGCGCAACGTCGAAACCGAACCAGAAATAGGACTGGATCCACTGATCTTCCGCCTTCCATTTCGGCCAGTTCTTCTTGAGCCCGTCCCAATCGATGCGCGGTCCTTCCGGCGTCATGCGCGCCTTTGCCTTTTTCCAGGCTTCCGCGTCCTTGATGGTGAAATCCAGAAATTCCGGTGTCGAAGTCGCGTGTTTCCACTGCTTCAGGGTGGCACCCCAATGCGTGGTGTAGATGCGGTACTTGTCGGTCTCCTCAAGAGTCCGTTCCTCATAAAGCGGGCTGTTGTCCGCAAAGATGGTGGCCACCTTGTCTAGACCGAAATAATCCCGGTAATCCATTCCAGCCGGCATTCCTTCGCGTTCCCACCTTTCGATGGTGGTGCCCCATGGGCTGTCGCTGATGGGAATCCGATCCGCTTCCTTATGCTCGAACATGCGCTGGAATCGTTGACGGGTAGTCATTTCCTTCATGATGTACGCCCTCCTTGACCGGTCCTGACAATGGAAGCAATCCGACATTGCCCACTATCGGGAATGTTACCCGATTCCTTTCGATTATACCGCTTTGTCAGGAAGGAACAGCACAACTTCAATAATTCCGCATCCGTTTCCAGACATCCAGAATCATCCTGTACCGTTCCGTCGGCATGCCTTTGAAAGGGATATTGCTGGTGCAGAAAAGATACCCTCCATTCGGTTTCCCATAGGTAAGCGCGTATTCCGCACTGGCGATGACTTCCTCGTCGGTTCCGGTCTGAAGCGCCGCGCAATGCACATTTCCGCACAAGGCAACCTGGTCGCCATACAACCGCTTCACTTCGCGGATGTCGACCCCCGCCATCGGATCGAGGGAGTGCAGGGCATGGGGCTTGCATTCGACCAATTGGTCGATGATGGGCATGATGTTGCCGTCGGTGTGCTTGATGGTATACAGCCCGTCCTTGCGCGCCGCCTCGATGATGCGGGCCAGATAAGGCGTGATGTACTCCCGGAACATGACAGGCGAG
This sequence comes from Clostridia bacterium, assembly GCA_020047785.1. GTDB lineage: Bacteria > Bacillota > Clostridia > DSM-8532 > DSM-8532 > JAEWSN01. The sequence goes on from JAIFNI010000076.1 coordinate 5,284, forward strand.
ATGAACGGGCCTGTGTTGTAGCAGTAATCGGAACAGAGAAACAAAACATCGACCCCCGCCTCCTGAAGCCGCTTGTTGCGTTCGATGGCTTCGTCCGCCATGTTCGACGCCTTCTCCTTCACGGAATCCGGATCATCCGCGATGGCATACGCAAATTCGCACATTTCATCCCCGTCCGGAATGGCGAACGTCCCGTCGCCATGATATCCGATCATGCGCGTATCCCCCATCAGATCCCGCAGATAGCCCTGAAGCTGATATGTTTCAGCCGCAGGCAGACCGTAGGGACCGGGAATGATGGAGTATTCCAGATCGGTGTACACCTTCAGAATGAACTCCGCCGTCTCACGCAGTGCTTTTTCCTTTTCCTTTGAGGAAAGCTTGCCTAGATTTATCCCCGTCAATTCCGGCGGGATGAGTTCCCGGCCGAACATTTCAGGCGCCAACTGGAATTCAAGTTCGAAATGGGGCACGAAGTCCGGAATGCGGCGTTCCAATGCCGCCACGGCACGTTCCTTGGGTGTCATGATTTGCTTCATCTGCGCGCTCCTCTTTCCTGATGATGGTTCCGTTCATATTCGCGTGATTGTTCCGTTATGGATGCTGTCATGCACAATGTGGATCAAGCCGTATTCACACGGCTTGATTCACGCGGAGACAGACTCGGCGGTTCTTCCGCCTTCACTACCTCTTCATTGCCCGATATTCTGCGAACCAGAATCTCTCCGGCCACCCGGCCGATCGATTCCAGCGGCTCATCCACCGTACTGAGTGACGGGGTGAGATAGGGGGCATAGGCATCATTGTCGATGGCGATGACCTTCAACTGTTCCGGTACGCGGATGCCTTCAATTCGTGCCGCTTCGAGAATAAGCCGGGACATGTGTGTGGAGGACACGAAGCCGTCCATATCCGGGGTTTCCCGCAGCAGTCTGCGCAGACGCTCCTTGGCCGGTTCATCCGCCTCGCCCACCTCCCAGGGAATCAGGTAGGATGCATGTATGCCGGTTTTCATGCATCCGGAAAGAAAACCCTCGAGCCGCTCCTTTTCGGCATAGTTGACCAACGGATCGATCCCCATGACGGGATACCTGCAGCCGGAAGCGGCAAGATGCTCCGCTGCCAGCCGGCCGTTCAGGAAGAAATCCACATCCACGCTCGAAACCTCCTCCAAATCCTTGGCTCCGATCGCGCAGACAAAAGGAATCCGATGCTGCTGCAGCAACTCAATGACGCCCGCACGGGTCACACCGACACGGGACAGATAGACGAGGCCGTCCAGGCGGTTCTGCAAAAAATAGGACAGATAGTCCGGCATGCCGGATTCATCCGAGCGGCCCGTGCAGATGGTCAGGGCAAGGCCCTCCTTGTCACAGACCGATTTCAATCCGTTCACAACGGGAGGAAAGACAAATGAACCGGGATCCCATACGGAAAGAAGGCCGATGGCCTGCGCCTTCTTCAGCTTCATGGCGCTTGCCTGCATATTCGGCCTGTAACCCATCTCGGAAGCGACCATCAGCACATGGGTCCTTGTTTCGGGACGAATCTTCTTTCCCGGCTTGTCGGAAAGGATAAGGGAAACAAGGCTCTGGGAAACCCCTGCGGCATATGCCACATCCCGGCTTGTCACAGAGCGGCCCCGTTTTTTGAGAATCGGCCCGTTCGATTCCGACATGAAAAATCCGGCCTTTCCATCATGATTTGCCGAATTGATTCATACGTATGAATTTTCAGCAGACTGAGTCTATCACAGGAAAAAGGCGATGGTCAACCCATACATCGAGGCTCAGATGCACCGGGTCTGCAGGAAATCCTCAAACTTCCTCTGCCTGGAAAGCTTCCACCCGAGGCAGCAGGACCCGGTCCAATTCTGCCTGTACAAGGGTTCCCGCCTCCACATACTCGGTCTGGAACACCTTCCCGTTTTCATGCAGCCAGGCAAGGGCAGCGGATTCGTGCCAGGGAAACAGGAACCAGGTACGCAGGCGGTTTGAGAACACAATGCCTTCGATGACCTTCTTCAGCTCTTCAAGCCCAGCCCCCGTTCTTGCCGAGATGGCGAGGACAGGCCGCTCCCCCGCCAATGCGGGAAGCGCGGCTTCGGCATTCATTTTGTCCATCTTGTTGAGAACCACGACAACCGGCTTCTCCCCGGCACCGAGTTCCACGAGAATATCGTCCACAATGCGGATATGATCCACCACCTGGGCATCCGATGCATCGGCGGTGATCAGAATGAGATCGGAAAGAACAACTTCCTCAAGTGTGGATTTGAATGCATCCAGCAAATGATGCGGCAGTTTGCGGATGAATCCGACCGTATCAATCAGCAGTGCCGTACCGCCGCCGGGCAATTCCAGTTTTCGCGTGGTGGTGTCCAGTGTCGCGAACAGTTTGTCCTCGGCCAGAACATCTGCCGAGGTCATTGTATTCAGAAGGGTGGATTTTCCCGCATTTGTGTATCCGCAGATGGAAATCAACGGAATGCCGCTCTTCTTTCTGTCGCTGCGCAGGACACCGCGCTGACGCCGTACGGCATCGAGCTGTTCCTTGATGGCCGTGATGCGAAGGCGGATATGACGCTTGTCCGTTTCCAGCTTCGATTCACCGGGGCCACGGGTTCCAAGGCCGCCCCCCAGACTTCCGCCCTGCCGGGACATGGCCAATCCCATGCCGGTGAGTCTGGGCAGCCTGTATTCCAGCTGCGCGAGCTCCACCTGCAGAAGGCCTTCCCGGGACCGCGCCCGCTGTGCGAAAATATCCAGAATCAGGCTGGTGCGATCGAGCACCTTCACACCGGCAGCCTCCTCGATGTTGCGCTGCTGCGCGCCGGAAAGCTCCTCGTCAAAAATGACCGCGTCCGCTTCCAGCGCCTGCACGGCAAGTCGGAGTTCTTCCAGTTTGCCTTTCCCAATCAGGGTGGACGCATTGCGCACATCCTGGTTCTGCATGATCTTGCCGACTACCAGGGCGCCTGCCGTGCGCGCCAGTTCCTCCAGTTCGAGGAAGGAGACCTCCGCCTCGCCGGCACCGTTCAGCTGCCTGTCCCCGCGGGATTTCATGCCTACGAGAACCACACGCTCCGCCTGGCTGTCCGACGCTTCAATCTGTGAAAAAAGTGCCTTTTCCGCGTCCCCGATATACTCGAGCAGTGCGGCGAAATCCTCCTTGTCAGGAGAATACGGACCCAGAATATCACACTCGTCGGGATTCGCAGGGGAAAGAACGCCAACATACAACTCCCGGGCCACTCCTTCACGCACGCCGACCGCGATCATCGCATCCAGCCGAAGCTGCTTCAGCGAGCTGACATCGACGGAAGACAGCATGCCCGAATCCTCCGGATGTGTGTGAATGCACCGGATGCCTGCCAGTCTCCGGCTGCTTCGACGGGTTTCAATGGCTCCGAGGGCAACTGTCTTGCTGTCCCCGATGCCGACATCCGTGATGCGCCCCTTGCGATCGACATACAGGGCAAGCTCCCGGTTGATCTGGCCGGTCACGCGGGCGAGAACGTCCAGCAGTTCGGCTGTCCACAGCTGTTCCTGCGGCAAGCGCATATCATACAGGCTTTCCAGAATATCCAGGGTGGATTGTCGGATGCCTTCGGTTTCTCCATTGACTTTCATGATTTTCGCGTCATTCCTTTCCTGCGGGCTTTCGCCCTTGGTCGTTTCCATTATATCATGGACTCCTTTTACGCCTTGCGCAGGCTTTTCAATATATTCATATTTTCTCCGGATTTGTTCACAATTACGGCACAGGAACGCCACATGCCTTCTGTACAATGCAAGAAGACCAACCCGTGCCAGACCGATTTGCCGTGACTCCCTCTGCCCTGCATCGCAGGGATTTGTCCATCTGCCGTACAGCCGTTACAATATATCGGGAAGGAAGTTTCATCATGCAACTGTTTTTGAACATCATTCTTGCCAGGGCGGCCATGATTTTCTCCATCCTGCTGACGGTCATCCTCCTGCTGCGTGTTTGCCGGCAGGCCCGACCGGAAACCTGGATGGGGCGGACTCTTGCTCCGCTTTTCAGGCATCTCGCCCCTTTTGACAAATGGCTGAGGCAAATACATATCCCCCTCGGAATTGCACTTCTGGCCGCCGGCCTTGTTCACGGCCTGCTTTCCTCCGAATCGGTCCTCTCGGCCAACCTCGGCACAGCCGCCTTCATTTTGTCGGTTTTGCTCGCTTTGAGCTTCATGTTCCGAAAGAAGCTGAAAAAATACGGTTGGATGTCCTGGCATCGTGGTTTGACTTACCTGTTCGTTCTCGCTTTGGCCTTTCATCTTGTGAATGTCGGCGGATTCATGCCGAATGTTGCGGAAACAGCTTTTTTCAGCGACATGACCGGTCAATACGCTTCGGTACAGGTCACGCAGCAGGGAGATTCCGTTCCTTCGGCCACCGGCGGCGGCACGGAGACAGAGACAAATTCCGGCGTTGCCGGCAATGAGTCTGATGATGCCTCCGGCGGGACTCCCGATGCCAACACAGGGGATATCGAAGCGCCGGGTACGGCATCCGCTTGGCTGGCAGGGCTTCCGGACGGCTTGCCTGCAGATGCGTCAGGAGATGCCTTCAGCCAGAATCCGACCGACCCTGCAGCAGCAGCACCTGAGGCGGTGGCAACACCCGACTCCACGCCTTCTGCGGCTACAGCCGACCCCACCCCGGCGGCAAAACCCGACCCCACGCCTTCGGCGGCAACTGCCGACCCCACCCCGGAAGCTGCTGCTCCGGCATCGGTGCAGCCTGTGACAGTCAAATACAAGGACGGTGTCTATACCGGTTCCGCAAGAGGATACGGACCGAACCTCACCGTCGAAGTGACCGTTATGGACGGTTTGATTGCAGATATCCGGATTGTTTCCCACAATGAACGCGGAGAGCGGTATTATCTCCGGCCGATGCAACTCATTTCGCAGGCAATCATTCAGAGTCAGGCAACGGATGTCGACGCAATTTCAGGTGCCACGCGCACATCGAACGGCATCATGGAGGCAGTTGCGGCAGCCTTGGAACAGGCTGGAACGTGAATTTGTCCTGAATTGAAACGCACAGAACGCATATTCGGCATGCAACTACGAATCTTGCGGAGAATTGCGGAAAACCTCATGAAAACAAACATGATCCGACAAAACGCCATGTTTCTCCCACCTGTGGCCATGGATTCATGGATGGGTTCCTCATAGAATGAGAGTGTAATTCCATATGGAACAAGGAGGAACC
>JAIFNI010000194.1 GCA_020047785.1 Clostridia bacterium
TCACCGACAATCTGTGCCGGAGACGCGCCTGTTGCGGCGAACGCCGCCACACCCAGGGAAAGAACCCCTGCTGTCACAATGGCTGCCACTGACCTTTTCAAACTTGTTCCTTTCATGATTGGCTCCTTTCCTTTCAGGTGGCTTCCACGCTGCTGCGCCGCCTCTTCCTGACACTGCCTGTTTGGTTTTGTGTTTCCGGCAACACTGTTGTGTTTGTGTATCGCCGCTTGGTATGTTCTCATGGTACAGCCGCCTTGTGACAAAAGTGTGTCTTCTTTCGCAATCATTTGTGTCATGTGCCGGAAGCTTTGGGTTCTGGTAAATTCCAGATCGGGAACGAGCGGCATTCATTGGAGGAATGGCTGGATACCTGGTTCAAGCTGCTGGAATATGGTTCTCATCCACAATGATTCCGGTGCTAAAACACTTCCCGCTTTTACCAGACGAGAGAACACAGACACATTTCGGAACAGATTTGAAGGCGCGACGGCATGCCGGACCCGTTACCGTCTTTCGATCTGCAGCGCGCTGTCCGTCTGCAGCATCGGGATGGTCAGGGCGATTTCCCCGCGGCTGTTGCTGCGCACCGTCCCGGTGCCTGTTTTTTCGCCGCTGCGTGTGTCATACCACTGGAGACGATACTCCCTGCCACCCTGGCCCATGGCCATGGTAACCGTTCCGGACTGGGCGGCTGCATTCCGGCCGTTGACAACCTGCCACCAGGTGTGTTGCCGATTCGTTATCCACAGGTGCGCCCGTCCGCTCTCCAGATCCTTCTGACCCAGAACAAGCAGGGAAGGATTGCTTGACATGGCATCCGCATCCCGATATCGGCCGTTGCCCAACGGGATGCCGGCCATGAAGCGCTGCCAGGAGGCAAATACGGGATAAAGCCGCTGCTGATGGATCTGCGCGGTGTACCAGTAGATCGGATAGACCCCGCCGGAACCCGTTCGGGCCCAGATCCACTTTTGGAGCCACACCCCTTCCGTGTCACGCCGTATGTCACCGTGTTCATGATCGCTGCCTTGCAGGCCGTCAATGCCCATTTCTCCCCAGATGACGGGTTTTCCCAGATTGGCAGCGGCAACCGCCTGATCATATGCGGCAAACAAACCGGCTGAGTCTTTCGTCAGCGCGTCACGCGGCTCAAGCCAGCCCGTGCTGTTTACATACGCGTGAAAGTCGGCGTAGGCAATGGCCGCATGATCATCCTGCTTCCACACCTCTTCGGCAAGGGTGGCCCAGGTGGAGGTGGACACCATTTGCGGATTTCCATCTCTTCGGGCCAAGTCCGCAAAGTCATTGACCATCTGAAAATGGGGACCTGCACCCGGCACCTCCTCATTCACCATTTCCCAGGAGTGAAGCGCGCGCGAGGCACCATAGCGCGCCGACAGGTAGCGCCAGTAGCTTTGCTGCACATATCGACCCGCGGAACCGGGGGGGCTGTTGAAATGCTTGCCTTTTGGGTCGGCAAGCCCCTGTGGTGACAGGGTGTTGAGCAGGAACTCCTGCTTTTCGCTGATGACGAATTTGATGAACTGGTTGTGCGTCTCCGCCGATCGGAGGACTTCATCGAGCACGGCACTCTGCCGTGGGTCGAAGGTCAAATGGACATTGAACCTTGGGGAACGGAGCAATTGCGGTCCCATGACGCCGTTTGCATCCACCTCGTGCAGGCGGATCTCATCCACATGGACAGCACCGGCACGTGCGTTCTCAAAAACGATGACAGGATTGCGAAGAAAATGCTCCTGGAAGGTGGTTTGCCGATCCGCCACAAATGTGGCGGTGGCGATGTGCCAGGGCTGTGTCCCGGAAACATGGGGAATGAGGAGCGCATCCCCCTCTGTCTTGCCCGGTTCCGGCCAGTCGGCCAGCCGCATGGCGGCTCCATATGGTTTTGTGGGATCGATGGGATCTCCGATGCCACGTGTCTGCCAACGAACCACCACTTGATGCCTGCGTCCCGGCAGGATGCCCACACGCCCACTGTGAAAGCCCTGAAACATCACCGGATTGGCCGCGTCCAGCCGCAATGAGGCGCCAGTCCGTTCCCGTAGGCTTCATCCAGAGTCAGCCCGGTGTGAGGTACTGTGCCGTCGTAGCCCAGTGTGCGGGACGTCCAGGGTTGCCATGCGGAGCCTTGAATCTGCCCGGCAATCCATAGCCTGGACAGCAGGGGGGTATCCCGCCCAATCTGTCCGAAAAGAAGATTCAGGTCCGTTGCATATCTGTCTGCATCCGGTCCGATGGCAAATCCGCCGTCAAGGAACACTGACCCATCCTGATATTCGAAGTACCGACTGTCCTGCCGGGAGACGGTGAGGCCGCCACGGATGGCGGGATTGTCCTGTTCGATGACACGGATGCTGCGGTCTGCCGAGCGGTATTGTCCCGTTTTATCGGTTGCCTCTATCCTGTACTGCCATACGCCAGCATGCGGGGGCCGAAAACGAAGGGTCCAGTGGCTGGAGGCTTCAGGATAGAGCCAGTCCATCCCTGACTTGACTTCCTGCCGGTAGGGTTGCTGGAAGAAGGCAGGTCTTTCATGGATGGTCTGCCAGTTGTCCGCAGAAAACAGCCCCGTCACGCTGATGCCATCGAGCCAGAGCATGCCGACGCTTCCTCCGGCAACATGGGGCAGCTGCAGATGGGTGGCGGCCACATTCTCGATGTCGAACTCAATGTCAAGGGTCTCCCACTTCATGGCCGTTTCAGGCTGGCTGAGGATTCGGAAACGAACCGGGTCCGCCGGCAGGAAGTTCACATTGATCTCTTCCGTGGAAAGAGCGCCTGCCTTGTCTTTCGCCTGGATCAGGATGCGGTTGTCTCCCGGAAGAAGTGCCACGGTCGTCTGGAACGCCTGCGGCTTTCCTCCGCCGGCGAGTGAAAGCCATACACCGTCCCGGGCATGGAGACAAAGACGACCGTATTGCCATCGGTGGCGGCGGTGGCATTCGTACCTCCTGGAAGGGTGGCGGACCACACGGTGCTGCCGTCATCTGTGGAGAGTGCGTAAGCCTGGCCTTCCTGGGTTGCGAAAAAGAGGCGACCCTTGGAAACAATGGGCTGGACGGAATGGGCGATGGTATGGCCGACCTTTGCGGGCATGGGGAACGAATGGCCGTTCCGGCTTGTCAGATCATCCTTCCAGGCCGGATGGCTGTCCTTGTTGCGAAGCACCTGGCCTGGACCAAGCCATATCCAGCGCGCACGGTAGGGTGGTGCGATGGACAACGGGGTTCGGCCCGTTCGTTGCGCATCCCCCTGCAGCTGCGGCCAGTCCTGCGTTTCTCCGGAAAGCAGGGCACGTGGGTCCGCAACGTTCAGTGTACCTGTTGAGGCCATCACGGCCGAAGCAGGCACGCAAAGAAGAACAACGGACATCCATGCCGACAGCACAAGGGGCAGGTATTTGGAGACCATCGTGTTCTCCCTTCTTCAGGGGCCGATGTGTTCGTTCCCGTGCAACATGACTCCTTCGACACAATATGTCTCAATCATCCGGAACAAAACGTCGAAATCTATCGGCTTGCTGAGATAGTCATCCATTCCAGCCGCCATGCACTTTTCTTTGTCTCCCTGCATCGCATGGGCGGTCATGGCAATGATGGGGGTACGCTTCCGCCCGCTCTCCATTTCCCTGATTTTTTCTGTACACGCATACCCATCCATGATTGGCATCTGACAATCCATGAAGATGATGTCATACTCCTTTCCTGCAACGGCCTTTATGGCTTCCGCCCCGTCAAGGGCCATATCGCAGGTCAAGTCATGAGACTGGAGCATGTGCTGGACCACTTTTCTATTGACCCGATTGTCCTCCACAAGCAGGATTCTTGGCTTCCTCGCCTGCTGTGCCTCCCGGACCGTATGTTTTGTCACCAGTTGCGCGTCCTCTTCCAGTGCCGACTTCAAACCCATGACAATGGCCATGCAGTTGATCAACTCATCCCGTCTGACCGGCTTGGTCAGGTAGGCGGAAAACCCGTTCTCCTGTGCCTTGCGTGCATCCCCACGCTGTGCGGCGGATGTCAGCAGCAGCAGCTTGATGTGCTGAGCAACCGGAATGCTTTTCAATGCCAGGGCAAGATCTATTCCACTCATGCCCGGCATCTGGCAGTCGAGGATGGCAACCTGTACTGCATAGGCGGAACCAGCGAGGGACAGGATGGTGGTGATGGCGTTGCCAGCATCCTTTGCCTCATACACATTCATGCCTGTTTCTTGAAGATACGACCGAATGATTTTGCGATTGCTTGCGTGGTCATCCACAACCAGCACGTTGGCCCCTTCGAGCATCTTGTATTCCAGATTCCGATCCAATGCCCGTTTCGTAATTTTCAGGCGCACATGGAAATAAAAAGTGGATCCTTCGCCCTGCACACTGTCCACCCCGATTTCACCGCCCATCAGACTCACTAGTTTTTTACTTATAGCAAGACCCAATCCAGTCCCACCATATTTTCTGGTGGTGGAGGTGTCTGCCTGATGAAATGATTGAAACAGGTTGTCCATGGCCTCCCTGTTGATGCCGATGCCGGTGTCCCTGACCTTGAACTGCAGTGTCGCCAAGTCTCGCTCTGTTTCCTCGCAATCCACTGCGACAGACACTTCTCCCACATCGGTGAATTTCACTGCATTTCCGATGAGGTTGCTCAGAATCTGCCTGAGCCGCGAGGGGTCACCGACAACCTCCTCCGGCACATCCGCCTTGATCATGGAATAAAGTCCAATACCTTTTTCCAAAGCCTTCGGAGTAAGGAGGGAAACCACATCGTCCACCGTATTCCTTAGATTGAACGGAATGGATTCCATTGACAGCTTTCCTGCTTCAATCTTCGAAAAGTCAAGAATGTCGTTGATCAGCGTCAATAGGACAGTCGAAGAGGATTTTGCTTCCTGAACGAAGTCTTTTTGCTCCGAAGAGAGGTTGGACGCCTGGAGCAACTCAAGAAAACCCAGGATACCATTCATGGGGGTCCTAATCTCATGGCTCATGTTTGCAAGAAACTGACTTTTTGCGGCATTTGCCGCTTCAGCCTGTTCTCTTGAGGTGATGAGTTCCTCTTCCATGATCTTTCGCTGATGGATGTCAATGTGCACCCCCACCGCCCGATACGGTGTCTGCCTGTCATCCAGATACACCTTGCCCTTCCCATTGACCCATCGGTAGGAGCCGTCCTTGCACAACAATCGAAACTCCTCTGAATATGGGAGCCCAACCTGAAGGCTTTTACGGATATTGGGCATCACCTGCTCGTTGTCATCAGGATGAATGAGACTGGCAAAGGTGTTGAAATTCATGGGCAACGCCCGGTCCCCATACCCTAGCATCGTGAAATACCTTGGACTGAAATAGGTTTCGTTCGTTAGCAAATTCCAATCCCAGAAGCCGTGCTCTCCTGCCTCCATGGCAAGCTCAAGGCGGTGCTTGTTTTCCTGAAGCTCGGACTCCACTTGCTTCCGCTCGGTGATGTCACCGTGTGAACCAGCCATGCGATACGGCTTTCCGTCCTTGTCCCTCAGGGCCTCTCCCTTGGCAAGAATCCATCGTGGATGGCCATCTTTGTGAAGCATTCTGAATTCCAATGCATACTGGGCAATCTCACCCAGCAGGTATTTGTTCACGAAGTCGTTCACACGCTTGATGTCATCTGTATAAATGAGCGAAGCAAACGTTTCAAACTCGTTCTTCAATTCACTGTCTTCATATCCGAGCATCTCTTTCCAGCGCTTCGACAGAAAAAGCGTATTTGTTGTCAAATCCCAATCCCAAATGCCGTCATTCGTTCCATTGATGGCAAGCTCAAATCGCTGCTTTTGCAATGCCAGTGCTTCTTCGGCTTGCCTGAGCGCAGTGATGGATTGTTGCAGGGTCATGATCCGGTCCGTCTCTTTGGTTACATCTGTGACATAGGTGATGAAATGATATTTTTCAGGCGAATGGACTTTTACCCGATACCACCGCTTCAGCGGTTCAGAATACTGTTCGAATTCTTCGCTTCCTCCGTTGATGGCAAGGGTCCCATATCGTTCAATCCAATTGAACTCGCTTTCCCGAATTCCCGGCAGCACCTCGGAAACCGGCTTCTGTAGAATGTCTTCACGATGAAGCCCGGTTAACGCCTCAAAGGCAGCGTTTATTTCCAGAAACACATAGTCGCATGGCTGATTGGCCACGTCCAAAAGAACCCTGTGATAGGCATAGCCAACAGGTGCCTGCTCCATAATGGACTTGTAGAACAGTTCTGTTTCATCATGGGGTGACTTGTTCGTTCCATCTGTTGGTCTCATTTTCCATCCTCCATGGATTCCACAAATGATCAACCCGCTTCAACTCCGCATCTGTGCTGATGCCAAATGACAGGGGACAAGACCGCACATCATGCGCCAAGCATGCGCTGCAACTCCGCAACAATCTCCTGACACCGCGTTTCGTCTTTGGACTTTACCGCTTGCTCCAATGCAATGGCCTGTCCCTGTACGGCGGTGATTCGCAAATTCCCGGAAGAACCCTTCAACTGGTGGGCCATCCCCGCCAATGCCGGATATGCCCCCTCGTCAATGGCGGAAGACATGTCGCCGACCACACCCGACAGATACGACCTGAAATCGGAAAATAAATCCTCCACCGTTTCCGGATCCAGTCCGGAGTATCGGCCAAACGCAATCATTTCTTCCTGAAACAGTGCCTGACCGGGCATGTCCAAGCCATCGCGCCTCACACAACCTTCGATGAGGGTGAGCAGTGAGGGGAAATGGACCGGTTTGCTGAGATACTCATCCATGCCTGCCTCCAGACACCTTTGCCTGTCCCCCTGCATGGCATTGGCCGTCAACGCCACAATGAAGGTGTGACGGCCGGATCCCTCGGCCTTTCTGATTTTATCGGTACAGACATACCCATCCATGACAGGCATCTGGCAATCCATCAGCACCATATCATAATTTTTTGAAAGTACCGCTTGATATGCTTCCTTGCCGTTCACGGCGACATCGCAGGCCAGCCCCTTTGTTTTGAGCCAGGAAACAATGATTTTGCGGTTCATTTCATTGTCTTCGGCCAGCAAAATCTTCGGTTTACGCAGGTCGGCCGCCTCCCAAACGGCGTGTTTGGTCACAATGGACTTCAGTCCTTCATTCCTGTGCCTCTCCAACACCATGGTGAGGCATTGGATGAGCGCATCCCGCTGGATCGGCTTGCTGAGATATCCGGAAAAACCCATTGCCTCGGCCCGTTGCGCATCCCCTTTGAGTCCGGTTTCCGTTAACAGCACCAGCGGGATTCCACTGGCGTCGGGGACCATCCTGAGTGCGGCAACAAACGCGTCCTCACCCATGTCCCGAAGCGGTACCTCCACAAGGGCAATGTCAATGGCATCTTTGGTTTTCGCCCTTGTCAGGATGGCCGCAATCGCCTGCCCCGCATCTTCCGCCTCCGATATCCGGCAGAAGGATTCTTCCAGATGCTTTCTGATCATGGCATGGTTGACGGCGCTGTCATCCACAACAAGAAGATTGATGCCCTCAAGCTGACGGTCCACCAGGCCCGGGGCAGAAAAGCACTGTATCATCTCCATACGCACAGAAAAACGGAAAACCGACCCCTCCATGGGCACACTTTCCAAAGAAATCTCACCATTCATCATCCGGACCAATTCCCTGGATATCACCAGCCCGAGTCCGGTTCCGCCATATCGCCTCGTCGTGGACGCATCCGCCTGGATGAATGGGGAAAACAGTTTCTCCTGATTTTCCCTGCTGATGCCGATGCCCGTATCCCTCACTTCGAAGTCCAGCGTGGCTGTATCGCCTTCCTGCCTGCATGTCAGCAGCACGGACACCTCACCCTTTTCTGTAAATTTAACAGCATTGCCTATCAGATTGCCCAATACCTGACGCAACCGTGAGGGATCTCCACTCACTTGCTCAGGGACGGCCGCGTGAATCATCAGATGAAGCGCAAGACCCTTTTCAGCAGCCTTTGGGGAATGAAGGGTCACCGCGTCCCCCACCACGGTACGGACACGGAAGGGAATATGCTCCATGGCCAGCTTTCCCGCTTCGATTCTGGAAAAATCGAGAATGTCGTTGATCAGGTAAAGAAGCACCTCCGATGCGGCCTTCGCCTCGCGCAGGTATTCACGCTGTTCATCCGGTGAATGCGGCAGACTCATCAGTTCAAGAAACCCCACAATGCCATTCATTGGGGTCCGTATTTCATGTGACATGTTTGCAAGAAACTGACTTTTCATCACGGATGAGGATTCCGCAGCCTCTTTTGCCTTGACAAGCTCCTGCTCCATCCGTTTTTGCATGATGACCAGACCGAGCTGCCTTGTGTAGATTTCCGCCAGGTCCCCCTTCTCAAAGGGGTGCCCTTTTCCCATGATCAGGGTGAAATCGCCGATCATGACGTTGTTCTTCATGATCTTGATCAAAACGACCTCACCAGTGCCAAACAGCCGTTCAATCAGCTTGGTCACGGGAACTGGGATGGCCTCGCCGACAAGGGCGCTCAGATTGGCGAATCGTGTAATGGTGTGGTCCTTGATTTTTTCTGATCGTATCGGATCCCGTGGCCACTTCCTATTCAAAAACTCGTACCCGACAAGACCTGTCGCTTTCCTGACAAGTCCCTTGTCCCCGGAAATGGCCACCGTGGTGAAGCTTGCTCCGTCCATGTCAAACAGGTTGAAAGCAGCATATTTCGCCCCGGTCAGATCCATCAATTCATCTGAAGCACGCTGGTAATCCATGGCGCCTTCGTCCAATTGAAGGAAATACTCAGACAGTTCGACAAGTTTCGTCAGATTTTCCATCATTCCCTTCCAGCCCGATGTTCGGAGTACATTTGTTCCTTCATGGTGGATTGACAGAGCCGAAGCCATATCAGACTGTCTTCTTTCGAATGTGATACTCCTCTATCAGCGTGAACATCCTGTCAAAGTCTATTGGCTTGCTGATATAGTCATCCATTCCCGCTGCCATGCACCTTTCCCTGTCCCCTTCCATCGCATTGGCCGTCATGGCGATAATGGTCGTATGCTTCCCGTCTCCCTCATCCTCCCTGATTCTGGATGTGCTTTCATAGCCATCCATGACAGGCATCTGGCAATCCATGAACACAACATCATACTCGCATTTCCGAAGTGCCAGATAAGCTTCGCGGCCATCCGCCGCCATGTCGCAGGACATTCCATGGGATTCGAGGATTCTTGCGACAATCTTCCGATTCATGGCATTGTCTTCAGCCAGCAGAATCTTCGGTTTCATGGCATTCCTGACTTCCTTCACGGTATAGCGTGTCACGACCTGCGCATCTGCCTCTTCTTCCTTTTTCAATCCCAATACGATGGAGAGGCAGGAAAGCAAATCATCTCTTCTGACCGGCTTTGTCAAATATCCTGAAAAGCCATGCTCCTTTGCCGCTCTGCTGTCTCCCTTCTGAGCGGCCGAGGTAAGCAGTATCAATTTGATGTCGTGTGCAATCGGGATGCTTTTCAAGGCAGCTGCAAGATCAAATCCGCTCATGCCAGGCATTTGATAGTCTATCACCGCTATGCCAATCTTGTTTTTGGTATTTGCGTTGGCGATGATCGTGGTGATGGCATTGCCGACATCCTTTGCTTCGAAAACCGCAAGACCGGCCCCCTGAAGATAGGAACCGATGATTTTCCGATTATTGACGTTGTCATCGACAATCAGAACATTCGTGCCCTCCAGATGACAAAACACCTCCTTCTGCTCCGAGGCTCTTTTGGCTATCCGGCAAAAAACATGGAAGCGAAAAACCGAGCCCTCTCCCGGGATGCTGTCTGCTGACATATCTCCGCCCATCATTTTGACCAGTTCTTTGGATATCGCCAGCCCAAGACCGGTTCCCCCATATTTCCTGGTTGTGGAGGCATCCGCCTGGCTGAAGGACTGAAACAGATTCGTCATCGCCTCTTGACTGATTCCGATGCCGGTGTCCCTGACCGCAAAAGACAATTCAGCCATTTCATCTTCCTTCTCGATGGAATCTACTGAAACGACCACCTCTCCGCTCTCGGTGAACTTTACCGCATTGCTGACAAGATTGTTCAGTACCTGCCTGACCCGGGACGGGTCTCCAATCACCTCTTCCGGAACCCCTGCCTGTATCATGACATGCAGGTCCAGGTTTTTTTCCGCAGCCTTCGGCGCAAGAAGCGAAACAGCATCTTCAACCGCTGTTCTCAGGTTGAATGTGATGTTTTCCATTGTCAGTTTCCCCGCTTCTATCTTTGAAAAATCCAGAATATCGTTGATAAGGTTCAACAATACTGTTGAAGCGGTCTTGGCTTCCCGGATGTATTCCTTTTGGTCCGATGACAGGCTTGAGGTTTGGAGCAGTTCAAGAAAACCAAATATGCCGTTCATGGGTGTTCTGATTTCATGAGACATATTGGCCAAAAAACGACTTTTCGCGATGTTTGCCGCATCGGCCAGTTCCTTTGCCTGAATCAATT
>JAIFNI010000092.1 GCA_020047785.1 Clostridia bacterium
GACCTATGCGTTTGAAGTTCAGCTCAGGCAGGAAATCGAGTTTTAGGGGTCGGGAGAAAAGAACCAGTTCGAGAAGTCAAGGAGTGCCTTTCAATCGTCTGTCGGTCCCTTTCGACAAGCCCTATATGGCCAGACACTATGAAATTGTCAATTGAACCGGGGAAAACAGGTTAGCCAGCATAGGGACTGACGGATCTCCTCCCAAGCACAATGCGGAAAGGATGAGCGATGGATAGAATAACACTGCCTGCTGAACGCCTCCCAGGGAACGTTCGGGATCCGATGATCCTGAATGTCGAAGGGAAATACTATCTGACGGCGACGATGCCACCTTTCTGGGGGAAGTCGAACGCAGGCGTATTCCTATGGTCGTCCGACAACCTTGCCGACTGGGTGGAAGAGGGTCTGATCATCGACAGGGAAAGCATTCCGCAGGACGCATGGGCAAAAGAGAGATTCTGGGCCCCTGAGATTTTTGAATACAAAGGCCGGTTCATTCTGGCCTTCTCCTGCAATCATCCGGGGACACAGGATTCTTTCGGGGTGTTTCTTGCGTTCTCGGATTCCGTTAAAGGCCCCTATGTGATGCAAGATCCTGATTGGCCATTGATTGCAGGGGGCATTGATGCAAGTTTTTTCGAGGACCACGACAAAGTCTATGTCTCCTATGCACAAGGCGATGTGATGATATCCGAGGTGGACACGACCGAATGGAAGCTGGAAGGGATCCCTGTTCGGGCCATTGAGAGAGGAGAAGAGGGGACTTGGGACCATGATGGGGTCGAAGGCAATTTCATCGTCAAGAAAAACGGCCGCTATTTCATGTGGTATTCAAGCTGGACAAGGGGCTATGATATTGGACTGGCCTCCTCGGACACCCTGCTCGGAACTTGGACCAAGCATGCATTCAACCCGGTCATATCCAAGGAGAATGGAGAAACTTCCAACATCCTGTGTGGTCATGCCTGCGTTTTTGTCATGAACGATGGGCGCGAGGGGTTGGCCTACCATGTTCATGCATACGGAGAAAAGGAAGTGCTTCACATGGATATCGGGGACATCGACTATGAGAACATCACGCCATGGGTTTCGCAGGAATGATGTTGCGGTATTCCCGCGGACTGAGTCCGAACTGTGCTTTGAAGATGCGCGTGAAATAATTGCTGTCCGGAATGCCCACCATGCCGGCAATCTCCGTCACGGGAAGTCTGGTGCCTTTCAGCAAATCACACGCCCGTCTCATGCGGATTCGCAGGAGATGCTGCATGGGCGTGGCTCCGTAGATGGTTTTGAAGATGCGGATGAACTGATTGACGGAAAGGTGCGATAATTCGGATAGTTCGGTCAGCTTGATCGCCTCGCCATATCCGTTTTCGATGCGATTGATGGCATTCGCCAGGTCGAGGACCGGCACGATATGCTCGTTTTGTGACATGGCATAGCGTCTCGAAAGAAAAATGACAAGTTGTGTGAAGTAGGTGTCTGTCATGGACTCGACTGCCGGGAGATTGGCCTGATACTCGCTTTCCATGGTGGCGAGCAGGCTGCGGACATGGGCAAGTTCCCCGGCCGAGAGCCGGAGATGGCTTTTGAACGTATGTTTTACGCGATAAAAGGGCTCCAGGGTGAACAGTGCCTGGTAACCCGGAAGATTCCGGATATCCATGCCCAGCGCTTCGAGTTTGGCAGAAGTATATGAGATGTTGGCCAGGGAAAGCTTTTTCAGATTCAGAAGCCCGTGCATGTCCGTTCCCTTCAGAACGAACACGTCCCCGGCCATGAGGCTGTATGTTTCCTCGTTGAGGGAGTGTTTTCCGGTACCCCCCAGAATGATGACCAGTTCATTGAAATCGTGCGTGTGGATTGGAAAATCATCTTCGGCAAGCAAGGAGAATCGGACATCCAATCCGGCTTTGTTCGGCATTTGAACCTGGTCATACCGGGATGCGGCGGTATGATCGACGAAGAAGACCTGCATGCGGAACCTCGCTGTTTCCTGGAGAACACAGGGTGAGCGGGAAATATCATGGTGATATCCTGCTATATTATCATAAAAATATTAAGGTCAGCTATGTGGAGCAGTGGTGTAATGATACTTGCCGGGATGTATGGGAAAGTGACGCCTGGCAGGCAGGAGCAGGAAATAAAATGCAAGGTTATGAAAAAATAGGGAATAATATGACAAAACATGCGTCGCTGCATGGAAGCGGCCAGATTGTCGTCGAGGCGGATTGGTCCATGGAAGGAGGTATCGGTCAAGCGGAGTCGTTGACGAACGAAGCGGCACAGTTTGCCTCCATGACCGCGCAGTATGAAAAAGGTTGCGAAGCGGCAGGTCACGGATTTGACAATGTGCCTGTCACGGCTGTATTTGGAGATCTGGCCTATATGATGGCGCTTGCGTACGGATGCGAGATGAAATTGCAGGGGGACTTGGTCGTGGCGGTTCCTCGTTACGGAGAGGGTTCGGATTTGTCGCCCATATCGGCGCCGACGAATATCGCGGAACGCGGCCTATATCCACTGACACTGGAACGGATTGCCCGTTTTCAGGAAAGGTGGCCCCATATTCCGCTGACGATCTGCGACAATCAGTCTCCCATCGATGTGGTCACCTCCCTGATTCATAGTGAAGCGGCTATGCTCCTGTTGTACGATGAACCTGAAAGGATGTTTGAGATTCTTGATGGCGTGACGGATTCCATCATTCGGATCAACCGGGTATTCGAGAAGACCATCAAAAACTTCGGAGGCTTTCAGTCTTCGCATTATCTGCCCAAGGGCATGCATGTCAGTGATGACACCGCAGCCTATCTTTCGCCGGATTTGTACGCGCGGTTCGCGTCACCGTACAACCGCAGACTGGCCGAGGAATTTGGCGGAATCCGTTTTCACTGCTGCATGAACCATGACTTCAACCTGAAGAATTTTTCAGACACGCCAGGATTTGAGGGATTTGACGCCATGCCGGATTACAACGCACTGGACAAAGTCCTTGATGCCATCAGGGGAAAAGGAATCTGGCACATTTACAACTATGGCTTTGCAAAAAAAGCGAACCGTCCTGAAACGGATGAGGAGACTTTTTACCGCTTGATGGATGCGACGAATGGGGTATGCGGCATGCGGATAACCGTCTATCATCCGATAAAGGAAGAAGCATTGCGTCTTGCCGACAAGGTGAAGAACAGAGCCGTCTCCCTTGGCCGCAGCGAGGGATGAAATCATGGTAGGATCTACAGCATCAGTCATGATCCGGAATCTCACCCGGAAGCGTGGGGGAAAGGTGGATGAAACCACATGTTCAGAGTGCTCCTTGCCGATGATGAACCACGCATGCCGGAAAGCCTGATGACGATGATTCCCTGGGAAGAGAGAACTATATTCTGAAACCGCCGATTTTCGACGTTTACCCTCTGGAGCAGCGGTTCTTTCTGCAGAGATTGACGCTGGGCGCAGTGAAAGGATAGGCAATTGATGAAGGGTTCCCGGGAATTGCTCAGGAGACATGACGCCGCATCTCACTGCAGAATGATACATAGGAGGAATCAATCATGAATGCGAAAGAGCGTGTGAAACGTGCCATCCACTTCGGGACACCGGACCGGGTCCCCAATCACCTGCCGGAACCCTGGCCCAGCGATATCGTCTGGGTATTCCCGAAAGGGAAGGATATCTCAACCGAAATCAGGGATGGGAAGACCTATCGCCTTTCGGAATGGAGCAGCTGGTGGCATGTGGTGTCCGAGCAGAATATGGGCGAGGTCGTCAAGCCTGCAGTGGAAGAATGGTCACAGTATGAGCACTATGTTTTCCCTTCGGTCAATGATCCCGAGCGATATGACCATGTTGCGCAAATCGTTGGCGGAAATCAGGGCAAATATCTTATGGGCGTGCTGAGTGCATCGCTTTTCCCGCATTATTGGGAAATACGGGGGTTGATGAACTTTTACGGGGATCTGATTGAGGAAACCGAAAAGATGGAACAATTGCTGGATGCGCTTGTGGACATTCAGCTTGCTTCGTTGGAGACATGGACGCGTTATCCGGTGGATGGCATTGTGGTGGGGTTCGACGACTGGGGATTGCAGGACCGGCTGATGATTTCGCCGGAACTCTTCAGGAAGTTTTTTCTGCCGAGGTATGCCAAAGTCTGGTCCCGCATTCATGCGAAGGGACTGGATGTGATTCTGCACTCCTGCGGGGACATCACTTCCATTCTTCCGGACATGATGGCAGCCGGGCTTGATGTCATCAACATGGACCAGCAGGAGAATATGGGTCTGGAAAGGCTTGGGAGGGAATTCGGCGGGAAAATCTGTTTTTGGAATCCCGTCGATATCCAAACGGTCATGTTGGATGGCACACAGGAGGAAATCGACCTGTATGTCGAAAAGATGATTCGTTGTCTGGCATCGGATAAGGGTGGATTCATCGGAAAGTATTACACGCAGCCGGAAGCGGTTCACCATACACCGGAACGGAACAAGGCCGCTTTTGATTCTTTTGTCAGACACAGTACGATGTACAATGATTTTCACACCAATGGGGCAGGGAGCTTGGAATGCAATACGAAGTGAGTGTGCGGAACGGTCCTCCCGAGGGAGATTGCGTTGTTCTCCTGTCCGAATCCGAAGCATGTTTTGAGGTGAATCCTTCCTATGAAGGGGAGGCGTGGTTTGAAGTCAGCATTGCCTTTACAGATTGGCATCGGGAAAATTACGTCCTGATGCCTGCATGCGCCTACAATGGAAATCGATTCCATGCAGTTCCAAGAGCCTATCCTCCGATGTTCGTCGAAGGGGAATGGCTTCTGAATCCCCCCATCACCATCACGGATGTACCCAGACTGTCAGTGAATGGGCCATCCTGCATGGAGGTCACCACAGGCGATCTGGCAAGCCCAGGCGTTTTTTTGTTCGACCGTGTATCCCATACGGCATACCTGATAAGGACAACGCAGGGGATTGGGGAAACCAACTTCGGAATCACTTTCGAAGAGGTTGATGGACAGGCGATTCTGACCATTTCTTATCCATCAAGGCGAAGGAAGTGGTATCGTGGAAACCGGCTTACAGATGCTTGGGATGCTCCGTTGAGGGTTCGTGGAGGGGAAAGAATCTGTATCCCGTATCAAGTGGAGTTATTGCCTTGCAAGGATGTTCGTTTTCTACACCGCCTGGTTTTCGAGCGAAGGAATCGAATGGGTGCTTTCACAGCGCGCAGCGTGGCGGCGCTTTCCTTTTCCATGGGATGGCGTATACAGGAAGAAAAATACAACCGCCTGAATTACCGGAAAGAAGGCGGGTACTACCGAGTCGGCACGGCGGAAACCCGGTATGAAGACTGGCAACCGGGATGGGTCGGCGGCGGAATGTCCAGCTTGGCTTTGCTGGCTGAGGGTAGTCCGGAATCAGTTGAACGAGCCAGGAGCACAATGGATTATCTGACGCGGGTACAGGCTCCATCTGGCTTTTTTCATGGCATGGTCCATCGGGGCATCCCATATGGAGACGGTTTCGATTATCCCGGCACCGGATATTTTCATCTGATCCGGAAGAGTGCCGATACACTCTATTTCCTGTTCAAGCATATCGACCTGCTGATGAAGCGGGGAGAACCGGTCAGAAATGAATGGAAGCGTTGCGCGCAGAAATGTGCGGACGCTTTTGTGGATGTATGGCGGACATATGCTCAATGGGGGCAGTTTGTCGATGTCAGGACCGGTGAGGTCATGGTCGGCGGCTCATCTGCAGCATCAATGGCTCCTGCCGCGCTGGCTTTGGCATACCAATTTTTCGGAAATCCTGCCTACATCCAGGCAGCGGAAGAAGGAGCGGATTTCCTGTATCGCAGGGATCTGTGCCAGGGTGTCACAACCGGCGGACCCGGAGAGATTCTGCAGTGTCCGGACAGCGAAAGCGCATTTGGCCTGTTGGAAAGCTTTGTGGTCTTGCATGAAGTGACAGGAGCCGGACGATGGCTGGATTGTGCAGAGGATGCAGCGTGTCAGTGCTCGAGCTGGGTGGTGGATTATAATTACCGTTTTCCAGAGGGCAGTGAGTTCGACCGTCTGGGCATCAGGACAACGGGCAGTGTATTTGCAAATGTTCAGAACAAGCATGCTGCACCTGGTATCTGCACATTGTCGGGAAATTCATTGCTGAAACTGTATCGCGCAACCGGGAAACGTGCGTATCTGAATCTGATGGGAGACATTGCCCGATTTACCCTTCCCTGCATGTCCAGAGAAGAACGCCCTGTCCGTTCCTGGGACCCGGTACCGGACACACTGCCTCCCGGTTTTATCTGCGAGAGAGTCAACATGAGTGATTGGGAAGGTTCTGAAAAAGTGGGCGGTGTCTTTGCCGGATCCTGCTGGAGTGAAGTATCGCAGATGCTGACATGGATGGAGATACCTGGGGTGTATGCTGTTTCAGGGACTGACATCCTTGAGGTTGTCGATGGGGTCGAAGCCTTTTTTGATGCAACGGGTGCATTGGTTGTGCAAAACCCATTTCCCTGCGAAGTGACCGTCAAGGTGCTGATGGAAGATGAAATCATGCAGCGACAACCGCTTGGGGCGACCTATGAAGCCCGTATGAAACGTGTAAGTTTGGCAGCCTTGGGGAACATACGACTGCCGATTGAAAAATGAAGGGGAATAGCACACAAAGAATTGTCGGATGACAGCGAGCGTGCTAACATGGTAAAATGT
Source organism: Clostridia bacterium (assembly GCA_020047785.1). GTDB lineage: Bacteria > Bacillota > Clostridia > DSM-8532 > DSM-8532 > JAEWSN01. The sequence goes on from JAIFNI010000092.1 coordinate 6,719, forward strand.
TTTTACCAACTGTCATCCGGATGGATGCATCGTTCGGTCCGCATGAAATTCGGATTGGCGGGGATGGTCATGACGAAGGCCTCCATCCATGCTAGGAATGCTCATGAGAAAAATTCGGAACCTCAATCTCATACAGAAAATTATGCTCATCTTCATCATATCGGTGATGGTGCCCGTTGTTGTGATGATTCAGGTCATTATTACAAAATCAAAGGACAAGGTCATCGAACAGACCGTGTCCCTCTCCGAACGTCTGGCTGACCAAAATGTGGACAATCTGTCCGAGGTGTTGAATGAAAGTTTGGATATTGTCAGCCAGATGTGCTTATACGATTACAAGCTTAAAGACATGCTTAGTATGCGGAACCGGAGAAATGCCATCGACAACATCGAATACCATCGTTATTTCGTTGAACGATACGAAGTGGATCTGTACAAAAATGACATTGATTTGAAAATATACTATTTTCAGGATACCATTATTCAGAATTATTCGATTTTCGTCCACGCAGACCAGGCAATGCGTTCTTCTGAATTGTTTCATTCCGTTGAGAAGTCAGACAGTCTGTATTCATGGGGATACGATACGGAGAGACGAAAGATATTTCTTGCCGGGAAAATCATGGATTCCGATGGTACATGGGCGGGGGTGGCGATTGTTTCAACCGGTTTCCAGAAGATCACGGAAATTGTGGGCAATGAGGAGTCGCTCAAGTGGGCAGAAGTGCTGCTAATCGATGAACAGGGGAATCTCATCATGTCAAGCGCATCGACGCTGCCTGTGGATGCGGCATTTCTGAAGGCGATTGCGGCGAACCGGGAAGAAAGCCTTGCGCTGGATTACTTGAACGAATACAAGGTGATTCATAAAACGCTCGAAACGGATGATGCGAACAATCAATGGAAATTTGTCACGTTCATTTCAACGCAACAGGTGGCGCAAGATGCCAACCGTCTGAAGAATGAATTTCTGTTCATATCGATTGTGGTCCTGGCGGTGTCTTTTTCTTTTTATCTTTTCAATATCCAAGGAATCGCCAACCGGATCAGGTCCTTGACCGAACAGATGCGGGAAGTGGCAAACGGGAATTTCCGGGAAATTGAGACCGACCGCTCCTCCAATGAGATGAGGGAAATGACCCGGAGCTTCAACCGGATGGTTGTCAATTTGGATAGGTTGATTCATGAGAATTATGAGAAGAGCGTCCGTATCAGCGAGAGTGAGACGAAGCGGCGCGAAGCGGAACTGTATGCATTGCAAAGCCAGATTCAACCGCATTTTCTGTTCAACACGCTGGAATCGGTCCGCATGAAGTTGTCCGGAGGAAACCTGGCTGAATCGGATGAAATGATTCTGCACCTGGCCAAAAGCCTCAGAAAAACATTAAGCTGGCATTCTGCATGGATAAGCCTTGGAGAGGAGCTGGATCTCGTGACGAGTTACCTGACTGTCCAGAAATTACGATTCAAAGATAAGCTCGGGTATGATATCCTCTGTGAACCCGAGACCCTCAAGCAGGATGAGATTCCGAAGCTGATTATTCAGCCGCTTGTCGAAAATGCCGTACTTCATGGGATGGAAACCAGCATGCATTTTGTGAGTGTGCGCATCGTTATCGAGCGTCATGACGGTGCGATGCGGATTCGCGTGGAAGACAATGGGGTGGGCATGGATGCCGCCAAACTGGACGAAATACGAAAAACACTTGATGAGGGTGCTCCGTCAGGCACACTCAACCACATTGGACTAAAAAACATTCACGACCGGCTTGTTCTTCTCTATGGCAGCAGGTGCGGTCTGGTTCTTTCTTCGCAACCCGGTGCCGGAACAGTCATTGAGATGCGGATTCCTTTCCTGGAAAGGAGGAATCGCTGATGTGGAAGACCATGATTGTGGATGATGAGTATGACATCCGTGAAGGGCTCAAATCGAGCGGCATCTGGGCTGCCAATGGCTTTACCGTTACTGGTGCGTATGCCAACGGGATTGAGGCCCTTCATGCATATGCGACTGATAAGCCGGATATGGTCGTGACAGACATCAAGATGCCCGGCATGGATGGACTGGCACTTGCAAAAAGGATCCGGGAAACCGATAATGAGACCGTCATCCTCATCATCAGCGGGTATAACCATTTTGAATACGCCAGAAGCTCCCTCCGGTACGGGGTGGAGGATTATGTGCTGAAACCTGTTGATTTTGACGAATTCGCCAAAATACTGAAGAAGGTGTCAAAACAGCTTGAAATCAGAAGGATGAAAAATTCAGGATTCGACGAGGAAATTGCGAAAACTGTTCTGTGTATGGATGAGAATGATTGCCTGAAAAAAATACTCGCGCACATTCAGACCCATATTCGTCAAAGGCTTCTATTGGCGGAGCTTGCAGAGGAATTCCATTTTCATCCGTTCTATCTTGGGCAGTTGATCAAATCGCATACCGGGCACAGTTTCAATGAATACTTGAATCTGCTCAGAATACAAAAGGCAAAGCAATTGTTGGAAAATTCGCATTTGAAAATTGAAGATATCAGTCAGTTGGTCGGTTACAGGTACAAGGACCATTTCTACAGGAAATTCAGAGAACTGGTTGGTGATTCTCCAAACGAGTATCGAAACCGCATCAAGGGTGTCGCATCCCAGTAAGGTGCCGGAAGAAAATTTCCTGCTCTTTTCCCGAGAAGAATGCCAGTTCAGGCCATTGTTTTCGGGAGTTTATAGAGGGTGTTTTCTTCCAAGCCCTAAGGCGATTTCAGCCTGCCGGATGACAGCTGTTCAGATGTTTCTGTTGCCTTTTCACAAAGTGCTTGCTGATCCCCTTAAGGAGAATGCAATGCACTTTTTTATCTATTCCATAGAGAATGCCTGTTCCCTCAGATGGAATTTGTGAAAAACACACGAAATCAATGCGCAATCTTTGATTTTTCACCTTCATCCATTTGAATTGTGGAATGAAAAGTCGGGGGTGAGGGGATATGATGGGTTCATCGAAAAATAACTTGGGGATTGCATGCTGGAGGAATGGATGAGCATTGGAAACATGTCCAAGAGACAAAGCCTGATGCAGGCAAGCCGACTGTCACATCGATATGTGTTGCTTTTCATGGCGCTTCCTTCGTTCATCCTGCTGATTCTTTTCTCCTATATCCCCATATGGGGATGGGCTATTGCCTTTGTGGACTACATCCCGGGTGTGCCAATCCGTGAGTCCACCTTTGTCGGGTTTAAGTATTTTTCAAGGATTTTCTCTGCCGGATCCGAGTTTTTCATGGTTATACGCAATACGGTAGTCCTAAGCGGATTGAGAATTCTCCTATCCCCTGTCCCCATCCTGTTGGCCATCATGATTTCCGAAGTGGCGAACAACCGGTACAAGCGGCTGGTGCAGACACTGATGTCCCTGCCGAACTTCATCTCGTGGATTGTTGTTTACTCCTTGTTTTTTTCACTCCTTTCCGTCAATGAAGGCCTGGTAAATCAAATATTGGTAAATAAGACGGGTTTGCTGGACAGGGGAATCGACTTCTTGGCTAAGTCCGAATACTCCTGGCCCATGATGACGATTGCGAATGTCTGGAAGGAATCCGGTTGGGTCGCAATCATCTATTTGGCCGCCATCTCAGGCATCGACAAGGAGCAGTATCAGGCGGCTCAGATCGATGGTGCCAACAAGCTCCAGCAAACTCTATACATCACCATTCCGGGCATTCTGCCGACGTTCGCCGTGATGTTTATCCTTTCCGTCGGAAACAT
>JAIFNI010000283.1 GCA_020047785.1 Clostridia bacterium
AGGGAGAATCCGGCGGATGCGGCAACCGTCGCGACAAACAATCCCAGTGTATATGGGGCAGGCACACCCCAATAGCTTCTGAATGCGAACAGGGTAACCGCCACAAGCATGGAGAATTGCAGCGCCGAGACCATCAGGGTCACAATCAGCCGGGAAACCAGCGGAACCCATACCGGAACCGAAGCGGACAGGCAGCGATTCAGCACCCCGCTCCGGCGGTCCTCCACCATCCGTTTCATGCAGGGCAGCGAGGCAAAAAGAAGAAATACCGCCATCAGGCCTGCCGCGTAATACTCCACCAGTGTAACCGCCCACGCCTGTTTCCGATTTCCAGAAAACACATCCCGACGGGAAAGCACCCGGAAAAAGAACGCTTCGTAATTCGCTGCAAGGTCCATCTCCGCTACTTCCACCGGAATCCCTGCCCTCACTTCCGCCGCCCGGATTGCTTCCAGCGAGGCAAGCCCGGATGTCACCAAATCGGCACCGGCCTGACTGACATGCCGGATAATGTTGCTCTGAAGAGACTGCTGGCTGCTGCCATAGACTTTGGCGGATACAGGTCTCCATTGACCCACACTGTCGGAAAGCCCCTCGGGGATGATGATGGCGGCGGAGATTTCTCCGTCGCGAATCAAGCTGACCGCGGTGGATTCATCCACCTGAAGGACCTCGTCAATGAGGGTGATTTGTCTGATCTGGCCGGCCATCATATCCGTCCACACGGATTCCTCCTGATCCACAAAAGCTATGGAGAATGGCTGGACAAAGGTGGATTCCTCACGAAGCGGTGCAAGCGAGGCCACGATTATCAGCAGCATCAGCACGGGCAGGGCAAGCATCAGCAGAACGGTCCGCCAATCCCGGAAGATGAGCCGGATTTCATTTCGCAGAACGGCGAAAAAAACGGTCATTTCCAATCCTCCAGCCGGACGAGCAGATTTTCGAGCGTATCTGCACCGGATGACGCCAGTACCTCCGGAACAGTCCCGCAATGGAGGAATCTGCCTCCATGCAGCACGCCGATACGATCGCAGATGGTTTCAAGTTCATCAATGTCATGACTGGCGAGCAGCACGGTTTTTCCTTCCATGCGAAACCGATCGAGCAGACCGGCGATGGTACGTCTGGACTGAATGTCGACGCCTGCGGTCGGCTCATCCATGAGCAGAAGATCCGGTTCATGCATGATGGCGGCAGCAAGGTTCAGCCTTCGCTTCATCCCCCCGGACCAGGTATCCACCCGATCCGCTGCGCGGTCGAGCAGGCCGATTTCCCTGAGAACCCGCTCGATTGCTTCCTCCCGCCGGGCACCGGACAAGCCGTATACCCCAGCCCAGAACCTCAGATTCTCCTTTGCGCGCAAAACCGTGTGCAGGGCCAGTTCCTGCGGAACGTAGCCCATGCGCTTCCGGATGGCCGCCGGTTTTTTGAGAATCGAAACCCCTTCCACAAACATATCGCCTGAGGTCGGGCGAATCAAGGTGGCCAGCAGGGAAATGAAGGTTGATTTTCCCGCGCCATTCGGCCCAAGCAAACCAAAAACCTCTCCCTTGTACAGGGAAAGGTTCAGGTCGTTCAGCACCGTTCGGGATCCGTACCGGTGCACGATGTGCTCTGCTTGCAGAAATGGTTGGCCCGTCATGTCCCAGTACCGGTGGATTCCGGTTCGGCAGACTCAGCCGGCAATGGTGATTCGACATTCCGCAGCGGGCCCTGCTTCCCGCCTGCCGGCAACGGACCGCCCGGAACGGTTGCCCTGGCGTCTTCCTTCGGTGCCGCTTCCGAAGGTGCGTACAGGACAATCCGGTCCCCTTCGAGTTCCACCTTGATCTTGTTCTTGCCCTTCAGGCCCAGGGCGTCGAGATACGCGGCAGGAACCTGGATGCGGCCTGCCCGGTCCATCACCACGAGCTCCTCATGGGTTTCCGGTTCGCCGAAATCCTGAAGGCCTTTGATGGTCGCCATTTCTTCCGCCACCGACTGGCGACGGATGTACTCGCTGCTGGTTCTTCCATCACGGATGGCCACGACACGGTCGACCTTCTTGGAGAGCTGCATGTCATGTGTGACAATGACGATGGTCAGGCCCATGGCATTGCTCAGTTCCCGGAAAACATCCAGAATATGCGCAGCTGTCCTGGAGTCGACGGAACCGGTGGGTTCGTCGGCCAACAACAGCCTTGGGTTGTTCGACAGGGCGATGGCAATGGCGATGCGCTGCTGCTCGCCGCCCGACAGCTGGCTCAGGCGGTTGTTGCGCCGGTGCGCCATCCCCACCATGTCCAGCAGTTTCAGGGCATGATGGCGTTTCTTCTGCTCTCCCACAAGCATCATCGGCAATTCGACATTTTCCAGAGCCGTGAGGTATGGGACCAGATTGCGTGCATTGTTCTGCCAGACAAAACCGACTGTTTCCCGCTTGTATGTGACCAACTGGTTGTCCGTGAATTTCAGCAGATCCTTTCCATCCACGAGCAGTTTGCCGGCGGAAGGACGGTCCAGACCGCCCAATGCGTTCAGAAGCGTGGACTTGCCGCTTCCGCTGTTGCCGATGATGGCCATCAGTTCCCCGGCTTCCACAAGCAGATCGAGACCCTGAAGCGCCACCACTTCGATCTCCGCAGTCTTATAGATTTTCACGAGGTTTTCGCATTCGATCATCGGCGGGCGACCGGAAACGGTCGACTCCGGCTGCGTTCCCTTATCCCTTTCGCTCATCGACTATCTCTCCATCCTCCAGCGTGTATGCGTGGTCGGCGATTTCAAACATGCTCGGATCATGCGTGGTGATGACCACCGTGAGGCCTTCCTTTTCCACAAGGGTCTTGAACAGGCGCATGACCTGCAGGCCCATGTGGGAGTCCAGCTCGGCGGTCGGTTCATCCGCGAAGACGATGTCCGGGCGATGGGCAATGGCCCGGGCGATGGCGACACGCTGCTGCTCGCCGCCGGACATTTCCTGCGGACGATGGTGCATGCGTTTTGCAAGACCGACAAGGGCCAGACATTCCTCCGCACGCTGCCTGCGTTCCTTGGATTTGATCCCCGCGACGCGCAGGCCGAATTCCACGTTTTCGTAGGCGGACATCATGGAGATGAGTGCCACCGACTGGAAGATGAATCCTATGTTCTTACGGCGCATCTCATTGCGGATGACTTCGCTTGCTGTGGCGATGTCCCGGTCCTTGAACCAGATCTGCCCGGCATTCGGTCTGTCGAGTGCACCCAGCAGGTTCATCAGGGTCGTCTTGCCCGAGCCCGACCTCCCTTTCAGGAGGGTGAGTTTTCCCTGTTCGACGTCAATGGTGACGCTTTTCAGCGCATGCACCGTTTCCCGTCCGGAGTGAAAAGTCCGGATGATGCCGTCTGTTCTCAGAATTTCGTTCATGGTGCTCCCTTCCGGCTCCGGCATCAATCCTCGCCGAGCTTCAATGCCTGATCGATTCGGATCTTCGAGATGATGCGCCACAAGGTGATGAATCCGATGATCAGCATGGCCGCCACGACGGCGTAAATCTTGTTGTAATCGCTTGCCTGTGCGACAATCCGGAACGGCGGAACCTGGTCGGCCGCCGAGGAAGCCACCTGCAGCAGCGGGATGAAAAGCTTGCTCGCGAGATTGCCTGTCAGGAAGCCGATCCCGACGGCCGCGCCGGACACCAGCACCTGTTCGCAGGCAATCATGCCGATGACTTTCGACAACGACAGACCCATGGCGCGCAGGATGCCGAACTGCAGCACACGTGCCTGAATCGAGATGATCCAGTAAATGAGGAAACCCAGCAGGCTGATGGCCATGGCGGCCACGAAACCGAGTGTGAGAGAGCCGTTGATTCCCTGCAGCATCGGATCGTTCTTCATCTTGATGAGTTGCTGGTTCGCGTAGCTGATGGTCGAAATGTCCAGTTGTTTTTCGTCGATGTCGTCGTGCACGATCTTGTCGGTGGCATCCGGTGCCTTCTTCATCCAGATTTCGTAAGGCTGGATGGGCAGTTTGTTCATGAGGTAGTCAAAATTCGCGACAACAAGACCTGGCCTGGCACCCAGTGCTGCCGCACCATCCGTGGCCGGCTTGCTCGGATCGATTTTGGGATTGGGGTTGAAGGTGGGCCAGTAGTCCACAAAGGCATAGACGGTCACTTCAATGGTGTTGTTCCCGGTCCAGGAAAGCACCACCGTATCGCCTTCCTTCACCTTGAGCTGATCCCTCAGGTTGGAGGAAAGCAGGGCTGCTTTCGGGGCATCAGTCAGAAGATTGAGGTATTCATACCAGTGATGGGGGAGCAGATCGGAACGGAACCAGGCTATCTGTCCGAATTCGGCGGGCTTGATGGCCAAAAGCTGAAGCCCTGCGGCTTCGGTATCATAGGCACGCGCCCGTACCTCCCTCACAGGAAGCACTTTCGTGGCCTGGGCGATTCCCTTGAGCTTCGAAAAGGAATTGTAGTCCGGCTCGATGAACTTGATGGCCTTCTCGCTGTAGGAGACTTCCGGGGCCGGAGGTCCTCCTGCAGGTCCGGAACTGGTCACCGCGTTTGTCTTCCAGACCGGTAGAATCCGCACATCGGAGCCGATGGAGTAATGCGTTTTGTCTTCCACGTTCCGGTTGGTGGTGCGGGCGGAATTCGCGTTGAACAATCCGATGGAGATGGAGAGAATGATGAAAAGCATCAGGAACTGTTCCTGCCCGCGGGATCTGCCCACCTGAACCAGCGAAACGTACAGAACAGGAGACCACACCCGGCGGCCCGTCCAATAAATGAAGCGGATGAGGAACGGATAAATGCGGAGGAAGAGCAGACCCGCCCCCAGCACGAACAGGGTGGATGTGAGGAACAGCAGCGGATCCACCTGAAGTTGTCCGGCATCCGCACCGGTGACGGCCAGAATGCCCTGCTGCTTGTTGAACTGATACAGGCCATAAAAGGAAATGCCCAGAATGATGATGTCAAGAAAATATTTCTTCCAGAAAGGCCGCTTCGCGCGCGCCCTGCCCTGCTTCACCTTGACGATGGTGGTGCGGGACTGAAGCACGACCGGTACCAGCATGGTGATGAGAATCATCAGAAATGCCGCCGCCGCGTAGAGATAGGCATTGGCTCCCATCTTCAACGGCAGGGCGGTGCGCTGGACAAATTCCAGAAAGCCGTTCGATGCGCCGAGTACCCGACAGATCAGCAAACCGAGCGGAGGTCCCGACGCGAGTGCGACCAGACCGATCAGGACACTTTCCAGCAGATAACTCATGAAAATCTGCGTCTTGCTTGCACCCCGGCTCTTGAGCACCGCGATGCCGCTTTCGTCGTTGCCGACAATCAGCTGCGACACCATGAAAATATAGAAAATGAGCATGAGCAGGATGGGAACGGCCAGCACCCAGAGAGTCGTCGAAAGACGGTCGGACCTGTCATGATACGTGGAAATGATGTCGATGGCGGGCATCTGGGATTCCAGAACGCCTCTGTATTTCTTGACGAGTTCAAGCTGTGTGTTCCATGTGTCGATGATATGAGCCAGATTCCCCACCTTGATCTGGTGGTAGTCGAAGGCATAGTGCCAGTATCCTTCCCGCAGGAATGGGCTGCCGGTGATGACAAATTCCGGAAGGAAGAGCTTTTCACTGATATACAGAACGCCGGTGCTCTCCGCAAGGGAACGGGACCAGTATGGATCCGCCCCGTCCTTCGGCTCGATGACCCCGACAACACGGACCTTCATTTCCTTCACGTCCTTGGCCAATTTGCTCCTGACCAGATACTCCTTGTCGAGAAGCAGGTTCTGATCCTTCATGGTGCGCGCACTGACAACGACTTCGGTGATGCCGTCCACCAGCGAATCCGCATACATGCGGCCATTCGCGAGCGTCACATGGGCGGCCAGATCGGAGCGGTATCCGATTTCAGCAAAATAGCCGTCTGGTCTTTTGATGTCGGGCGGGTCCGCGATGATGGAGGAATGGCTGACACGGATTTCTTCCACCTTTGTCAGGTAGGGGACATTGTATGCCTCCCCCATCACATTCCAGATGCGATTGCGGAAGTAGCGGAGCGCATTGGCCCTGTCCTTCCCTTCATAGGCATAATTCAAAACAGCCTTCACGGAAAAGGAGCCCGGAAAGTTCCCCTTTTCCACCTGGTAGTTTTCAAGATCCTTGGTCAGCATGCGCTGCATGATGCCATCCGTATACAGGGGAATGCTGCAGACAAGTGACGTGGCCAGGATGGTACCCAGAAGCAGGCATATGATCATCCAGAGGTTGCTGGACATTCGCCGAAAAACCAAGCGAAACACGATGGGGTGCCCTCCTTTCGAACAACCGGAGAATCACGTGCCGCTTTGGGAACCAAGTCCGGCTGCCGGCACGGGTCCCGTGAAAAAAGCACGTGAGCCTCGGTGAATTATCTGACGATGACCTGCTCCCCGATTTCGAGTCCCTTGAGGATCTCCACTTCCGTGTCGGACTGGATGCCGATTTCAACATCCCGTTCCTCACGCAGGTTGTTCTTCAGCACGTTGACATACGTGCGCCCGAAATTTTTATTCAGGGCATATTTCGGCAGTACGATGGTGTCGGTCCGCTGGTCGAGTACTGCGACGATCTGCGCGTCGGAACCGATTCGGATACCTTCCGGCAGACCCGTCGCCGCAACCAGGATGGTGTTCTTCATGGATTCCTTCGCATCGATGGGCAGGTCCACGGGTGTCATGACCACTTCGCCCTCGTACGGGGAATTTTCGTAGTTGACGGTGACTTTCATCCCCGTGACGAAATCTCCGACCCGGTCTTCCGCGTACCGGAGCTGCAGCTGATTCGGGTCCGCCACGGTGACGACCGTGGAGTAGCTCTCGATCCAGTCGCCCGTCTTCACATCCGTGATGTAGATGACATCGCCGTCAATCGGGGATGCCATCTGGGCTTCCGACAAGGCACGCTGAAGCGCTGCAAGCCGGATATCATTCGAGTCGACGTCCAGTTTCGCCATGTCGACATCGGCCTGAAGCCGCGCCTTGTTGGCGTCGATTTCCCGTTGCGGCTTGTCCAGTTCATACTTGGCGACCCCGACTTCATCGTTGTACGCCTGCCTTGCCTTCTCATATCCGATCCGGGAACGCTGCAGGGCGATTTCCTGAAGCTTGATGTCGTCGGCCAGCGTTTCCGTGTCGAGGGTGGCGAGCAGATCACCCTTCTTCACCGACTGACCGAGTTTGACCCGGATGCTTTCGAGCCGGCCGCCTCGTTCGGTGAACTGAACGTTCGATTGAGATACGGAAACGAATCTGCCGGTAACCCGGATTTTTCGTTCTATGTCACCCTTCTGCACGTCCATGGTCTCGTACGTAATCTTCTCCGGCACCTTCAACGGGGGGGCCAGCGTTTCCTCTTCCCGGGGAAGCATCGAGCAGCCCGAGGAGAGCAGGAGAGACGCGGCCGCGGCCGCCATCAGGATCCGGATGCCGTGTCCGCCGCGCTGGACGGCATGTGGGCTGGAATTCGGGTTCATTCTGACATACCTCGTTTTCTACCCTATAAATGCGTCGTACAAGTTACAAAACAAGAAGAAACATGGACGCATTTATAGGGATTTGCTGGTGATTCATGGCGAAGCATCAATGGTCTGCCGTGAAAGGATCACCCTACGGCATTCATGGCGAATTTGTTGCTGAAGGTATCATACCATTCAGGAACAGGATGTTCAAACAAAGAGTGGGTTCCAGTCGGAAGAATGTCATATCCGGTCGTGATAAGCGTGCAGTATCCGGGTATGAAGCATCACCTCATCCCGAAACATCGGTCCGAATCATCGGCTCTGATTCACCGGCCGATGCAAAGATTGCGGCGTTGTCTCCGTCACACAAGCCTGAACGAAAGCAGCCCCGCCGATCATGTTGCCATGAAGGCGGGGCCACGATTGTCTCACGACTGTCTCGCGATTGTCTCGCAATTGTCTGCAGAAAGTCCGCATACTGGGTGCCGGCCCGGATCACCTGTTCAGTTGAAATGGCTGAACTGCGGCAACCAGGCACGATTGGCCAGGAACATCTCATCCACCATGGCTTTTATTTCAGCAAGACTCAGCATGGATGCGGTGAGTGGATCAAAGGCAACCGCGTGGAATATTTTGCGTGGATCCCCTTCCATCGCACCCTGCACAGCGAGTTCCTCGCAGCGGGCGCTTGTATTGACAAGAACGGCGAGTGCATCCGGCAGCGCACCGACATGCATCGGATCGAGCCCACGGGGGGAGGCGAGAACAGGCACTTCGACGCAGCACCCCTCGGGCAGGTTGTCGATAAGCCCGAAGTTGCGGACATTGCCATTGAATTCGAAGAGGGTTCCGTCTCCGAAGCAGGCATTGAAAATGTATGCGGCATATTCATGCCCGCGGGAGAGGTCGACCTTCTCCTGCGCCATCCACTTGTCGTACTCCTCGCGCCAGTTGTCTTCCCTCTTCAGGTATTCGTCCAGAATGTAGGCGTATACACCCGGATTCCAGCCGGTACCGTGCGTACAGTACTTCTCGATGAGGTCGGGACGTTTGCGGAACCAGGCATTGTATTCGGAGTTGTGGCCGCTGGACTCCGTGACATAGTAATCAAGGTGCAGGAACATTTCGTTCCGAACCAGTTCCTCATTGTAAACCTCTGGCCGTTCCATCGCTTTTCTGATCAGCGGATAGGCGTCTTTTCCATTCCATTTGTAGTCCAGGTAGAAAGCCTGGTGGTTGATGCCCGCGCTGCGGTATGTGATTTCAGACATCGGCGCGCCTATCCAGCGGGCCAGCATCTCGGCCGTCCCCTGAACGCTGTGGCAGAGTCCGGAGATCTTCACGTCGCTCACGCCCTGCATGGCCCGGCACAACATGGCCATCGGATTGGTATAGTTGAGGAATACGGCGTTGGGGCAGTATTTCTCGATATCCTTCACGATGCCGATCATGTCCGGGATTGTGCGTAATGCACGGAAGATGCCCGCCGGCCCACGGGTGTCGCCCACGTTGATGTCCACCCCATATTTCTTGGGGATCTCCACGTCGTGCCGCCAAACCTGCACGCCGCCCGAAAGAATGGTGCAAAGCACACCGTCCGCATCCAGGAGTGCCTCCGCCCGGTCCATCGTAGCTATGACCTTTGCCGGATAATTGCCCGCCGCCACGATCTTGTCCACGGCGCGTTTGATATAAGCCAGGCGATCCGCGTTGATATCCATGAGCGCGATGGTGCAGTCCGCGAAGGCGGGGAATGACAGGATATCCTTCACGAGTCCGCGGGTGAAGCCGAAACTGCCGGCTCCGATGAATGCAATCTTCTTCATTTTCCTATTCCTCCATGAACTGTTTTCCTTCCGACATTCGGGTCTGTCATCGTGCGGCGGAGTCCGAAGTGTCGGAAATCCGACCCCCCACAGCATCATTGTATGAAATCTGCGGCTCCGATGATATGGCGGGATGCGGGCTGGATATGGCATAATGTTGGATATCAGGCCCCCGTTCCACCGGGGTCGGTTCTTTGCACATGCGAACCCGAATCTTCCGTTGTCCCTGAGGAGGATGTGCCATGACGGAATCCGTCAAATTTGTCCGACAGAACCTGCTGGACCTCGACATGGTCCAATGCGGTTCGGAAATCTGTGCGCCCGGCCACAGTTTTGGTCCGGCAGTCCGGGACCACTATCTCATTCATTTTGCCATGTCGGGACAGGGCATCTTCCAGTCGAAGGGCAAAAGCTGGACCTTGCAGGCAGGTGACGGTTTCCTGATATCCCCTGATCGGGTGACTTTCTATCAGGCGGACTGGACGGACCCCTGGCGATATGTCTGGGTCGGATTTCAGGGAACAAAGGCGTCCGGTTGGTTGAAGCAGGCAGGACTGACCGATGACAGCCCGGTGTTTCATACGAAGGACGATGCAGTCCGTTCCTGTCTCGAAGGGATGATAAAAGCCGGTTCCATGGGCGCGGGAAGGGAACTTCGCATGTTGGGCCTTCTCCATCTGTTTTTGTCGGAACTGGTTGAAACTGCGCAGCCATCCGGCGCCGTGACGGATGGCCGGAATCGACGTGACGCTTATGTACAGAAGGCAATCGACTACTTCCGCATGAATTTTGCACGCCCCATCGGTGTTTCCGATGCGGCCGCCCATGTGGGACTCGATCGGAGCTATTTCAGCGAAATATTCCGGACTGCAGCCGGTCAGCCGCCCCGGGACTTCCTGATCCGGCTCCGCATGGAAAAAGCCTGCGCTTTCATGAAAAACGCAGGCCTCAGTGTAGCGGACATATCACGGAGTGTCGGATATGACGACCCTCTTCTTTTTTCCAAAGTGTTCCGGAAACATCAGGGTCTTTCTCCCCGCCAGTTCAGAAAAAACATGAGTGACAAGAGCCGATAATTGTTTTCCGGCGCTTTGGCATGGAAAGCAATAACCTGCTCTATGAATTTTGTCCGGCGCCATT
>JAIFNI010000236.1 GCA_020047785.1 Clostridia bacterium
GCAGGAAGAGGAATTGAAAGCATTTTCCTTCACTTCCCGGGAAGTCCGCTGCGGCCTCTGCAGCAACCACTGTCTCATGAGCATCGCCACCTTCGGCAACGGGAACCGTCATTTCAGCGGCAACCGCTGCTCCCGCCCCATCAAGGGAAAGGACGAGGATACGCTGCCGAATCTCTTCAAATACAAATATGAGCTGCTGCGAAATTATGGTGACTCGAATGCGAAGCTGGCTGTCGAAGATTTTCGTTCGAAGGAGAAACCCGCCGCCGCGCCTGATCGCCCAGGCATGAAGCCGGTTGCGGATCGTGGTCGAATCGGCATTCCCATGGTCCTCAACATGTTTGAAAATCTGCCCTTCTGGCATACCTTCTTCACCGAGTGCGGCTACGAGGTGGTTCTCTCCGATCCATCCTCCCGCGAACTCTATTCCGAAGGCCAGCACACCATCCCCTCGGATACGGTCTGCTATCCCGCAAAATTGGCCCACGGCCATATTTCAAGCCTGCTGACCAAAAAAGTGGATGCCATCTTCTACCCCTGTCTTCCCTACAACTTCAAGGAGACGGAGCATGCGGACAATCACTTCAACTGTCCGGTCGTCGCCTATTATCCCGAACTCCTGGCTGCCAACGACCCGGCACTGGAAAAAGTCCGTTACCTGATGCCCTACTTCGGACTGCACCGGCCGAAGGACTTCACGAAGCGGGCAACCGTCTGGTTCAAAGAAGAACTCGGCATCCCCACCAAAGAAACGAAACAAGCCATCGGAAAGGCTTATGCTGCCTACGATGCCTTCCACGGCGAGATGCGGAACAAGGGGCAGGAAGCCCTCGCATTTGCCCGGGCCAACAGACACCCTGTCATCATCCTCGCCGGTCGGCCCTATCATGTGGACCCGGAGGTCAGTCACGGCATAGACCGACTCCTGTCCTCCTTCGGGCTGGTGGTCGTCACCGAGGACAGTGTGGCCCATCTCGGCAAGTCCGCGCCCGTCAAGGTCCTGAACCAATGGATGTACCATTCGCGTCTGTACGATGCGGCCCGTTTCGCCGTGGAAAACGATGATTGCGAACTTATCCAGCTCGTTTCCTTCGGTTGCGGACTCGACGCCATCACCACCGATGAAGTCCGCGATATCCTCGAGGGTGGCGGAAAATTTTATACCCAGCTGAAGATTGATGACATCGACAATCTCGGTGCCGTGAAAATCCGCATCCGCAGCCTGTTGGCGGCCATGTCTTCCCGAAAGGGCGGAAACGATGAAAGCCTTTCGAAACAAGTCACCGCAGCCGTCGCACAGAGTCCCGACACATCCGAAGGGAGGATCTGACAGCATGGCAGACAGTAAACAATCCGGCAAGCCTGACAGCATGACAGTCAGCAAACAGTCCGACGGACTTGTTAATATGGCGGAAAACAAGCAGGGACACAGGACCATCACCATGACCACGGCAGCCGGCACCACCGTGGAGCGCGTTGTGGACGGATCCGGCCGCCTGCTTTTCACCAAGGAGATGAAGAAGGAATTTCTGCTTCTCTCCCCGCTGATGCTTCCCGTTCACATGTCCATGATACGCAATTCCTTCCTGTCGGAAGGCTACAACATGGAAGTCCTCCATACCTCCCACCGGGCGGTTGTGGACGAGGGGCTGCGCCATGTCCACAATGACACCTGCTATCCGGCACTGCTGGTCATCGGTCAGCTCATCGAGGCGGTGAAGAGCGGAAAGTACGATCCGGACAAGATTGCGCTGCTCATCACGCAGACCGGTGGCGGCTGCCGTGCCTCCAATTACATCCATCTGCTGCGAAAAGCCCTGAAGCGAGCCGGTTACGAGCATATTCCCGTTGTATCCCTGAACCTTTCCGGCATGGAAAAGAATCCGGGATTCTCCCTGAACATTTCCTTCATCCGCAAGCTTATCTATGCCCTGTTATATGGCGATCTGCTGATGCTGCTCGCAAACCAGGTTCGTCCGTATGAAAAGGAACCAGGCGCTGCCGACCGACTTGTGGACAAATGGGTGGAGGCGCTCAACCAGCTCTACATGAGCGGGAAGACAACGCCGTATCGTACTGTGAAGAAACACTTTTCGCAGATTGTGAAGGATTTCGCTGAAATTCCCGATTCAGGCGAAAAGAAGCTCCGGGTCGGTGTTGTCGGTGAGATTTATGTCAAATATGCCCCGCTCGGGAACAACAATCTGGAGGAATTTCTGCGTTCTGAGGATGTGGAAGTGGACGTGCCAGGCGTCCTGGATTTCATGATTTTCAAGATTGACAACCGCGTGCAGGATGCAGGCCTGTACGGCGCGAAATGGATCAAGAAAGCAGCGGTCGCCCTGTTCAAGGGTGTCTTCGTGAAATGTCAGAAAGACCTGATTTCCGCCATCAAAACATCACCGAGATTCCGCGCCCCCGCTCCTTTTGCAGAAACCCGCGAACTGGTGAAAGGATACGTCGGATACGGCAACAAGATGGGCGAAGGTTGGCTGCTGACGGCTGAAATGCTGGAACTCGTTCACAATGGGAGTGCCGGCGTCGTCTGCACGCAACCGTTCGGCTGCCTGCCGAACCATGTCTCCGGCAAGGGCATGATGGGGCTCATCAAGAAGAACCATCCGGAGGCGAACATCGTCGCCATCGATTATGACCCTGGCGCGTCCCGGACAAACCAGGAGAACCGGATCAAGCTGATGCTCGCGACAGCACGGGCCAGACAGGAGGAAAAACCGGACATGACGCACCAATGAACAATTAGGCGGAAAATCATCCATCAGTTCTTGATAATCAGCCCGATTTTTCTTGCCAGATAGACCGCCTGCTCCGGAGAAACGGTTGCGCCGGCCAATTCCTCGATGCGGATACCAATGCCATCAATGTCGCAGGTGCTGAAATCCAGCCCTCTTGCCGGTGTTCCATGCATCTGGAACTCCCTCAAACCGCATTGCCGGAATTCCGACTGAATCACGCGGGCCTGCTGCATGTCCGAACGCTGCATCCGGCAGTCTTCAAACACCACCTTCTCAAGATCCCCGACACGAAAGGAAGAAAAATCCAGGTTGCAGTTGCGAAACATGACATTTCTCAGGGTTGCGCTGCCAAAGTTGATCCCCATGAGGTTGCACTCGATGAATTCCACCCGGTGAATCACGGCCCGTTCAACGTCGGCATTGGCCAGATTGCAGCCGACAAACCGGACATCAGTCAGGTCGATCTGCTCGAAGGAAACTTCGCGAAAGACAACCCGGTTGAACGCGGCAAGACGGAAGGACAAACGGGCAGCCCGCTGTTCTTCGACCGATCCGCCCGACACATCGCAATTCTCCAGACTATCCTCGTCGTGAAACAGCATCGCGGAAACATCCACCATGTCCGGATTCAGAGGTATCTTCGGGGATACGGGCTTTACGGTCATTCAGCGATTCCTCCGCTCATTCAGTTCACACGATCAGTTCACTCAGGCTACTGAGACAACTTTGTCCACCCAGGCTACTCAGGCTACTCCCCCAGTCCCTTCAGGCTACTCAATCCACTCAGTCCACTCACTCAGTCCACTCACCCAATCCACCCATGCCGGCAACGGATTCACCGTTTTTGCTCCGCTTCATTTTATCCTCGAACCGAGCCCGGCCGCAATGGATGATTCAAGCCGGCAAACATAACCTCATGGCCGAACAGCAAAACAGGTGGCTGCGAAGCCTCTATTTTTACATTATTTCCGCTTATCCCCATCTAAAACGCATCCATATAGGCTGAAGAAACGCCATCCCTGAAGACTGTCATTTTTCATGGTTTTTTGTGCTCCATGCTTTGTGGTATGATATCCGTAAGATTCAGGTCATCTGCGGGCGGCACGCCCGAAAAACAAGTCCGGGCACCCCCCGAACAAAAGAGGAGCACCGTCACATGAAGGTTGCACACATCACTTCCGGCGTGAGAGGACTTGCTTCCTACGCGCTCAACCAGTACAACTATTTCGACCGGAACGGCGGTGTTGAAAACCTCGTCATCACTTCGAGCAAATGGCGCAAACAGCCCATCAACGTCCATGAGCTTGATTCCTGGCTCATCGGCAAGGTATTCCCCTGGCCCAAGCATATCGGAGAGGCGGAAGCCAAGCTCCGTGAATTCAATCCGGACATCATCCACCACCATCACCCGGCCGGACGATTGGATTTCACCGCCGGACGCTTCAAGCGCATGCTCGGCAAGCCAATGGTCTGCACCATCCATATGTCGGTCGGATCCCGCAAATATTTCGTCGACAAGCTTATGAACCGCTTCTTTGTCACCGTCCGCAAAAGCCTTTCGAAAGCCGATGTTTATGTAGCCATCAGCAGGTATGTCAAGGACCAGCTTGAAGTGATGGGCGGTGTTCCGAAAGAGCGGATCGTTCTCTTGTATGCGGGCGTGGACGAGAAGGTTTTCACCCCTCTGCCCCGCGAATCCCATGACACGCTCGAAATCTCCTTTGTCGGTCAGATTATGCTTGAAAAGGGCATCGACATGCTGATCGACACGGTCATCAAATTGGCGAAAGTGAAAAAGGTCCGGCTGAACATCATCGGGGATGGCAATTTCAAGACCGTCCTGCAGGCCAGAACGATCGGGCACCCGGAAATCAACTGGGTCGGTTATCTCAACAGCCAGGCGAAGGTGGCGGAATTTTATGCGAAATCGGATGTCGTGGTGCTGCCGAACCGCTGGGATGAGGCTTTTTCCTACATTCCGCTCGAATCCATGTCCAGCGGTACTGCAATCGTCGCCTCGAAAGTAGGTGGAAATGCGGAATCCGTTGTGGATGGCGTCACCGGTATGTTGTTTGGTGTGGGGAATGAGGATGAACTGTATGACATTCTGAAGAACACCAGCATGGAAACCTTCTGGGAAATGGGTCGTGCCGGCCGCGAACATGTGCTGAAGCACTTCACGCTGGATCTTTTTGGCGCAAAATATCGCTCCCTTTACGATAACCTGATGGAGAATCCGGCGGTCATTCGACAGATTGACTGAACTTGGCAGACAAATGAACCCGGCAGACAAATGAATCCGGCTGACAAATGAACCCGGCAGGCAAATGAACCCGGCAGATCGGGTGACCGTAAGGGGCGGCAGACCGTAAGGATCGGCGCAACCAGCCTGACTTCATCGTCCTGATGAACGGAGAATGCATATGAAGTGCGACATACTCGTCGCGGGCGCCGGTCTGGCCGGCTGCACCGCCGCCCGGCTTCTGGCCGAACAGGGACAGAAAGTCCTTGTCCTCGAAAAGCGGAAGGATATCGCCGGCAACTGTCATGACTTCCGGGACGAAAACGGCATCACCGTCCACCGCTATGGGCCGCACATCTTTCACACGAACAACAAGGCGGTCTGGGATTTCGTGAACCGATTCACCCCATTTCTGCCCTTCCAGCACAAGGTTCTGGCTTATGCCGAGGGCAGGCTGATTCCTTTCCCCATCAATCGTGATACGATCTGCGATGTTTTCGGCGTCAATATTCCAGTCACGGAAGTCCGCAGTTTTCTCGCGAACGAAGTGGCCGCCTCCACCTTCCACGTGCCGTCGCAGAACTTCCGGGACGCGGTCGTCTCTCAAGTCGGAGAACGTCTGTATGACCTTTTTTTCAAGAACTATACCCGCAAGCAGTGGGATACGGACCCGGAAAACCTGTCGGCTGAAGTGGCCAGCCGCATCCCGGTCCGGGAAAATCGGGATCCGCGTTATTTTTCCGACAAGTACCAGGGCATCCCGAAGCTTGGATACACGGGCATGATGGCAAACATGCTGGACCATCCCGGCATCACTGTGATGACGAATGCAGATTTCTTTGAACTTCGGGACGGGATCGAGCGTACCCTTACCGTCTATACCGGCAAACTGGATGAATATTTCGGCAGACGGCATGGCGAACTCAATTACCGCTCGGTCCGGTTCGAGTTCGAAACGGTGGATGAGACGCGTCACCAGGAGGTTTCCGTCGTCAATTATCCAAATGACTACGATTACACACGCATCACTGAGTTCAAGCACTTCACGGGAGAGAAGTCGGATAGAACGACGCTCTGCCGGGAATATCCCTCTGCGGAAGGCGACCCTTGCTATATCGTCATGACAAAGGATAATCTCGAAAAGCGGCAGCGCTACCTCGCGGATATTGAGCAGGCTTCCGGAAAGGAACCCAGCCTTTTCCTGGGCCGACTGGCGGAATACCGGTATTACAACATGGACCAGGTAATCGAGGCGGTATTCCTGAAGCTGGACGGTCCCGGATGATGCCTGCTGTTTTTCTCGGAAAATGCGGCACTTCCATGAGATGCGGTGTACATGAGATGCGGAGACGTGAGATGAGGTGTTCATGCGAAATAGGTTTTCCATCCGACGCAAACTGATGGTCAGCACCCTGCTCGGATGCCTGGTCCCTTTCATCGCGGGTTTTTTCGCCATCCAGACCCAAACGGAACAATGGCTCTATACAAGCAATCTCGAGCATACCCAGGTCATCCTCCAGCAAGCTGCGGAACATGTTGATCAGGCCATTTTAGGCAACATGAAAGGTCTGACTGCGCTGGTCGCCGCAGATAAACGCCTGTTGCATGCAGATACCGGCCTGACGCGATACATGGACTTTTCCCCGGAACTTCTGACACAACAGAAGTCACCTTCCGAGCTGGAAATCCGCGCTTTTTTCGGGTCGATTCTCGAGAACTATCCCCTTATCGCCTTCATCTCGTTTGGTTCCATCGATGGCGGATATGTTGAGTACCCGGACTTCAAACCCACTACTTCCTACGATCCGAGAGAACGTGGCTGGTACAAGGGAGCCCTGGTCAGCCGGGGCGCGTTCATCTCCGAGCCTTACGAGACAAAAGTTTCAAAGGAACTGGTCATCAGCGTGGATGATACAGTGGAAGGGGATGAGGGCATCATCGGTGTCGTCAGCCTGACAATCCGGCTGGACAGCATCATGGACTACATCGGTGGCATTGATGTTGGAAAGACCGGCTATATCAACATCATCAGTCCAGGGGGCCGATTCATCAGCAGCCCTTCGAACCCGGAATGGCTGATGAAATCCGTCGAGGAGATGGAGGAGCCTTTCCTGAATGATTTGCTGTCGCATGCCTCCCAATCTTTCGAAGGCCGTATCGGGAATTCGGAAAAGGTCTTCACACTTCACATTTCACCGTCGAGTGGGTGGAAGTATCTGTCCGTGACCGACAGAAGTGAAGTCCTGAATCACTCCCGTTCACTCTCCGGCACACTCATCCTTGTCTTCCTTGCCATCGCGGTGCTCATCATTCTCTTGATGCTCATCATTGCACGACGCATCACGCACCCCATTCTCACGCTTGCACAAATCATCGAAAAAATGGCAAACTTCGACTTCGACAGTTATGAACACAAGAAAATCGATTCCTTTCTGAAGTACCGGGATGAAATCGGAACAATTTCCACAGCACTCAGTGGCATGCAGAACAATTTCCTTGAGTTGAAAAGCAGCATGGATGACATGGACGGTCAGATCAAGGGCATTCAGGTGGAGGAACAGAGCCTGAAGCGACTTGTCCTGTCAAAGGGAAATCCTTTTCGAAGCGTTTCGGACTCGGTGAATGGTCTGCTGGACAAAGTGTCCAGCTATCTGGCGCGCATCCGTGAGTACAATACCGAAATTTCCAGAAAGAATGAACTCCTTGTTTCCTCCGAAGAAAAGCTGCTGGCACAGCTGGAGGAAATCAACAGTCAGAAGGATCATATTCATTATCTTGCCAACCATGATCCGCTGACGGATCTGCCGAATCGGCGAAGCTTTCAGCGCGTCCTTCGGGATGCGCTGACCAGCCAGGAGAAGGGTGCGGTCATTCTGCTGGACATGGACAATTTCAAGAGCGTCAACGATACCCTGGGGCACCTGTTCGGCGACAAGCTGCTGATCGCCATTTCCAGACGGCTTGCGGAAAATGCCGCCCCAAATACCTTCGTCACCCGATTCGGCGGGGATGAATTCCTGATCCTGTTTCAATCGCAGCGACATGCGCCGGATCTGAACACCTACATCAACAGGCTCAAGACCCTGTTCGACATGCCCTTCCCCATCGAAGGCCTGGACATCCGGGTGGAATTCAGCATGGGCATCGCCCGTTTTCCGGATGACAGCGACAACATCGAGCATGCCATCATGTACGCGGACCTGGCCATGTATGAGGTCAAAAAGCGGGGAAAGAACAATCACGCCTTCTTCACCGGTGCCATGGCAGCCCATCTGCGCTTCCGGCAGGAAACGAAAGCTCTTTTGAAAGAAGCGCTTGCCCAGGATGGCTTCAAACTGGTCTATCAGCCTCAGGTGCGGCTTTCAGACGGACAGGTCGAAGGATATGAAGCCTTGCTTCGCCTGAAGGACAACCCGATGTCACCGGGTGTATTCATTCGGATTGCCGAAGAAGAGGGTCTCATTCTGCCGATCGGACGGATGGTGGCCCGGATGGCGATCGAGCAGATGCGGACCTGGAATGACAAGGGCCTGCCGGCCAAACCCATCTCCCTGAACTACTCCGCCCTGCAGCTTGAGGACATAGGCTTCGCGGCCTATCTGCTGGATCTGCTGAAAACCCATCAAGTCTCGGCAGAGTATCTGCAGCTTGAAATCACAGAACACATTTTCCTGGAGAACAAGACCGAGGCCATCCGGTTTTTGGGTGGCCTCAGGCGGCATGGCATCCGTATTGCGGTTGACGATTTCGGTTCTGAATACTCCTCGCTCAGCTACCTCTCCACCTTGCCCATCGACACCCTCAAGTTCGACCGGGAATTGAATCTTCGCCTGCTGGATCATGAAGAACCATCCGTCATGGAGAAACTCATCGCGTTTGTCCACAGCCTCCACCTTCGCATTGTTGCCGAGGGTGTCGAGAATCCGGCACATGTCCGGACGCTGCGGGATGGCGGGTGTGACGTCATTCAGGGATATTGCTTCAGCAGACCGATGGATGCGGCGGAAGTGGAAAATACCTATGATCGGGTGTATGAACCATAAGCTCTTCCCGTCTCAAACATGGCCACCACGTTTTCCACCGATGAGATGGCCTGCACATTGTGACATGGAGCCAATATGTACCCTGTCCCGTCTCTGGCCAGAATGTCGATGCAGGTCCGCACTTCATCCTCCACCTCCCGCGTTGTGCCAAAGGGAAGCACGAACTGGTTGTCGATGCCGCCGTGAAAGCAGACCCGGTCGCCGAAGCGATCCTTCAGCATGGTCAGGTCCATGCCCGGCAGATGCCATTGAATCGGATTCAGCAGTTCGATGCCAATCTCGCACAGTTCGGGTATCAATGGCATGATGGCCCCGTCGTCATGATGGAAGACGTGGATGCCGTTCGCCTTGACCATTCCAATGAACTTCACCATTCGTTCCCGAAAGAACCGGTGGAAGAGGTCCATGCTGATCATCAGACCGCTTTGCGTACCGAAATCATCCGTCACCTGGGACAGATCCAACCGGCCATCCGCGGCCTCAAACAGCCGGGTATGATACGCCGTGTAGAAATCGCAGATTTTGTCCAGTACATAATCGGCAATCTCGGGATCGGCTGCCAGATCCATCAGGCTTTCCTGAAGCCCGCGAATGTTGTTGTACACATAGAAGGGGGCCATATAGCCGCCTTCTATGGCATACCCTTCATACTTGTCGCACTGGGCCGCAATGCCTGAGAAATCGAACCAGTCAACGGAAGGCCAGCGATAACCGGCTTCCATTTCATCAATCGTCTCGAATGCCTGAAGCGGATGCCTGATGATTTCGTCATAGGTTCCGGCATTGTCATGATAGGAGATGTTTCGGGTGATGACGCCCCAGATGTCGGCTTTCAGGTTGCCTTCCGCATAGAGCTGAGGCCCCACATACCGAGGCGCGACAGAACGGATTTTATCCAGATGCAGGATTCGAATGAAATCCTCCTCTGTCCTGGCGCCAATGCCCTTCCAGATTTTTGCCGTCGCCTCCGGCGTTCCCCAATAATCCATCGGCACGCGATCCAGCGCTTCATGCCGGATGGCAGCCAGGATTCTTTCCCGTGAGGTCATCTCACTGAACATCGTTTGTTGCTCCCTCTTTCACCTTCCCGAACAATCTCTTGGGGCTTGGAAGAAAATAATCTGCTCGACAAACTTCCGAAAAGAATGGCCAAACCTGCCATTCTTTTCGGAAAAAGAGCAGGTAATTTTCTTCCGGCGACTTACCACATCGCATCAATCAGTTCCCGGACAATCTTGACAGCCTGTTTCGGCTTGCCCTGGTTCCCTGTGACCGTATAGATGTCCCGGAAGATGATTTCGAGCGTACATCCCCTGGCTGCCGTCAGCGTTCTGGCAATGTGTGCCCGGAACGCTTCCTCATCCAGTTTCTCGCC
>JAIFNI010000016.1 GCA_020047785.1 Clostridia bacterium
TCCCCACGGAAATCCATGAGGCCGCCATTGTCGATGGTGTCAAGCCCTGGTCCAGTTTCCGGCATATCACATTTCCTTTGTTGATGCCGTTCATCACAATCAATGTTTTTCTTGGGCTGACGGGTGGACTGAAGTTGTTTGACCTACCCTATGTCATGACAGGCGGTGGTCCAGGCCATGCTTCGGATACCATTGCATTGGTGATCTATGGGTATGCCTTTAAAAGCAACTTGTATGGATATGCAACCGCAGCGGGTATCGTCTTTATGATGATGATACTGGCCATAACCTTGATACAATTGAAAGTGACAAGAAGCAGGGAGGTGGATTATTAATGAGTACGATCGTCAGCACAAGAAAAGACAAAAACAGACGAATTGTCATCGAAATTCTTTTGTTTCTGATCGCAGCCATTATCATCATTCCGATGCTGCTGCTGTTTTTGACAACATTCAAAGAAGCACATCAAATTTATAATCCATTTTTAATACCCGACTTCGGTTATTTACACAATTATTTGCGGGCCTTCGAACGTGTCAATGTAGCACTTGCATTTTTGAACTCAACGATCATCACCATCACAACCATCTTTTTCAATATTCTCATCAGTTCTTTGGCTGGTTATGCCATCAGCAGAAGCAGGGACAAGATTGTTTCGAATATCTATTTCTATTTCATCATGGGCATGATTATCCCCTTTCAAGCAAGCATGGTGGTTACATACAAGCTTGGTTCATCTTTGCATCTGCTTGATACACGCATGTTTCTCATTTTGCAATATGTTGCAGGTGGTTGTGCCTATGCCATCATGATCTATACCGGGTTCATGAAGACGATTCCCAAAGAGCTTGATGAAGCAGCCACAATCGATGGAGCCGGACTCCTCCGGACATTTTTCAAAATCATCCTTCCCTTGTTGAAGCCAGCCTCATTGACCCTTGCATCGATTACCTGTTTTTGGTACTGGAACGATTTTGCCGGCCCCTTGATCTATTTGAACGGCAAAGGCAAGGAAACCATTCAATATTCACTGTTCCTGTTTCAAAACGACCAACGTTCCGCTGAAATCGGACCCATCTATGCACTGTGCTTTATTTCCATTTTCCCAATGCTGATTTTCTTTTTCATCGCCCAAAAATACTTGGTGGAGGGTCTTGTCACCGGGGCTGTCAAGGGATAATCTCTTTTCAGGCGACTTAAATCGCGGGGACTGTGCTCCGTTTGCGAATTTCTTTCGTGGAATGCATCAGAACGTTACTTTGATATCGTGCATCAGAGCGTTAGTAGGGGAGAATTACATGAGCAATTCCTATCAAGTGGCAGCTTACTACTTCCCCAATTATCACCTTGACCCGAGAAACGAAAACTGGCATGGCGTAAATTGGACAGAATGGGAATTGGTAAAAAGAGCTGAACCTCGCTTTGAGGGTCACCAGCAGCCGAAAGTACCTCTATGGGGCTATGAAGATGAGGCGGATCCGACGGTTATGGCAAAGAAAATCGATGCCGCCGCCGATCATGCCGTATCCACATTCATCTTCGATTGGTATTGGCATAAGGAAGGACCCTTCCTGCAGCGAGCCTTGGACGAGGGCTTTCTGAAGGCAGCCAACAACAGTCGCATGAAGTTCGCCCTGATGTGGGCTAACCATGATTGGGTCGACATTCACCCGGCCACGCGAAGCAAAAACTATACGACTCTCGCGGAAGGCGCTGTAACCGAGGATGTTTTTGTAGAGGCTACCCAGCATATGATCGACCATTACCTTGGTCACCCTTCGTATTGGAAGGTAAACGGGGGATTATATGTTTCGTTTTACGAATTGATGAGTCTTGTTAAGGGCTTTGGCAGCTTGGACAATACCCGAAGGATCCTGGATGATTTCAGAACAAGGGTACGTCTTGCAGGCCATGGGGAACTTCACTTGAATGCGGTTGTTTGGGGGGTTCAAATCCTCCCGACAGAAACGAAAATCGAGGATCCGGTCCAGATGCTGAAGCTTTTGGGATTTGACAGTGTCACTTCCTATGTATGGATTCATCATCAGGAGCTGAATGACTTTCCCAAAACAGACTATGATGTCATTCGGGAAGCCTCCTGTCATGATTATGAAACGTTCACGAAAAAATACCCCCTGGACTATTATCCAAATGTGACCATGGGATGGGATTCAAGCCCTAGGACAATCCAATCGGATTCCTTCGATAATCTAGGCTACCCGTATATGCCCATCTTGGAGGGGAATACCCCTGAAGCGTTTCAAAGAGCGCTTGAAGGGGCCAAACAGTTTCTTGACAAGGGGGAATTGAAGGAAAAAATACTGACCATCAATGCATGGAATGAATGGACGGAAGGCAGCTACCTTGAACCGGACATGATCCATGGGTTCGAGTATTTGGAGGCTATCCGAAATGTGTTTGGCGGTTGAATATCGGCTACTTCAAGAGACTCAAGGTTGATTGCGGTGCTTAAGGCGGCATATGCCGCCTTAAGCACCGCAATCACGTAATCGCAATTGCAATCATAACCGCATCAGATCCACTCCGCCGGCTGGATTTCAAACAATCCCGCCACCTTGGCATCATATCCGGAAAGTGATTCCGAAGTCCCCACCGCGACCGCCCGCATGCCCCCTGCGCACGCGGCTTCCAGCCCCGCCTGCGCATCCTCGAACACGACACAGGCGGAAGGCGCGATTCCGATCCGTTTCGCCGCCAGCAGAAAAACATCGGGTGCCGGTTTCACCTGCTCCACATCGTTCCCGTCCACGACGGCATCCAGCATGGCGGTCAGGCCGAGACGTTCCAAAATGCGCCCCGCATTGCGACTTGCGCTTCCGAGTGATGTCCGGATGCCGACAGCACGGAATCCACGCAAGCATTCCAGAGCGCCGGGCAGAATTTCGCCCGGAGTCATGCCCTCGAGCATTTCAACATACCAGGCGTTCTTTCTGGCAGCAAGTGCATCCTTTTCCGTCCTTGAAACCCGCTCCGCCATCCCGCCTGTTTCCAGGAGAAGTTCGAGCGAACGCATTCTGGAAACACCCTTGAGTTGTTCATTGTCCTGTTCCGAAAATGGAAACCCAAGTTCTTCAGCAAGCCTTTTCCAGGCACGGTAATGATAAGATGCCGTATCAACGAGAACACCGTCGAGATCGAAGATGGCGCCTCTGATATGCCAATCCATGAATGCGGATGTGTTTGTCATTTTTCCCCTTCCATCCTGACCCCTTGCATGAAATACCGGTTCAGGACGATATAGATCAGCAGGATGGGGATAATGGATACGATACTGGCTGTCAGCACCTCGTTCCATTGGGTGATGCCGGCATATTTCGATTGGCTCCGCTGGATGCCCAACGGCAGCGTGAACAGAATTTCGCGTTTCAGATAGAGCATGGGCCGTGTGAATTCATTCCAGAAGGACAGGAAAACGAAAGTTGCCTGAGTCGCGATGGCCGGCTTCGCCAAAGGAATGGAAATTCGGAAGAATGTGCCGTATCGGGACAATCCGTCAATGGAGGCTGCTTCCTCCACATCCTTCGAAAAATTCATGAAATACTGCCGCATGAAAAAGATATAGGAAATGTTCACGGCGCCGGGCAAAAGAATGGACCCATAGCTGTCCAGCAAGCCGAGACGGTGAATCAGCATATAATTCGGGATCAGCAGCACCTGCCCTGGAATAGTCATGGCCGCCAGCAGAGCATAGAAAATCGCATCTCTGCCGCGAAAGGTGACTCGGGCCAGGGAATAACCGGCCATCGAATTCAGAACCACATTGATCACGGTCCCGATGGTTGCAATGAAAAATGAATTCATCACCCAGCGTGGAAACAGCAGATCCACCAGGAACAACTCGATATAATTCGCCAGAGTCGGTGCCTTCGGAATGAGACCGAACCCGCCCCCCGTGATTTCCGCATAATTCTTGAAGGAGGCGGACAAAGTCCAGAGGAAGGGATACAAAGTCACCAGGGCATAGATCACCAGAATGACATACATCAGGGTACGGGACCGTGCCTTCCGCTTCATGTCGCCCACCTCCTTATCCGTATGGTTTTTCGTTCTTGTTCAGGCGATTCGCCAGCATGCTGAAGGTAAATATGACTGCCGCCAGAATCAGGGCAAGGGCGGAAGCACGGCCCATGGCGTTCTGCATGCCGAAAGCGTCCTGATAGATGAGCAGCGCCATGGTCAGGGTCGCATTGCTCGGACCGCCGGAACCATTGGACATGATGTAGGCCTGGTCGAACATCTGCAAGGTGCCGATGATACTTGTCACGAACACGAATGCCGTGATTGGCCGCATATGGGGAACCGTGACATGGAAGAACTGTTTGATCCCGCTCGCGCCATCCACGGCTGCCGCTTCGTAAAGAGAAATCGGCACGTCCTGCAGGGCGGCGAGATAAAGGGTCATGAAAAACGGCGCGGTCGACCAGATGTTCATGGCCATGATGACCTTCAGGGCAAAACGGATTTCATTGGTCCAGTTGACTGCTTCGGGAATCACCCCGAGTCCTGTGAGTATCTGGTTGAACGGACCGGGGATGCTGAACAGAAACATGAAAATCATGGTCAGGGCTGCGGACGAGGTCAGGGTCGGCAGGAAAAAGACGACGCGAAAGGCCGTCCGGGCACGGATACGGCTGTTCAGTGCCGCTGCGATGACCAGAGCCAATGCCGTTTGAGCCGGTGCCACCACGGCGGCAAAACGAATCGTATTCAGAAAAGCGACCCGTGTTTTCTCAAGAGACAACATCTTGGTGAAATTATCAAATCCAACGAACGTCATCTCGAGCTTGAAGAGATTGATCTTGTGGAAAGACATGAAGACCGCAAAGAAGATGGCGGCAAAGGTGAACAGTCCGACAACCAGGACAGTGGGTGCCAGGAAGGCATATCCCTGCACATGGTCCCCGATCGTGCGGCGGCTGACTCTTCTGGACATGATTGTCCTCCTTTGGCTGGCAAGGGTCTGATATCAGGTTTCCGGACCCAATGACCCGTGTTTCGGATCCTGCAGGACGGTGTGACTGGCTTTGCATCCCGTTTTCGGGCCCCTGCATGCTGCTGTTGGAATTCCGCTGTTCTGCGTTCCGGGGACCGGCTGATGCTGGCCCCCGGAACTGTCGGAACAGAAGGAAGGTTTCCCCGCTACAGGCATGCAAGGGTGTGTTGCCTGCAGGTTCCCGATTTATAGGGAATTTCTGGTGATTCAAGGCGGAGCATCAACGGTTTGTCCTGGATTTACTCGATGGACGCGTTGGCTGCTTCATCCGCTTTCTTCATGCCTTCTTCGAGAGAAGTTTCTCCCTTCACGACGGAAGCAAAGTAATTGCCGAATTCACGGTTGACGATATCAAGTGTCTCACCCTTTTGCCAGGGTGTCGCATATTCCGCACCGGCGACATGAGGCGCCAGCTTCACATCTTCCGCCACCTTCATCGCTGCAGCGACATCCATGCGGCTTGGCAGCACACCGGCGCCGGAGCACCAGGTCGTCATGCCTTCCGAACCCGTGGCGTACTGAATGAAAGCAACACCTGCGGCGGATTCCTTCGCCTTGACATTGAGGGCATATCCCACTGTGAATACCATCGTATGTTTCTGGCCCTTGTAGGTGGGCACTTCCACGACGCCGAAATCGACATTCGGGAAATTGGTCTTCAGGTGTCCGAGAACCCAGTTGCCTTCCATCATGATGGCTGTCTTTTCATTGCCGAACGCGTCTCCGTTCCATCCCTGGCCCAGATCGGCAGGGGTCACGATCTTCTTGGCAAGGGCGGCATCCACGAGCGGCTTGAGGTTTTCAACCGTGCCGGCCTGGGACAGGTTGGAGAACTTGCCGTCCTTGATGATGTCGAGTCCGCCGGTTTGCATCATATCGAGATTCCTTGCCAGGTCGATGTTGTAGGTCATGGATGCAACCCCTGCGGGCAGTGTCTTCTTGAGGTTGGTCAGGTAATCGCCATTCAGCAGATCCTCCAGGGTTGTCGGCACTTCGCCGTCCTTGACCCATTTCCGGTTGTAGTAGAGGGCAAGCGTGGAGAAGTCCTTGGAAGCGGCATAAACCTTGCCATCCAGCATGAATGCATTGGAAAGGGGCTTGTAGAATTTGTCATTCTCGATCACGGCAGGATCGAGTTCCGCAATGAGACCCTGATTGATATAGAACTTGGCCATGTAGGCATCGACATAGAAGACATCCGGCGCACTGCCGCTGACCATGTCCGCCTGGAGCTGCACATTGTAATCCGTATAAACCTTCTCTTCGACCTTGATGCCGGTCTTGGCAGTGAAGCCTGCGAGCATCTTGGCGAAGCTGGCGGTTTCGGCGTCGTTGCCGCCCCAGCGTCCGACTGAGATGGTTTTGCCTTCCAGGGAAGGTGCCGCTTCGGGGGTAGCCTCCGGTGTGGCTTCCGGCGTGGCTTCCGGGGTGGCTTCTTCCGATGCCTTCGCCGAGACCGATGCCTCGGATGAAACGGCGGGGGTTGCAGCTGCCTGGCCGCATCCGGCCACGGTGCCCAGCAGAAGCATGAGGGAAAGTGCGAGTAATAGGAACTTTTTCATGATGGTTTCCTCCTTTTATCTGTTTCCTCCCTGTCCGGGAGAAAATGCGCAAGTATGAAACTCAGACCCTTGGCAGTGTCAGACTCTCGGCAATGTCAGACCCTTGGTTTTATCAGACCCTTGGCAGTGTCAGTCCCGATGCGGGAACCCGGACCATCCCGCCGCCCGTCAGCACTTCGATCATCCCGGCTGCGCCGGATTCCCGTTCAAGCTTCCATTCATTCCGGGTCACCGTCACGGTGAGCCTGCCGCCCTGCCAGGCGACCGGATACCGGATCCGCTCCCATCCGGCCGGAAGACGCGGCTCGATGCGGAGATGTCCGTCGACAACGCGCAGCCCGCCGAACCCGCATACGACGCATTGCCAGATCCCGCCGGTCGCAGCTGCATGAATCCCTCCATCCGATGAGAACGGTTCTTCGCCGAAATCTATATTGACAGCCCGCTGGAACAGATCCGCCGCCAAGGCGTCCAGACCAAGATCGCAGGCCAGTGCGCAGTGTGTGGAGAGCGACAGCGACGAATCATGCAGGGTTCTGGCTTCATAGTAGAGAAAGTTCCGTTCCTTGGTCCGGGCATCGTGCAATCCTTCGAGCAGGTAAAGCAACAGGACCGTGTCGGCTTGCTTGGATACCTGAATCTCATTGACCTGATCAAGGCTGTACCGGTTGAACAAGGTTCCGACCCGGGATGCATTTTTGTAGGGAGTCAAGTCGATGTCTTCTTTCTGCAGAAAGGTGTCATTCTGGGGAATCAGTCCTGAAGCATCTGGTTTCGGGACATATAATTCTTCAGCAGCTTTTCGCCATTTCAGCGCGGACGATTTCAGGGATTCGAGGAGGAATCCCGCACACTCCAGCCGTTCCACTTCCTTTGGCTGCTCCTGAAGGAGTGTTTCCGCCAGGTTTGCCGCCAGGTTCAGGTTCCACCAGGCCATGGTGTTGGTGAAGGCATTGTTGTCGACATGTTCCTTGTATTCGTCCGGCCCGACCACATCGCAGAGGGTGCGGCAACCGCGCGCATCATCCCATCCGGCGCGGGAGTCCCAGAAATCGGCCGTCGAAAAAAGAATCTCGTACCCAAACTGTTTCAGGAAATTCTGATCGCCCGATGCCTGCACATATTGCCAGACGGCAAACGCGACATCGGCCGTAATGTGCTGTTCGAGAAAACCGGACCAGATCTTCGTCGGCAGTCCGGTCACAATATCCGCCGCGCCCCAGACCGGCGTCACTTCACCATCGTCGGCCCAGGCGGATTCCCATGGGAACATCGCCCCGCGATACCCGTTCTCTTTTGCTTTCCGGCGCGCGCCCTCCAGTGTGCGATAGCGGTATTCGAGCAGAGAACGAGCCCAATCCGGCCTTGCAAAAGTAAACGCCGGGAGCAGGAAAATCTCCGTATCCCAGAATACATGCCCTTTGTAGCCCTCGCCGGAAAGACCCTTGGCTGCAATGCTCATGCGGGAGTCGGATACAGGTGCCATGACCGTCATATGGTAGCGGGCAAACCGCAGTTTGGTCTGGATCCCGCCATCCGCTGCTTCCACCTGTACATCGCACGGGTCCCATACCTCGCGCTTCCAGGCGGATTCGGATTCCTCCAGCAGTTTCCCGTATCCGACTGCCTGCAGGCCCGGAAGCTCCTGCCAGGAACCCTCGCAGAGTTGTGCAAGAGACAGCTCCGTTTCCCTGTCGGAACGGCGCATTGTCGAATCATCCGAATCTTCCACCGGGATGGCGGATGGCCAATCCGCAAGTTGGTCCCTCGTGGTGCGGCAGGTCGCCATCTTTTCCATCTCGAAGCGCGAACCGGCCGGCACGGTGATTTCCCCTTTTTGCGCCATGACGCGCCGATCCATCAGAGGCAGGATCCCGTCCTGGATTGTCTCCCCGTCCAGCTTGAACGACTGGACGGCATTGAATGCCATGCCGATGCCCGATTGCGTTGTCTGAACGGCAAGCTGGAGGACCTGCCCTTCCCGCAGACGCTTGCCTGCTTCCGAAAAATGCTGGACACCGCTATTGGTCACCTGGCCGTCGATACCGGCCCGAAAGAAGAGGCGCACGTCCTGATCAAGCGGCTGTACGGTGACCCGTTGGCAGACCAGATGTCGTCTTGCCAGGGAAACAAATCTCCGGAAGGTGAAGGATACTTTCCCGCTTGTCGGCGTGCGCCAGACAAAGCGGCGGACAAGTTCCCCGTTTCTCAGATCGAGTGTTCGCTCATATTCCTGCGTTTCGAACCGGGCAGGGTCCAGCAGAACGCCATCCAGTTCGATCTTCAGCCCGAACAAATCCGGGCAGTTCGGCAGTTCGGTGACTTCGAAGGAATCAAACCGGTTGAACATGCCGGAAACGAAAGCCCCTCGGACCACCCCGTTCCCGCCTTCTTCCGCAGCGCCCCGGATACCCATGTATCCATTGCCCTGACAGAAGAGCGCTTCCCCTTTGCCAGGAGCGCCTGGCTGGTGTGCCGGCTCTGTGATGACCCAGCCATTTTCCCGGCTGTTCTTTCGGGTGTACTGCAGCATGTGAATTCTCCTCGTTACCAAAACGTTTTCGTTATCCTTGAAAAAAAAAGAGCCTGATGAACCTGTACAATGACGGTCTGGGACAGTATCATCACGTTCGCAAGGGAGAACCCCCTTGAATCGATCCGGCGCTGTTCCGCTCAAGCAGTCGATGCGGGGTCTTCTTCCGATGAGGAACATCCTTGCCCTGAATGATGTCGTAGAGCATGCGGGCGGCTTCGTATCCGTTGAGGAAGAAGTCCTGCTGGATGGTCGTGAGGGAAGGCGTTGTATACGCTGCAATGGGAATATCGTCGAACCCTGTGACGGAAAGCTGTTCCGGAACTGCGATGCCCAGCTCCGCTGCCGCGCGCATCACGCCGATGGCCATCAGATCGGAAGCACAATAGGCAGCTGTCACTTCGGGGTGTTCCGGCAAAAATCGAAGGGCCTCCCGGTATGCGATCTCCTCATCAAATTCACCGTTCAGCACATAATCCCAGCGCAACGGTGCCGACGCGCCGCGCATGGCCGAGACATAACCTTCATATCGCTGGGTGGAGACGGCAGCCGCTTCTTTCCCGTTGACGAACGCAATGTTCCGATGCCCCTGCGAAAGCAGATAATCCGTCATGGCGGCCGATGCCGCCTCGTTGTCGATGGAGACGCTTCCCACCCGGTTTCGGTCGGCCGGGATATCGATGAGCACACAGGGAAGATCGCTGGAAAAGACTTCACGACTGTATTCGTCATCCGTCCGGATTCCCTGGAGGATGACCCCCGCGAGATTGTGTTCACGGGAAAACTGCATATAGCTCTTTTTCAACTGCATGGCCGAATCGACGGGAAACATCGTCACTTCGTATCCGACTTCCCGTGCAAACGCGTAGATGCCGCACAGGCATTCCTGGATGATGGTGTGCTTGCTGCCACGGATCAGCCCGGAAAGAATGAAGCCGAAGGAGCGGCTTTCCTGGGTGACAAGGCTCTTGGCCACAGCATTCGGGATGTAGCCGATTTCCTCAGTGATGGCCATGATGCGCTTCCGTGTTTCCTCATTGACATCCGGATATCCGTTGAGCGCCCGTGATACGGTTGTGATGGAAACGCCGGCCCGTCTTGCGACCTCCCGGATATTGGCCGGCTTGTTCATAAAAATCCTCCAAAACGTTTTCGGTGAGACAAGCATATCTTCCCGTTCAACACTTGTCAAGCGATGAAACAGGCCATATCAATAAAAAAGATCCATGTGTTCAAACTGCAGTCACAGCTGCTTTCCAAAAAGCCTCGAAAAAAGGATGCCAGGAAAAACCACCTATGTT
>JAIFNI010000111.1 GCA_020047785.1 Clostridia bacterium
ACAGTGCATTGATCTCGACTACCATGCCGGCCCTGGGTGTAACCACCCAATTCCCAATTCGTGCATTCATCCAGGTGAGTGGGGCATTTCCGTCCGTGATTGCCAGCATGCCGTCCTCATTCATCAGCATGCCGCGAATCCGGCAGAGCGCGTGCATCTGGAAGGTGTCCTCCAACACGGGCATCATCCGCCGCACAAAATCCAGGTCTCCCGTTTCCTGGAAGTAGCGGAACAGGGTCTCGTAGAACCAGAGAGGACCATCGGCAGCCATATCCGGATTGAACTTGATTTCCGGAAGCAACGGGTTGGCAAGGAGTCCCATCCTGATGTTGCCTGCCAGATCGGCAAGAAGACCTGCAGCATCCGCGTGACGTTTTGACTTCAGAAGCAGACCGGGCAGCGCGACAAGGGAGTCCCTACCCCAGGGCCCGATCCAATGATATCCGGCCATGATGGAAACTTCGTCGTTTTCCTTCATGTGGCGTACGATGAATTGATCGGCCGCCTGCGCCATGGCATGCACGAAAGGATCCTGGTAGAGCAGCCGGAACGGAAGGTTGGCCAACCGGAACTCCTCTTCGCGGATGCAGGCATCCCCATCCACATCGTCCAGGCTTTCATTCAGGCTGACGGCGAGGGTGACGACTTTGGACGCGCCGGGTTCCAGTTTGATTTCGTAGTAGCCCGGAATGTAGTGGTCTTCCGTTGCCGGGTAACCCCGTTCCCGTTCGAGCGGATAATCCATATTGTAAAAATAGGTGCGGTCGCGCCGGATCACCTGGCCGTCGCTGCAGGTGATCCGGATGATGTCGGAGGAACCGAACGGATGGACATCCATCTGCCTGCCGTTGAAGTCCACCTCGTACTGCGCGTACTGGTTGTATGTAAGAAAATGATGATTCCGGTAGTTGACGAGGGGTGTCATGTGAAAGGACACCGGTTCATCCCCGTTTTCAAACCGGTAACGGATCACGGTCAGATTTCTTCCGTAGACCAGAACAGCCTGCTTTTCAATGGAAAGGGATCCAACCCGGTAATGCCAGACAGGCATCCCGTTCCAGACGAACGAGCGGAGGCATTCCTCTCCCCTGTAATCCTGGTCGCGCGTATGAAACGACAGCAAGGTTCGGTAACTGTTTTCGGAAACCACAGTCTCAGATATCTGGGACAGAATGAACTGACGCTCATTGCCGACCGGCGATGCCGCCACGAGCAATCCGTGATACCGCCGATTGTTCGCTCCGGTCACGGATGTCGATGCATATCCACCGAGTCCGTTCGTCAGGAGCCATTCCCGCTGCAGCCCGGCCTCGGGTGCCCGCCAGGAGGAAGGTCTGAATTTCATGACATCACCTGCTTTCCAGGGGAAAGGTCTTCGGCTTCCCGCCCCCAAAGTCAGTGGACCCTGAGAATATCCATGACCGCCTGCGCCAACTTGTCCGGATCATGACGCACAACCTGCGTCCATTTGTCCGAATCAGGCTGGAAGGGTCGATCCCGCACCTCAACCAAATCACTTTCCACCAGTCTTATACCCATCTTTTTCAATCTTGAAAGATCGACCATCACCAAATCCGCCCCATCCTTCCGGTATCGATCGAGGATGGCTTCGTTCACTTCGCCGCTGTTGACCAGACAGTACTGGAAGAGGTTGTTTCCCGCGTGTGCCCATAATGCCTGGATGTGTTCCGAAACACTGTACCCGTCTGTTTCTCCGGGCTGTGTCATGACGTTGCAGACATAGATTTTTGCGGCATGGGACTCTGTGACGGCTTCCGCCACACCGTCGACCAGGAGATTCGGAAGAATGCTCGTGTAGAGGCTGCCGGGACCGAGTACAATCAAATCCGCTTCATGAATGGATTCCAGCACCGGTTCCAGCGCCTTCACATCCTTTTTGTCCAGACGGAGCGTCCTGATGCGATGGGGGTGACTGAGATGATGGCGTCCGATATTCGATTCACCGACAATGACCGTTCCGTCCTCGAGTTCCGCGATCAACCTGACATCCTGCTCCGTGACGGGCAGAACCCGTCCTGTCACGGCGAGAACTTCGCCCGTGAACCGGACAGCCTGTTCGAAATTGTCGGAAATGCCATTCATGGCCGCCAGAAAAAGATTGCCGAAACTCTGCCCTTTCAGTCTTCCTTCCGTAAACCGGTACTGAAGCAGCCTCTCCATGACGGACTCTGTTTCCGCAAGAGCCATGATGCAGTTTCGGATGTCTCCCGGCGGCAGCATGCCGAGGTCTTCGCGCAGCGCGCCGGAACCGCCGCCGTCATCCGCCACGGTGATCACGGCGGTGATGTTGCTGCTGTATTTCTTCAACCCGCGCAGCATGGTGGAGATTCCGGTGCCGCCGCCGATCACGACGATACGCGGACCGGATGACAACACCTTGCGCCTGTACAGGACATCCCCGACTTCGGCGATGTTTTCCGGTTTCTTGTAGATGCCGGTCGGATAGACGTGCAGAAATTTCAACAGGATGGTCCGGAAGCAGATGCCTATGCTGAGGATACCCCCGGCTGCCAAAACGGCCGCAATTCCTATCTGATAGGGACCTGCCGCGATATCCTTCAAAAGTGTGCCAAGAGAAAGAAGAATCAGAACGGCTCCTGCGACTGCGCCTGAAAGCCATTTCCGGAAACGGAATCCGATTCGGAACCATTGGAATGTCCTCATTGGCCAGCCGCCTTCGCATCCCGATCAATATCCCGATGCTCAACTACAACTGTCGCGTTCATGGCTTCCAGCAGTCCGCCAAGTTTGCAGGCCAACGTGACGGAACGATGTTTTCCGCCTGTGCAGCCGATGGCAATGACAATCTGCGATTTGCCTTCCTTGACGAAACAGGGAAGCAGAAACGAGACCATGTCCATCAGTTTGTTCAGAAAGGTCACGCTTTCCGACTGGGCCATCACATAGTCGGACACGGCGGAATCCAGCCCGGTCAGCGGTTTCAGCGCATCGACATAGAAGGGGTTCGGAATGAAGCGCACATCGAAAACAAGGTCCGCGTCAAGCGGAATGCCATACTTGAAACCGAAGGAGCGGACATTGACCGTCAGGTTGTTGTGGGCACGACCTTCCACGAACAGTTTGATGATTTCCTCCCGCAGTTGGCGAGGCAGCATGTTCGAGGTGTCCAGAATATAGTCGGCTCTAGCCCGGACAGGGCTCAAAATCTCTCTTTCCCGCGTGATGCCGTCCTGCACGCGGCCATCCTGCGCCAGCGGATGCATGCGGCGCGTCTCCTTGAATCGCTTGATCAACACCCCGTCATTCGAGTCCAGAAACAGGATGCGATAGGCAATCTCCAGCATGGTGAGCTGCTCCAGCGCCGGAAAGAGCTCCTGAAACATGTCCCCGCCGCGGATGTCGACAATCAGGGCAATCCGCTCCATCTTGCCGGATTGGCGGCTGAGCATCGCGAAGGTTGGAATGAGTGAGGGCGGCAGATTGTCGACGCAGTAGTAGCCGATATCCTCGAAATATTTCACGCAATGGCTTTTCCCTGCGCCCGACATGCCTGTGATGATCAGAAACTGCATAGGCTGTCCCCCTTGAGAAGCTTCACTTCCGGTTCGAGTGTCACGCCGGTTTCCCGTCGCACGGTTTCGCGAATCAGCCCTACGAGATTGACAACATCCTCCGCGGTAGCCCCTCCGGTGTTCACGACGAAACCCGCATGTTTCTCCGACACCTGCGCACCGCCGACCCGCAGACCCTTCAGTCCGCAATCCTCGATGAGTTTACCGGAAAAATAGCCGACGGGGCGTTTGAACGTACTGCCCGAACTGGGAAGATGGAGCGGCTGCTTGTCCGCGCGTCTTCCGGCCAGTTCGCGCATCTCCGCGCGAATGGCATCCGGGTCGCCCTGCTGCAGGCGGAGTCTGGCGGAAACGGCGACAAGCCCCTCTGTCTGCACACGGCTGTGTCTGTATCCGAAATCATGCTCCAACCCTTTCAGGACAATGGTTTCACCTTTCGCGTCAAGACAGGTTGTTGTCACGACGACATCCTTGATTTCCCGTCCATACGCTCCTGCATTCATGGCCACCGCACCGCCCAGACTGCCAGGGATGCCGGAGGCAAACTCCAGGCCTGCGAAGCTGTTTTCCCATGCGACGCGGGAAACACCGGAAAGCAGGGCACCGGCTTCCGCTTCCAGACCATCCGGAAGCACGGTGACGCGGGACAGTCCGGAGGAAAGGTGGAGCAAAACGCCCTCATATCCTTCATCCGCCACGATGAGGTTGGATCCGTTGCCGATTACGGCATGCGGCACGCCTTCTCCATGAAGGAAACGCAGAATGGCGGACAGTTCCAACGCACCGGAAATTTCCACGAACACGGAGACCGTTCCGCCCACCCGCATGGTGGTGTAAGGCTTCATATCCACGTTTCTCCGAACGCGATCTTCTCCGGACAAACGAATGAGTCCGCTTGCCACGGTCTCCAGGCTGTTCTCTGTCAAACGACTTACCTCGCAGTTCAGGACATTCTGCCGAACAATCAACGGGTTATTCTGCCGGTTTTCCACGCGGGACAGGACCGGTTGCCGATCATTCAACCGGCAGCCCCTGCTGCAGGCTGATACGCTGTGAGAAAGCCTGGGCCGCATTGTATCCCATCTTTTTCTGACGGTTGTTCATGGCCGCGACCTCGATGATGATGGCGAGGTTTCTTCCGGGACGCACGGGTATGGTCAGGGAAGGAATCTTGATGCCAAGAATCTCCGTGAACTGCTCGTCCATGCCGAGTCGTTCATATTGTTTCGAGGAATTCCATAATTCCATGTTCACAATGAGATTGATGCTCTCCGTCATCTTGACTGATCCGATGCCGTACAAATGCTTCACATCCAGGATACCGATGCCTCGGATTTCGATCAGGTGACGGATGATTTCAGGTGCGGTACCCACCAGTGTCTTGCTTGATACGCGCCGGATTTCCGTCAGATCGTCCGCAACCAGCCTATGGCCGCGCTTCACGAGTTCCAGTGCCGTTTCGGACTTGCCCACGCCGCTTTCCCCGAGAATCAGCACACCTTCCCCATAGACCTCGATGAGTTCCCCATGTTTGGTCTCCATCGGGGCGAGTTCCGTGTTCAGCATGGCAATAAGGTTGCTGGAAAATCGCGTTGTCACTTCGGATGTCCGCAAAAGAGGTGTATTGAACTGTTCTGCAAGCACCAACATTTCAGGATGGGGCTCCATGCCGCGGGCAAGCACAACGCAGGGAACGCTGCGGCTGAATACGCCGTAGAGCGCATCATACCGGGACTGGGAGTCCAACTGATCCAGATAGGTCATCTCGACTTTGCCGATGACCTGAACCCGATCATT
The DNA here is from genome assembly GCA_020047785.1 of Clostridia bacterium. GTDB lineage: Bacteria > Bacillota > Clostridia > DSM-8532 > DSM-8532 > JAEWSN01. The sequence goes on from JAIFNI010000111.1 coordinate 5,352, forward strand.
TCCGAAGTAATCGAAGAATCCGGTCAGCTGCAGACCGGGACGGTTGATATCCGTGGATGCGATATTGATCTCACTGATCCGTTCCTGACATGCCAGTACCTCCAGCGCGCAATCACGAACCAGTTTTTCAAGCCGGACATGGACCTTGTTCCTGTCAGCCATGTATCTCTCCTTCCGCTGCCGGAATGATTCCGAGCAGCCGGGAAACGGTGAGGGCCATTCCTTCCGCAGTGGCATGGACTTTATGCAGAATCTCCCTGTCACGAAGGCCGGCCAGCCCTGCCGGCACCGGCCATTGCGTTCGTTCCGACAGAAGGTCCAGCAACTCGAACTCGTCTTTTCCTTCCAGCACACCGGCTCCGAACAGGGCGCCGGCCACGCTGTCGCTGAACTTGAAAGGACTTGCGGTTGAGACGAGTACCGTGACCGTCTTGTCATTGGTTTCGGCAAGATATCCGTTGTATACGTTCAGGGCGACAGCGGTATGGGTATCGGCAACATAATGGTGCTCTTTCCAGACGGAATGAATGGTTTTCAATGTATCGTCCTCAGAGGTCCATCCACCATAAAAAAGTTTGGCGATGTGTTCTTTCATTTCGGTTCCGACGTTGTAGGCACCGGTAACCGAGAGGGATTTCATCCAGCTGGCCACTTTTTCCGCATCCTTGCCGGACATTTCGTACAGAAGCCGCTCCAGATTGCTGGAGATGAGAATGTCCATGGAAGGGGAAACGGTCTTGTGAAAATCCCGGCGGCGATCGTACACACCGGTTTCCATGAAATCCGTCAGGATATGGTTGGCGTTCGATGCGCAGATGAGACGGCCGACAGGCAGCCCCATCGACATGGCATACCATGCGGCCAGGATGTTCCCGAAATTGCCGGTCGGTACGACGAAATTCACCGGATCCCCGCATTGAATGCGGTTCTCCCGGCACAAATCGGCATAGGCGGAGAAATAGTACACGATCTGCGGCACCAATCGGCCCCAGTTGATGGAGTTTGCCGATGAGAACACAAGTCCCGCGCGGTCCATGGCTTCCGCCAGGGCGGCATCGGAGAAGATCCGCTTCACACCGGTCTGCGTATCGTCGAAGTTTCCGGATACGCCGACTACATGCACATTGGACCCTTCCTGCGTGATCATCTGCCGCTTCTGGACTTCACTGACGCCCTCATCCGGATAAAAAACCGCTATCCGTGTGCCCGGCACATCCGCAAATCCTTCCAATGCCGCCTTTCCGGTATCTCCCGATGTGGCGACGAGAATGACGATTTCCCGATTCTCACCAGTCTTTTTCATGGCTTCCGTCATGAACTGCGGAAGAATCTGCAGCGCCACATCCTTGAACGCGCAGGTGGGACCATGCCAGAGTTCCAGGACGGACAGCCGTCCGTCGAGGTGAACCAGCGGCGCGACGCCCTGTTTGTCGAAACGGGTGCCGCCATATGCATTTTCCACGCACATGGCAATCTCGGATTCGGTGAAATCGGTCAGATAGCGTGAAAGGATGAATCCGGCACGTTCCTTGTACGTCATGCCGATCAGGGAGGACAATTCACCGGTGGCCAGGACAGGGTGCCCTTCCGGGACAAACAGACCGCCATCCGGGGCAAGACCGGTTTTTATGGCTTCTGCGGAAGACATGGCGGGTGTACCGCCCCTGGTGCTGACATATCGCATCGATTCTCTCCGCCGTACCGGTCTCGGACAGGCCGACAAGGCACGGTCCTCGGGATTTCCGCCATGTGTTCGTGGAACGGAACAGGACAAGATGCCTGTCCCTGCAACGAAAAAGCCGGTACCGACAACTGTGCTGGCAATCGGTCCCGGCCCGTGCGGAGCCGGACGGTTTGATCCATCATAGCGCAAAAAAAGGGAAACATCAATTATCCGCGGGATCTGCGGACGAACGACTGTGAATGTGGTTGCGGATGCGGTTGCTGAAACGGCTGTGAATGTGGTTGCGGACGCGGTTGCTGAAACGGTTGCGGAAGCAAGTCCGATGGTTTAAAATGACAAGGAGCCGGATGCATGATGGGAACCGGCCCTCAGACAGCAACGGAGACAGCATCGGAGACTATTTTCATGGCTCACGGACGCAAACGGGACAACCGCCTCGAACCGAAAAAGGAATGGGGAACCTGGCAACCCTTTTTTGTTGTTGCTGTCATACTCCGCATCCTTTTCACCCTTGCTCCTTCCTACGATGTCGACATGACCGGATACCTCGCATGGAGCCGCCATCTGGCCGATTTGGGCCCAAGGGACTTCTATGCCACCTTTCATGTCGTCTATGCGCCTGCCTATCAATATCTGCTCTGGTTAACAGGCGAGTTTGCCAGTCTGACGCAGATGGGTGCAGCCAGCCATGTGCAGTTCATCAAATTATGGGCGGTTCTGGCGGATGCTGTCGGTGCAAGCCTCCTGATGCGTCTGGGACTGGGAATGGATCGGCCTCGCGCAGGATTCGCCCTTGCCATGCTCTATTTCATGAATCCCGCCGTGCTTTTTGATTCCTCCGTCTGGGGTCAATTCGATGGGATTCCCGCCATGCTTCTGATGCTGGTGCTTCTGCTGTTTCTTGAGAAGAAACCGGTTGCGGCCGCGCTCATCTTCCTGCTGTCCGTCCTCACAAAACCGCAGAGCGGCCTATTGACCCCCATCGTGCTGGCGGCCTTTTTACATGCGTTGTTTGGATTAAAATGGAAAAAATGGTTGAGGACAATCGGTCTCGCACTTGCAGCAGGTACGGGCATGTATCTGGCCATCATACTTCCCTTTTATACGCCGACTTCCCTCTCCGGGCGGATACCGAAATGGCTTGACCCCTTCTGGTGGCTGTTCGATCTTTACCTGCGCAGCATCAAGGATTATCCGTACGGAACCGCGAATGCGTTCAATCTATGGTTCCCGCTCGGTGGACAGACGGTAGCGGATTCCACGCCCGTTCTGGGTCTGCCGATGTCCACCTGGGGGTTTTTGCTGACCGCTGCAGGTTTTTCTCTGGCTGGCTGGCTTCTCCTGCGAAAGCCGCATCACCCGGGCAGCCTCTTCTTCGCATCCTGGATTGCCTTGTTCTCCGCCTTCCTCTTCATGACGAAGATGCACGAGCGGTATCTGGTTCCGGCTCTCCTGATCGGGACAGCCTGCATGCTGTATGAATTCCGTCTGGCGGGTCCATTTCTGCTGGTTTCTGCTGTCACAGCGTTCAATCAGTGGGTCGTATATGATTTGAGCTGGTCTCTCATCTATTGGCTGCCGGTATCGGAAACACGTGGCACAGTTGCATCCCTCCTTCTGATTCTTGCGTATGGCTGGACGGTTTTCATCCTGTTTCGCGTTTCCGGCGAAACGGGAACCTCCGCAGGCGGTAAATCCGCCATTGTTGATGGTCCACCCGTCTTGGCGGCAACCGAAACAAAACAAATCGAAAGGCGGAAAATCCGATGATCGAATTATCCCAAAACCCCGCCCGAATGACATTGGCAGACCGGAAGCGCGCCTGGCTCATCGCGGCCATCTATCTGGCGGTCGCCATGGTCTGGCTCGGTTCGTTCCGTTCTCCGCAGACAGGCTGGACGCCTGAAAAGAAGGGGGATTCCTTCATCGTCGACTTCGGCCGGGAAGTGACCGTCGACCGCACCCTTCTGTTCGGTGGTCTGGGTCCTGTCTGGGGCTGCTTCGGTTCGCTGGAAATATCCGCGGAGAAGGATGGGGAATTTGTCTCCTTCACCAATCTGGACATGGAAGCGCTTTTCCGTTGGGCATACAGTCAGGAAGGCGTTGTGACGAATCGCCTGCGCATTACGACAGCGGAGCAGGCACCCAAGAGCGACGGCAAGAAAACCGGCTTCTGGCAGGCGGAATACAGGGAACTCGCCTTTTTCCATGGCAGGGAACAGCTTTCCGGTTTCACGGTGACCGATGTCAAGGGAGCCCCTGGGGTTGAAAAACTCTTTGATGAGCAGGATATTGTCCCATATCGTCCCAATGTGCTGCACAATACCTATTTCGATGAAGTGTACTTCCCCCGCACCGCCCTGGAACAGCTGAAGAACTGGCCTGTTATTTACGAAAACACCCATCCGCCACTCGGCAAGGACATCATGCAGGTCGGCATAGCCATCATGGGCATGACGCCTTTCGGCTGGCGCTGGCTCGGAGCCATTGTCGGCGCGCTGATGCTCCCCCTGATGTTCGCCATGGCGAAGCGTCTGTTCAAGGACTCGTACTGGGCCACTTTCTGCACCCTGTTCTTCGCGGCGGACTTCATGCATTTCACCCAGACACGCATCGGTACGGTGGACAGTTATCTGATCATCTTCATCATGGCTTCGTATTACTTCATGCTTGTTTACCTGGATGAGCCCGCCTATGAAAAGGGATTCTGGAAATCGATCAGACCGCTCGCGCTGTCAGGCCTGTTTCTCGGACTTGCAGGCGCTGTGAAATGGATCGGTTTTTATGCTGTTTTCGGCCTTGCGTTCCTGTTCTTTTATTCCCGAACCGTTGAATTCAGGGAATTCAAAAACAGGCAGAATCGGGAAAGACTGGAACCGAAAGAAAAAGTACAGGGCGTCGGCAAATGGGTTGTCAAATATTTCTATCTCACCTGTCTGATCTGCATCATACTCTTCATCGTGGTTCCGGCAGCCGTCTATACACTAAGTTACCTGCCCGTGCCGCATCATGACAAGACAAAAACCTTCCTCCAGTGGGTTGTCGATTCCCAGAAGAGCATGTATGAATACCACAAGAGCGTCACCTCCCCCCATCCCTACTATTCCTTCTGGTATGAATGGCCTTTCGACATCCGTCCGATTTTCTTTTATGACGCAGCCTTGCTGAAGGCGCCTTTTGATGAGGCCATCGCTTCCTTCGGCAATCCGATTGTCTGGTGGTCCGGCCTGGTCGGCATGTTCTCCATCTTTATCATGATGATCTGGCAGTACACGGCAGGCCGCAGGAAGGGCAAGGAACCGGACAAGCTCCTCTGGTTCCCGGTCGTCGGCTGGATGTCCCAATATCTTCCCTGGATCTTCTCCCCCCG
>JAIFNI010000258.1 GCA_020047785.1 Clostridia bacterium
ATCCGTATGCTAGAATGGTTAAGAACTGAAAAAGCGGGAAAGATTCAGTAGACCCTGCGGGGCTTCACGGCGTATCACCGGAATCATGTTTTTCATTCATATTCTGCTGGGATTCAGACTTCGTCCTCCCGTCGTCCGGGATGGCGGACGAGACAAACCGGTCGGACGGATGCAGCAGGTTATCAACCCCGGGCCGTTCTGCCGATAGGACTTACGGAAGAGAAACAGGGATGGAGCCTTTGCGCTGGTGGGCAACATGCATACCGCGCGGCGGCAGGCCGCATGATGCGGGGATTCGATGAATTCATCCGAAGGAGTGATCGCAATGCTGGACAAGCTGTTTTTCCAGTCAAGGAACCTCGAAAAGGCGCTGGATGCCACCTGGACACGCAACGATGTCATCTCGCAGAATGTGGCGAACGTGGATACCCCGGGCTACAAGCGGAAGACGCTGAAGTTCGAGGAATTTCTGAATGCGGAGACGCGGACGGGAAAGATCGATCGCGGCCTGACCGGGTTGTCCGGAAATGACAGTGTCGTGACCGAGGACAATGCCGCCACCAGTTATCGCATAGACGGCAACAATGTGGATATAGAAAGTGAAATGGCTCTCATGGCCATGAACAATCTCAAGTACAGTTTTCTTGTGCAGAAAATTACTGGAGAGTTCTCGAAACTGCGCACCGTCATCCGGGGAGGAAAATAAGACATGGGATACTTCACTTCCTTTGAAACGAGCTCCTCCGCCCTGACAGCCCAGCGGCTTCGCATGGACATCATTTCGCAGAATCTCGCGAATGCCTCCACAACCCGCACGGCCTCAGGAGATCCCTATCGCCGGAAAACGGTTGTGTTTCAGGAACGGTCGGGCACAGAGTCCTTTTCCTCCTATCTGACCGATGCAAGCCGCCGAAGGATGGGCATCGGAAACGGCGTGCGGGTTACGGCCATCGTCGCGGACCAGAGCCCTTTCCGCGAAATATATGACCCAGGTCACCCCGATGCGGATGAAAACGGCATTGTGAAGATGCCGAATGTGGATACCGTGACGGAAATGGTCGACATGATTTCCGCGACACGCGCCTATGATGCGAATGTGACCGCCATGAACGGAACGAAGTCGATGGCGCTGAAGGCGCTGGAAATCGGCAGGTGACGGCGCTGATGCCGCTGGAAGTCGGACTTGTCCCGGTATGGGACGATGAAAGGAGTCGCATATGGCCATCGGTGCCATCGGAGTTATTCCACCCTTGTCATCGGTTGCCGGCGTTTCGGCAGTCGGACCCCTTCAGGCCACCCAGCCGATGCAGGCTGCGGGCATCCCGGCAAATGGGTCGGATGCGGCATCGGGCATCAGCTTCGGGCAGATTCTGTCGGATGCGATCGCTCAGGTGAATGGACTTCAGCAGCAGTCAACCGCGCTGACCAACGACTTCATCGCAGGCAAAACAGACAGCATCCACGAAGTGCTGATTGCGGGGGAAAAGGCATCCCTTTCCCTGCAGCTGGTGCTTGAAGTCAGAAACAAGGTGCTGGAAGCCTACCAGGAAATCAACCGCATGCAGATCTGACGTTTCTGCGGCACCCGTTCCGCCGTACGGCATTCCGGCCGTCCGGCACCCGAGAGGAAGGATGAATCATGCCAGAGCCACTGCAACGAATCTGGGAACGCATCACCACGTTCTGGGGAGAACTCACCGGCGGTCAGAAAATCCGTCTGTATGTGATGGCGGGGGTGCTGGTGCTTGTCACGGCACTGACACTCATGTTTTCGCTGCGTGTCGATTATGTTCCCCTCTTCGAGAGCACGGACGGCATCGCCATGACGCCGGTCATCGCCTACCTGGATGAGAACGCCATCAAATACAAGAAGGGGGCGGACAATCAGATCCTTGTCGACAGCAAGGCAAAGGTGAACGTCGAGTTCGATCTTGCATCCCAGGCGCTTGTCTCCCCGGATGTCAGTTTCACGGACACCTGGTCGAAGCTGTCGCTGACCGCAACGGAAGCGGACAAAGCGAACCTCTGGAAGGAATTCAGCAAGAACGACCTGGTCGTGAAACTGAAGAAATTCGACAATGTGGAAAATGCCACGGTGAATTACACCAAACCGGACAAAAGCTACTGGGCCGGAGAGGACAATACGGACAAAGGCACCGCCTATGTCATGCTCAAGACCAGGAGCACCCTGTCGGATGAACAGGTGGATGCCGCGGCGCGTGTGGTGGCTTCCTCGCTCGGCATCCTGCCGGGAAATGTGACACTCGTCGATCAGAATCTGAACCCGCTGAACCGCAACGACCTTTCCACGGATGTCGGCCGCGCCTCCACCCAGGAGGAAATGCGTCTGAAGCGGCAGGCCGAGCTTGTCGGCAAGGTGCGGGACCATTTCCTGCTGTCCGTCGGGCAGAACGCTGATTTCGACAACATGTCCGTCTCCGCCAACGCCGTGCTGGACTTCGACGTGCAGAAAAGCTCCGAAAAGACGTATACCGATCCCAATCCCGACGGCGGCGGATTCGCGGTCCGCAATGAGACCCTGAGCGAGAATCTGACCAATGCCGAAGCGGGGGATGTTCCCGGGACCGCGACGAATCCCTCGGCGGGCGCCGGCTACGTGATCGGTGCGGGGACAGGCTCCACGTACGCCAAGGAACAGAAGGTTCCGGAGTATGTCTACAACGAAAAGGATACGGTGGCGGAAAAGGCACTCGGCATGCTGGTGGCGGATCGTTCCTCCATGTCCATCACGCTGTGGTACGGCAGGACAGTGGCCGTCGCCGATGCGCTCACACCGGAATATCTGGACGGCATCCGGGCGTCCGCGTCCGGCGCCACGGGCGTTCCTGCGGCCAGCATCACCGTGAATGTCCAGAAACTTGCGCCGGAAACGGAGCCGGTCGTCTCCCTGATGGACACGGTGACGGCATTTCTGGACCAGTTCGGATTCTACCTGCTCATGCTTCTCCTGCTGCTGGTGATGGGCATCGCGCTTGTGCCCCGCAGGCAGAAGGCTGTCTCTTCGGTTCCGCTCGCGGGCGGTCTGGGGGAACCCGCGCTTGCCGGCGCTTCTGCGGGGGCTGGAACAAACCAGATGGAACTGCCCGACATCTCTACGGGAGAGCAGTCGGAAATCAAGAAGCAGATCGACAAATTTGTCGCACAGAAACCGGATGCGGTGGCCCAATTGCTCCGCAACTGGCTGGCTGAGGATTGGGACTGACGGGGTGACGGAACATGGCCGGACCGGGCAAGAATGAATCGAACAGAGAGCTTTCGGGACGCGAAAAGGCGGCCATGCTGCTGATTACGCTGGGACCGGAGCTTTCGGCGCAGATTTTCCGGCATTTGAAGGATGAGGAAATCGAACAGCTCACCCTCGAAATCGCGAACATCCGCACGGTCTCCCCGGGCGAGAAGGAACGCGTGCTTCAGGAGTTCTACCAGATCTGTCTGGCCCAGCAGTATATCACCGAAGGCGGCATCGGGTATGCCAAGGACATCCTGGAAAAAGCACTCGGTGGCGAACGCACCATGGACATCATCAACAAGCTCACCGTCTCGCTGCAGGTCCGCCCTTTCGATTTTGTCCGCAAGGCGGATCCGACCCAGGTGCTCAACTTCATACAGAGCGAACACCCGCAGACCATCGCGCTGATTCTTTCCTATCTGAAACCGGTTCAGGCGGCCGGTGTGCTGTCCGCCCTTTCCCAGGACAAGCAGGCCGACGTGGCTCGACGCATCGCACAGATGGATCGCACCTCGCCCGAAGTCATCAAGGAAGTGGAACGCGTTCTGGAAAAGAAACTCTCCTCCCTTGTCACGGAAGATTACACCGCGGCGGGAGGCATTCAGGCCATTGTCGATGTCCTGAACTCCGTCGACCGCGGCACAGAGCGATACATCATGGACACACTGGAAATCGAGGACACGGATCTGGCCGAGGAAATCCGCAAGCGCATGTTCGTGTTCGAAGACATCCTGCAGCTCGACAACCGTGCCGTGCAGCGCTTCATGCGCGAGGTCGACAACAGCCAGCTTGCCATTGCGCTCAAGGGCAGTTCCGAGGAAGTGCAGACCCTAATTTTTGCAAACATGTCCAAACGTCTCGCGGAACAGATCCGCGAGGAACTGGACTTCATGGGACCGGTTCGCCTGAAGGATGTGGAAGAGTCCCAGCAGAAGATTGTCAACATCATCCGCAAACTCGAGGATGCAGGCGAGATCATCATCTCTCGCGGCGGCGGCGACGAACTCATCGTATAGGCCATAGGGAGGCGGACATCGTTGTATAACAATCCTGGATATGGCTACGGCGTGTATAAAAAGAGCCGGGTGAACATGGGAACCCCTTTTGCGGTGCAGCAGTCCGTGGAAACGAAAGCGCCTCCTGCTCCCGACGAAGGGGATGGGGAGGCGTCGGACTTTATGCCGCTCGATCAGGTGGAAAAGGCCCGCAGGGAGGCCGCCCTGATCGTCCGCGAGGCCCAGCTCGAGGCGGAAAGGCTGCTGGAAGCTGCCCGGACCCGTGCTGCGGCCGAGGCGGAGGAAACCGGCCGGCATGCGCGGGAAAGCGGCTACTCGGAAGGCGAGCGACAGGCGCAGCGTCAATATGCGGCCTTGATACAGGAAGCCGAGGAAACCCTGGCATTTGCCAAGAACTCCTATCAGGAAACACTGGACGGTATGGAAGAGGACATGGTCGCTTTGGTTCTGGATGTCGCAAGGAAGGTGATCGGCATGGAAATCGCCGCACAGCCCGAGTCCATTCTCGGCATCATCCGGAGCACACTGGCGGATGTCACGCCGTCGGATTCGGCCATCGTCAAAGTGTCCGCGGCGGATTACGACTATGTCTGCAGCAACCTCGAGCGGCTTTCCGCTTCGCTCGGAAATCTTTGTGAACTGGACATTCGGCGGGACGGGACACTGTCGAAGGGTTCGTGCCTGGTTGACACCGGTTACGGCACCGCGGACGGCAGTGCGGGGACACGCATGACCCAGATTGAAGATGCGCTGAAGGCCCTTCTCGGCGGACGGTCCGAGGCAACAGCCCTGTCGGCCGTTGAAACAGAGCCGGAGGGATGACGGCGCAAATTAGTCGGTGGAGATCCACCTGAATCATCGCCCATATCTTTGCAGGAAAGCCCTGCTGATGTGGTCCCGATCTTCTCCAAAACGGGCATTCATCTCCTGGGAACCCCGGAGGGCGCATCATGTCGGTTGACTTGTCCTTGGACCGCTACAGGGAATTGCTCCGAAGCCGCAGTTTCATCCGGCATTCGGGCAAGGTGACCAAAGTGGTGGGCCTGACCATTGAAACGGAGGGTCCTCAGACCCACATCGGTGAACTCTGCCGCATACACGGCGGTCGCATGGGACGGGACATGCTCGCGGAGGTCGTCGGTTTCCGCGATCGCAGCGTCCTGATGATGCCGATCGGCGACATGACCGGCATCAGCCCCGGAAACCCTGTCACGGCAACCGGTCACCAGCTGGAGATCGGAGTGGGTCCGGAACTGCTCGGCCGTGTGCTCGATGGCATGGGCCGCCCGATGGACGGGAAGGGACCTGTCGCCATTCAAAGCTGGGTGCCTGTTCAGAATATGCCGCCGAACCCCATGACGCGTCCCCGCATCATGCAGGTTCTTCCGCTGGGGGTCAAGTGTCTGGACGGTCTCCTCACAATCGGAAAGGGCCAGCGCCTTGGCATCTTTGCGGGCAGCGGTGTCGGCAAGAGCACCCTCATGGGCATGATTGCGCGGAACACGAAGGCGGACATCAATGTCATCGCCCTGATCGGGGAACGGGGCCGCGAAGTGAGGGACTTTCTCGAGCGCGACCTGCAGGCGGAGGGACTGTCCCGGTCCGTGGTCGTGATCGCGACTTCGGACCAGCCGGCACTCGTCCGCCTGAAGGGAGCCCTGACGGCGACCGCCATCGCGGAATATTTCCGCGATCAGGGCAAGGACGTGCTGCTCCTGATGGACAGTCTCACCCGCTTCTCCATGGCGCAGCGCGAGATCGGCCTGGCCATCGGCGAGCCGCCGGTTTCCCGCGGGTACACGCCTTCCGTCTTTTCCGTCATGCCGAAGCTGCTGGAACGCGCCGGCACTTCGGCGAAGGGGTCCATCACAGGCCTGTACTCGGTTCTGGTTGACGGCGACGACATGAACGAACCCATCACCGATGCCGCGCGCGGCATTCTGGACGGACATATCGCGCTGTCGCGCCAGCTGGCCCATCGCAACCATTATCCCGCAGTCGACATACTCGGCAGCATCAGCCGTGTCATGTCGGACATCGCGGATGATGACCACAAACGTGCCGCCAATGCGCTCCGCCGCTCCCTGGCCGTTTACCACGACGCGGAGGACCTCATCAACGTGGGCGCCTATGTGAAGGGAACGAACCCGGACATCGACAAGGCCATCACGCTGATCGCCGGCATCAACCGCTTCCTCGAGCAGGGAACCTTCGAGCGGTTCACCTTCCTTCAGACGGTGGAGGCCCTGAAGGTGGCGGTCACACCGTGACGGTTGTCCCGGAAAACCGCCTTCGCACGCGGGTTGCCGTGCTTGGTCCGAATCTTGTCCGGCATCACCCGATTCACGGACCGGCCGTATTTCGGCTGAGGAGACAGGGGGGATCCGATGGCCATCTTCCGATTCCGTCTTGCCACCTTGCTCAACGTGAAAATCCAATTGGAGAAAAGCGCGAAAATCGAACTCGGTGTCGCTGTGACGCAGTTGGAACGCGAACGACAGCATCTTGCCGAAATCGACAGGGAACTGGCGGCACTGGGTGCTGATTTTTCCGCATCTGTCACAGGGGTCATCGATGCCGAACGGATTCGCGCCATCCGGGCCTGCATCGCTGCCGTTGAAAATGCAAAGGGTCGTCAGGTCCGGAAGGTTAAGGAAGCGTCGGATGCTGTCGATAGAATAAGGGACAGGGTAGTGGTCCTCATGCAGGAACGAAAGGTGCTGGAAAAGCTTCGTGAAAAGGAATTCGAAGTATTCAGGCTTGAAGGCCTTCAGGAGGAGCAGCGGCAGAACGACGAGCTGGTCACGTACCGTGGAAGGACCCGGGAGGGAAGCGGCGGGACCTGAGGCACAGGAAGGATAGAACTTGCTCTTTTATGGAACGGCGGATTTGGGCATGATATTGTGAAATCCATCGTGCAGGTTCTTGCTTTCCAGGCACTGACAGTCGAAAACGCCTCCCGCTCAAATCGGTATCGGGGGATCTTGAATGTCGGAACTGAATAAGGCACCGAAAGGTGGCTCCGAAGCGCAGGGAAGCGGCGGAAAGAAAAAGGCCGGAGGCCTCATGTCCGGTTTGGTGGCCGTTCTCGCAGCCCTGCTGCTGGTGGCTGTTGTGTTTGCCGGGGTTTTCACCTTTGTTCTGAAACAGGACATGTTCGGTCTGGGAGAGCGTTTTCGCGCTGATTTTCAAAAAAATCCAATCCTCCGTCTTGCTTTGCCTGCCGCTCCGGACACCTTCGATGTCGATGCGCCGGAGAATCTGACGCAGGAGGAACTCCTGAAGAAGTATGAGGAATTCCGGCAGAAGGCTGCCTCCCTGCAGGTTGAACTGGATGCCGCACGTCTGACGATTTCCGCAATTGAAGCGCAGAATTTGAGCAAATCAGCGGTCGAGATGAGCCTGACGGCCACCGAGGCGGCCATCACCGCCGAACTTGCGGATCTCGCAAGACAGAAAGCCGAATTGGAAGCACTGTCCCTCAGCATCGGGTCTATGGCGGCCAATGGGGATACTGCATCCTTCAAGCAATATTTTGAAAATCTTGATCCGGAGACGGCAGCGGACATCTACGCACGGATACTTGGCGGTGAAGCATTGGCGGCACAAGCCAAATTGGCCGCCCGACCCTTTGAGCTGATGGATCGCAAGAAGGCGGCCCTGGTGATGAAGGAACTTTGGAGCAAGGACAAGGAACTGCTTATTTCCATTGCGGCGGCAAACAAACCGCAGACCCTTGCGGAAATTCTGGCCAACATGGATGCGGTGCTTGCCGCGGACATCACCAAAAGTCTGGCGGATTTCAGAAAAGCCGAAGCGGAGGCGAAGACCGCTGCGAATGAGGCGAATACCGCAATCCCCTGAAGCTTGCCACGCTTCCTGTCTTTTGGCGGGAAACGAAGCATAAGGAAGTTTGAACACGGTCGTTCCTGAGCAGGAAGAGAAAAGAGGTGAACGCAGAGGAAGTCAAAACGAAGAGATTCTGAAACAAGACGGGAAACGAGGTGAAACACATGAGTCAAATCAACCAGATGAATCAGAACAATCCCGCATCCGACAAACAAGGCAACCTGACCACCCTGCTGATGCTCCGGTTCTCAGGAAGCGGCGGTACGGTCGGACAGACGAAGGCCAATGGTCGGGAAGCCGTGGCGGGTCTGTCAGCGGCATCCGGAATGAACGATGGCTTTGACACCGTGCTGAAGGAACGCATGATGACAGCGAAAATGGATATCGGGAAAACAGACGGTACCTCGGACAGGAAGGGTCGTACGATTCGCCCGGCAATGCGTGCGACGGGAGACAGCGGAGCCGTTGCGCCGGAAAGGCGGAGCGTTTCTGCAGGCGAGCGGGGAAGGATTCCCGGAAGCACGCAGGATACGCCTGCGTCCGAACCGGACGCCAAGCCCGTCGGAACGGCGAAAAAAACCGCAAAGACGGGACCGGCCGAGTCCGGTTCAGACGTGGAAGAGGAAAAGACAGCGGAAGAGTCTCCGATGGAAGCGTTGAGTCGAATTCTGCAGGTCATGCTCGCACTGGCGGCTGAAATGGCGAATACGTCCGGAGATGCCGCGACAGTCGATTTGACCGGTTCCGACGGTACGGACCGGACTGGTGAAACCGCCACGATTGCGTTGACGGACATCCTGGCGGGAAATGCACAGGAACCCGTTTCGACGGAGGCCGCGAAAAGCCTGCTGGCTCTCCTTTCCTTGAAAACCGGCGAGGCGGATGCCTCCCTGGCCGATGCACTCGCCGCGCTGCTTGACGATGCCGGCGGCAAGGCTTCTGAATTCCTGCAAAAGCTTGCGGAGCTTCTGCAGCAGGCAGGCGTCGGGTCGGACGCATTGAAGTCTTTGTCCTTGAAGCTGCGAACCGTAGCCGGCGGGGATGCTGTCATGCTGAAACTTGACGCGGTTGCGGAAGGCATCCGGATAAAACTGCACGGGGTGGTCCATACCGCGGAAACGGCAGACTCGGCAACCGCAGCACTGGAAACTCCGGGTGGAGTTCCTGTGGCATCTGAAGTTTTGGACTCTTCTTCCGATGGAAGCACCGGGGAAGACGGGAACGGAACGGGCCATGACACCGGGATGGACGGGAGCCGGGCAACAGAAAAGGCAGTTGGGAAAGAAACACCGATGACAGAAAAGACGGGGCTTGCTCCGGTGAATGCGGCATCGGGCACGACAACAGCCAATGCGGCATCTGTACAGCAGGCGGGTATCCGGAATGGTGCGGCAGGCGGAAACATGCATGTGGACAACAGACAGAATCCGCAGCAGGCGACCCGCACGAACTTTCCCGGTCCGTTGGCAGACCCCCGGACATCCGCGTCGGTGACCGGCCAGCTGACTGCGAAGGTTTCGGAACTGACCGGAGAAGCGCGGCATGAAATGGAACTGCAGCTCAAGCCGGAAAGTCTTGGCAAGATCAACCTCAAGCTTGTGGAGGAGAAGGGCCAGATTCTGGCCAGATTCACCGCCGAGAGCGAACAGGTCCGCGCCATACTCGAAAGCAACATGCAGCTGCTGAAGGATGCGCTGGAGAAGAACGGTCTGTCGGTCCAGCAGCTGAGTGTTTCGGTCGGACAGCAATCGGACCGGGGACGTCAGGATGGACAGGAGGACGGCGGGAAGGGCAATGAACGCGGAAATGCGTTCGGAACCAAAGGCGTTCCTGTCGCGGCGGCATTCGGGCAGCAGGACGCAAATCTGTCGGTCCGCGTGAGGGATTACCTGAACGGCCCGAATTCAACGATCAGCCTGAAAGCTTGAAAGAAGGGATTACCATGAGTGACATCACATCAGTCTCGTCCTCGCAGAAAACCATCGACCAGATCATTGCGGCAAACGAGAAGAACAAGGTGGGAAATCGGAACACGGGCGAACTCGGGAAGGATGACTTCCTGCAGCTGCTCATCACACAACTCCAGCACCAGGATCCGATGAACCCGTCGAGCGACCAGGACTTCATCGCCCAGATCGCCCAGTTCTCTTCGCTGGAGCAGATGAA
>JAIFNI010000001.1 GCA_020047785.1 Clostridia bacterium
AGAGAGGAAAGACCGGCCGGGAGAGTGGACACGGAGCAGGAGCGCTGTCTGCTTCTGGTGGAAGATGACCGGATCAACCGCCTCATCATCAGGGAGCTCGCGCAGATGGCCTCATGGAAGGTTTTTGTGGCAGAGAACGGAGAAGATGCGGTTTCCATGTTTGAAAAAATGTCATTCCATGCGGTTCTGATGGATCTGCAGATGCCGGTGATGGACGGTTATGCGGCGACCAGAGCCATCCGGGCGCTGGAAGGAGGATCGGATCGGAGAACGCCTGTCATCGCCATGTCAGCCCATGCGCTGAAGGGGGACCGGGAGAGACTGCTGGCGGCCGGGATGGATGACTATCTGACGAAACCTGTTCTGGAGAGCGAATTTCAGGCCATGCTGGAGAAATGGGCCTGAAAGGTCCCATATCGCTGACCGCACCAATCGGAAACGAAAAGGTCCCATTTCTCCGGCCATCTCAATCGGAAATGGAAAGGTCCCATATCGCCGGCCAACTCAATCGGAAAAGGATAGACCCCATCGGCGCATCCGTCTTCTCAGGTCATCCATCTGTTCCGTGGAAGGTCTGCGCAGATGGGGCATGGTGTCGGCAAGACCAAGGGATTCGTATTTGGAACGGGCGAAATCATGATAAGGCAGCAGGCGAATGGTTGTCAGGGAAGAAATGCCGGTGAGGAAATGTGCGATGTGATCCATTTCTTCACCGTCATTCACGCCCGGAAGGCAAGGGATGCGCACTTCCACCGGTATGTTCAGCTTTCCCAGGGAAGTCAGATTCTCCAGGATTCCGTGGTTGCCAAGGCCGGTCCATCTTCTGTGCTGAACCGGATCATGCAGCTTTACATCGAACAGAACAAGGTTCGTGAACGGCAGTACCTGTTCGAAGGCGTGCCAGGGAACGGCACCGGAGGTATCGAGTGCGGTGTGCAGACCTTCCCGGCGGCAAGCCTGAAACAGGGCAGCGCAGAAATCAGGCTGCATCAGGGGTTCTCCACCTGATACCGTGATGCCGCCTCCGGATTCGTTGTAAAAGGCAGTGTCCGGCAGGATATCCTTCATCAATTCCTCCACGGTCATCACCCTTCCATGGAGCACGAGCGCTTGTGGTAGCGGCAAGGAAAACTGAGGAAAAACGGCAAACAAAGTGAGGAAAAACGGCAATCAAACTGAGGATTTACGGCAAAGGATCTGAGGATTCCGGCTGTAAACACCGACCCCGTATCGTGTTAGGATGGTCACATCCTGCCTAAAGGGGGACAAATGATTGGAGGATTTCCGTATGTTTTCCAAGATCCAACAGGAAAAGAGGAATGGGTTCAGCCGGGAGGCTGCAGCCCGACATCTGGAGCTGTCATGGGCCACCGTTGACCGGTATTGGGACATGACACCGGATGATTACGAATCGGCACGGCAGCAGTTGTATAAAAGCATGCTGTTTCCACACAACGACATCATACTCAAATGGCTGACAGCCTACTCCGACGTCAGCGCAGCTCAGATTCGCGACTGGCTTGAGGAACATTATGGCGAAGTGTTCAACGAAAGAACCGTACGGAACTACGTAGCACGCATGCGTCAATTGCACTCCTTACCAAAGCTGGACCCTGCCCGTAATTATGGCTGCGTTCCTGAACAACCACCTGGACAGCAGCTACAGGTGGATTTCGGGACATATCACGCAATTCGCAGGGACAAGAACAGAATTGCACTGCATTTCGCCGTGTTCATTCTCACCCATTCCCGTTACAAACACATTGTTTGGCAAGACCGTCCGTTCACATCCATCGACTTCGTGCGAGCGCTGGAGGGGTGTTTTGAGTGTTTAGGCGGCATGCCGAAGGAACTGGTGATGGACCAGGACCGACTGATGATCGTCAAAGAAAATTATGGAGATATCATCTACACCCGTGAATTCGAGCGCTGCAAGACACATCACGGTTTTAGCGTATGGCTGTGTCGCAAAGCCGATCCTGAGGCCAAGGGGTTGGTTGAATCTGGAGTCAAATTCATCAAGTACAACTTCGCCCGGCATCGCTTTTACGAGAATTTATCGCATTGGACATCAGAATGCGAGGACTGGCTCAAGCGTACAGGGAACGGAAAGAAGCACTCCGAAACCAAAAAGATACCGGCCGAAATGTTTGCCTTGGAAAAGGCGCATCTCAAGCCGGTTGTGGCATTTGCCAAACAAGAATCGTGTACACATAGGATAGCAACAACTGTCAGAAAAAACAATACGATCAGGTACCACGGAAGCCGCTATTCTGTTCCGTTGGGAACCTATAACAGCGACCAGAAAGCGTTTGCGGAGGAAACGGATGGTCGGTTGGAAATCTACAATGCAGATGGTTTGCTGCTGGCCAGCCATGTTCTGGCTTCGGCACCCGGAGAACTGGTCACGAATACCAGTCATGGGCGGGACATGTCCGAAAAAGTGACAGCGCTGCTTGAAGAGGCCAGAACAGTGCTGGGCGGTTCTCCGGAAGCGGAAACTTACCTCGCACGCATTGCATTACATCGCAGGCGATACGTTCGTGACCAGCTGCTGCTCGTAATGACAGTCGCCAAAAAATACAACCCCGCCGTGCTCAGGCGTGCGTTGCTCGCTTGTCTGGAAATCAATTCAACAACAGCAACAGACCTCAAGGACTTTGCTGAGCATCTCTTTCACCAAATTGCACTCGAAGAAATCCACCCAACTCCGCCACCGCCAAACATTCAGGCTTCGGGGTCATATTCGCGTACGCTGCCATTCACTGTGACGCAACATGATGCCTCGGTCTACAATGCGAAAATCAGGAAAGGCGGTGCGTGATATGGAATCTTCATTGAAGACACTCCGCGCACAACTTACAGAACTGAAACTGAAACATGTTGCCTCCCGGCTGGAGGATGTCCTGCTTGAAGACCACTGCGCGGACAAGTCGCACAAGGAATTTCTTGAATCTTTTCTGTCCGTCGAGGTGGAATACCGTCGTGCAGCGGCTGCGGAAATACGCCTCAGACATGCAGGATTCCCATCATTCGACAAGCCGCTGAAACTGGATGGATTCGACTTTGCCAAGCGGCAAGGCATAACAAAACGGCAGATCGTCGAACTCACCGGCAACTTCCTGTGGATCGATAAAGCCTACAACATTCTGTTCTTTGGCGGGTCGGGGCTGGGCAAAAGCTTCCTTGCCTGCTACATCGGCATGAAGGCAATCGAAGCGGGTTACAGCGTCATTTTCATGACGATGAACGGCCTGGCCCATTTGCTCAAAACTGAAGAAATGCTCTCCCGCAGCAGGAATAAAATGAAACGGCTGCGCAACTGTGACCTCCTGATTATTGATGAGGTTGCGAGTACAACGCTGGACCGTCAGGAAGTCAGCAAACTTTTTCAACTGCTGTATGAGGTTTACCAGAACACCTCCTTGATCGTGACAGCAAACAAAGGCTTTGAGGACTGGGGAAGCGCCTTGGGGGACCCTGTAGTCACGGCCGCAGTGATGGATCGTTTGATCCACAGATGCGAAATGTTCAATATCGAGGGAGAAAGTTGGCGCCTTGAAGACCAGCGCTCTATTCTGCAAAGTCTCCTGAAAGGCGGTGATGGGAATGCACAATGATTTGATGGATGATGAAAGCTTGTCGAACTTGGCCCAGGAACAGCGGACGGACCTGGTAGGCCAAATCTGGCAGTATGCGTTGGCACTTGAACAGTATGTGATCAAGCTGAGGAATGAGGTCAACCGCCTGTCCGACAAATCTTCTGTGGTTCCCTATCCGGATATAGAATCCGACTTCAGAGTCAGGTTCTTTTCAGATCACCCGGCCTATGAGGCTTTTGCTACAGAACTCTCCAATGAAAACACTGACTGGACCCTGCCGGGCTGACTGAAAATTGCCTCTAAAAAGACCCCTAATGATGGGTTTTTGACATCTGGTGTCACTTCTCCTCGAACATACCCCTGTAGAAGAAGGACTGGCAGCGGATTTCCCGGGATATGCCACGGCTGGGTTGCTGTGCGGAGAGAGGATAACAGATGGCTTTTGTACGATGGCGTGGAGGTTGCGCCCAACTTCTGACAACGATATACGTGGAGAAACGGTCAAAACAGGTTCTGCTCATCAATTTGACCGACTTCAACGTGACAAGGTGGATGAGAAATGAAGTAGCGCGAAAATATCCAGATATCAAGGTGGACTGGGCTCAAATAAGCAGGTTGCTTGCGCAAGGACCACCAGACCGCATGAAGGAGAAGACGCCGGATGAGCATCTGGACATGGCTGAAATAGAATTCCGACTGCGAATGTGGGCTGATTATGCAGAATACAGGGATTTTGCAAGTATATTGAGCCGGGCAGCTGATACCCTTACGGGAATCCGTCAGAGGCAGTACTTTGCCAATTTGTTGCCGAACACACGGAATGATGGGGATTCAGACGGATTACGATTCACCCACGACTACACCGTCTGACTTTGAATGGGAAACAGCGATGAAAAGAAGGTAAGAGTGTGTATTCAGTGGTCATGATTGACCGTGACAGGAGTTACGCATTCACACTCACCGGTCATGCCTCCGTCTCCTATCCGGGGAGTCAAGGCCTTTTGCGGCATAAACGGGTGCCCTCCCGGCAAGCCGGGCCCCTCCCATTTATTCCACAGTGCCTTGACTCCCCGGATTCGGCATGCCAGATCCATCTTGCCGAGGGATGAAGAAAACCAGCAAAAGAGAAATTCATCCATCCCTCGGTCGAGGCAGTATGACATGCCGACCGGAGACTATACACTGGGTGTCGCAAATCTTTGGCTCTTTGCCTCAGGAATCTGCTCAACCAGCAGCACCGAAACATTGCATGAAAGCTCCTGAAAGGTGGCGAAAGGAAGGTAGAGTCGATATTGATTTACCTCAAATATTGCGTTCTTACCATTTGAGTGCTAAAGTGCTATGTAAACCCTCAGTTCTGTTGCCGAAAATCCTCAGATCCTTTGCCGTTTTTCCTCAGTTTCATTTGCCGTTTACAACTAGTATTGGTTATAGTATTATTAGAATTGAGTTCATCCCTTTTTTCTTAATCTGATTTGATTTTTTGCCTTCTTTTTGATTTTCCATGGAGGTGCCTATGCGCAAAAGCATCCAGAACCAGATAGTATTCTCATTCGCATTCCTGATTCTGGTCATTGGCATCGGACTCACCCTTGTGAGTTTCATGCAGTCCTCGGATTCCATGTCGCGTTTACAGTCGAACATGCTGCAGGATCAGCTCCGGGGAAACGCGGCAGCCGCAAAGGTTTATCTGGGTGAGCATTATGGAGGGCTTTCTCTGGTGGACGGCACCCTCATTTCATCCACAGGAGAACGGGTCGATGAAGATACCCATTTGGTGGATGCCCTTCAGGCAGATCTGGGTGTCGTGGCTACCATATTTGTGGCAGACGGCACCGATTTCCGTCGAATTTCCACGAATGTCCTCAAGGCTGACGGAACCCGTGCTGACGGTACCATGCTTGGAGCAGATAGTGCCGCCTATCCGAATGTATCCTCCGGCAAACCCTATCTGGGCAAGGCAGCAATCCTTGGGAAAAGCTACCTGACCTCTTATGAACCGCTGCTTATTGACGGGAAAGTGACCGGCATTCTGTTCATCGGTGTCTCCCAGCAAGAAAGCGCCGCCCAGATTGCCACATATCGAAACCGTTTGCTGGCGGTCTCTGGGAGCATCTCGCTTGGCTTGCTGCTTGTTTCGATCCTGATTGCCCTGCTCATCAGCCGGAACATCTCCCGACCCATCCTTCGTCTGGTCTCTTACTCCACCGGTATTTCGGAACTGGACATCCGGATGGACATCCCGCAGGATCTGCTTTCCCGAAAGGATGAAATCGGGAAAATGGCTGCCGCCTTTGAAACCATCGTCCTGAACCTGCGGGATTTTCTTGGGCATGTGCTGGGCACTTCGGAACATGTCACGGCGAACGCATTCCATTTGCATGAAACCTCGGATCAGGTTTCCCGCGCGGCGGACGAGGTTGCAAAAACAGTGACGGAAATCGCCCAGGGAGCCACCGAACAAGCCAGACACACCGAATCCGGTGTCTCCGGCATCGAGAAACTCGGCAAACAACTCGAAGAAAACGGGCGTATGATGTCCTTGCTGCAGAACTCCGCAAAGGACGTCGTCAAACTGCAGGGAGAGGGAACGCATATTCTCGGCCAACTGGTGGCGGCAACAAAAGACAGCAGCTCAGCTGTGGAATCGGTGGCCAACATTGTTCGTGAAACCCGTAACAGCGCGGAACAGATTTCCAAGGCGACGGACATGATTCAACAGCTGGCCGACCAGACCAATCTGCTGGCGCTAAATGCGGCCATTGAAGCGGCGCGCGCCGGAGACGCGGGGCGCGGCTTCGCGGTGGTTGCAGACGAAATCAGGATACTGGCGAATTCGTCCAGCGGGTTTGTCAAGGAAATCGAGACCATTGTGAAGCAGCTGGAAAACAAGGCAGAACGTGCCGTTGCTGACATGCAGGCTGTTCAGGGATTGATTGTGCGCCAAGGCACCAGTGTGTCCGATACCTCAAGCAAATTTGAAGGCATATCCGGTGCAATCAGCGAGATGAAAGTGGCCATCCAGTCGCTCGAACGATCTTCACAAACCATCGAGGGACAGAATGATCAGATGATTCGCATCATGCAGGAGCTGGCTGCCATTTCCGAGGAGAATGCCGCAGGTGCGGAGGAAACGGCAGCCTCCGTTGAGGAACAGACCGCGTCAATGTCCGAGCTGGCGCGTGCGGCCGGGGAACTCAATGATTTGGCGGTTGAGATGAAGACGAATGTCGCCCGGTTCAAGTATTGATTTGCCCTCGTTGAACACTCGGAAGAATGATTTTCGCAATTCCGAAGCGGATATATCACCATGTTGACTGGGCACGTTTGTCCTTATACCTTTTTTACATATCGATATAGCGTCGCTGCCGATATCCCGCATTGATCGCAGATATCAGATACACTCAACAGCTCACTTTGATATAGCCTTAGTGCCTTTCCTATCTTCTTGGGATCCATAGGCGGTCGTCCACCTTTTCGCCCTCTGGCACGAGCAGCTTTCAAGCCCTCTTTCGTACGCTCAACTGTCAAATCCCGCTCGAACTGCGCAAGAGCCGCCAATACGGTTACCAAGAGCCGACCAACAGAGGTGGATGTGTCAATTGATTCCTTCAGCGAAACGACCGTCACACCGGCCTTCTCGAATTGGCCAAGGAGTTCAAGCAAATCCTTCGCACTGCGCCCAAGGCGCGACAGGCTTTCGATAACCACCAGGTCCCCTGCCCTGGCTTGCACAATCACCTTCGCCAATTCCGGCCGATCTTTCTTTGTACCGGTCATCTTTTCCTGGTAAATCACGTCACAACCATATGCCTGGAGCTGGTCAAGCTGCCTGGCTAGAACCTGCTGCTCCGTACTCACCCTTGCATATCCGATTCTCATCTTTCATCACATTCTCTTCAAACAAAAAGATGCTGGTTGCTTACTCCAGCATCTTATCACAAACGGTGCTTTACGCAACGATGATTATGATGTGACTTTTGATACAAACACCACGCCTCTTCTGCCCCACTTTTCATACCGTCTCAGTTTCTCTCAAATACGATGGTTTTTGTTGAAGTACTCCTGTTATCCTCTCTAGTGCAAATAGATGGTGACGAACAAGGGGGTGCCTTTCCTTTCCCAGAATGCGGACAGTATATCCGACTACTCCCAGACAGGCAACTTCGCCAGCTTTTGGCTAAATTGAGGCGGCAGCAACAATATGAACCACTATATAGAGAACTTTATTTTTAAAGACACCTTAAAAATTCAGCAATCATGCATTATCGAAATTCTACTTTCGGGCATCGGTGGGGGAGACATAGGAGGGATCTTCCGGTACTTTGCCGTCAGCCTCGCTGGATTGATGTTCGCATTCCGGTATCTGCCCACTTTCATGCGCGAACAGAAACAACGCCTGTTCGGCAAGGCGCTCAGACTCAACCGTGACCACATGCCGTATCGCTTTCCTTTGCGAAATATTTCCTGACGGTTCTTTCCAGTACTGATAAATGTCGGGTCAAAAGAGTGGATTTGAAGTGAGTTCAGGGCGACCGGAGCTCCTTCTTTTTGTATAGATATGCCAGATCGTACGCTTACACCGTTCGAACACAACCGTAAAAAGGAGAATGAAGTTCACAGGGTCAGCTCACGAATAGGTATGATTGGATAGAATGGGTGGTGTTTGAGGCTATTTGGTAGCAGATGGTGAATTACTCCCCGAAAAATATAATAAACGGGGAGTAAAATGGTAAAATAAGGAATGAAATTGCTTGAAACCCATTCAGTTTGGTGGTAGAATAAGGGATATAGCTCCCCGAAAAGCATAATTATCGGGGAGTAAATTGGGAAATAAAAGGATGTGTCGGTGTGGACGAAGTGAAGCTGAACACTTGGCAGCATATCAGAAAGGACATCAGGTATGCTGGTGCAGGTAAGGTGTTTGTACTGTCTGATTTTGTGGACTATGGGGATTATGAGGCAGTAAAAAAAGCTTTGCAGAAGCTATGTGAAGAAGGAATCATTCGTCGAGCATTACCGGGGGTCTACTACCGTCCTGCTTTCAGCAGCATCCTTAGACAGGATGTACCCCCAAAGACAGAAGCCGTTGCAGAGGCGATTGCCAGGAATAATAACTGGACTATCATTCCTGAGGGTGAAAAAGGTTTGAACATGCTTGGCCTCTCTACTCAAGTCCCAGCCCATACGGTCTTTATCACCAATGGTCCCAGCAAGAAGTATGAAGTTGGAAAGCAAAAGTTTGAGTTCAGGCACGTGCAGCCAAAGAATATCGTGGGGCTGTCAGCAAAGACCGCATTGGTTGTAGAAGCCTTGAAAAATCTTGGTGAGCAGAATGTTGATGACTCTATTGTAACTCGACTACAAGCAATTTATACACCTGAGGAAAAGCAGAAGTTACTGTCGGAGACGAAGAAGGTAACACGATGGATTAGGGAAAAAATGGCGCTGGTGGTGCAGGACAAGGGGATGAGTAATGTTTAAGGTTGGGGCGAACAGAAAGATTGACTTGGAAGCCTTGTTTTCCGGAGTTGCAGCTGGAACTGGGAAAGCATTTGACATCGTTGAGAAGGACTTTTGGGTCTGCTGGACCCTGCTTTACCTCTTTCAGGAAAGCCCTTGGAAAGCCAATCTGGCTTTCAAGGGCGGGACATCGCTCAGCAAGGGCTTTAACATCATAAGCCGGTTTTCAGAAGATATCGATGTGATTCTGGACTGGCGATTGCTTGGGTTCACGGATGCGGAGGTATGGCAACCAAGGTCACGCTCTCAAGATCGTGTGCATGTAGGTCTGATGAATGAGCGAGGAGTTACCTTCCTGGGTGGGGAGTTCCTTGACCGTCTGAATGCGGACTTTAAGGCGCTGTTACCACGGGGAGGTTTTGAACTCTTTGTGGATGCAAAAGACCCACAGACAATCAACTTCCAGTACCCGAAGGGGACCAGTGCTGCCGGGGAGAGCGCCATCCTGGATGTCATCAAGTTGGAGATGGGTGCAAATGCCGCATGGACACCATCACGCCCCATCACGGTGACCCCTTTTGTCAGTGAAATGTTAGGTGGCTCCATGACCCACCCTTCCGTCACCGTCCTCACCGCTGACCCGAAGAGAACGTTCTGGGAAAAGGTCACCATCCTGCACAAGGTGGCATGGGAGTCACATAAACCATTCCCACCTCGTTACGCACGCCACTACTATGACCTCTACATGATGGATAAGACCACCGTCAAAGAGGACGCCTTTGCAGACATCGGCCTCCTTACCAGAGTGGTGGACTTCAAGAATCGGTTTTACCAGTGCCCTGTTCAAATCTACGCCTCTGCTAAACCTGGAAGCATGAAACTGCTTCCGCATCCAGACCACATCGCAGAACTCCAACGAGACTACCGCCTTACAACCACAATGATTTATGGTGACATCCCCAGCTTCGATGCCATCATTGAATGTTTGGGGCATATGGAACAGGAGATAAATAACCTTCAAACCCTGTGAATACAATTTAAGCAGCTAAGCAACACTATTTTTCTGCGATAATCGCCGCTTCTTTTCATTCAGGAACTGCGATGTGCAAAACCATCTTTACCACTGAAGAAACCAACAGGTTCGTAGTGCTTTACACCTTGATACTCAATAGCAATGTTTAGGGATGGGTTGAACCTC
>JAIFNI010000132.1 GCA_020047785.1 Clostridia bacterium
GAACAGGGAAAAACCACCGAGGCATTCGCGGCGGCACTTGCCAAGGCGGAGACATTGGCTGAAATCGAAGATCTGTACCGTCCGTTCCGGCCCAAACGCCGCACACGAGCGTCAATTGCCCGCGAAAAAGGTCTGGAACCCCTGGCGGTCCTTCTGATGCTGCAGGATCCGAAGCTGGACGCGGAAAAGGCGGCGCAGGCCTACATCGACGCGGAAAAAGGCGTCGAGGATGTGCAGGCGGCGCTGCAGGGAGCCAGAGACATCCTCGCGGAGCAGATTTCGGACGACGCCGACATTCGCCGGAACATCCGTGATGTTGTCATGCGGGACGGCATTGTCACCGTTACGGCAAAAAAGGACGGGGAATCGCCCTATCAGATGTATTACGACTTCAAGGAATCCGTAGCCCGCATCGCACCGCACCGCATCTCCGCCATCGATCGCGGGGAACGGGAAGAGTGGCTCCAGGTGAAACTGATCATGCCGGAAGACCGCATTCTCGGCGGAATCTTCCGCTCCGTCCTCAGGCCGGGTTCGGACGGGACTTCTCCTGCGGGCAAACAGATCGTTCAGGCGGCAGCGGACGCCTGGCAGCGGCTCATCGCTCCATCCATGGAAAACGAAGTGCGCAATGCCCTCTCGGAACATGCGTCGGAACAGGCCATCGGAGTTTTTGCCAAAAATCTGGGGGGGCTTCTGATGCAGCCGCCCATCCGCGTGCATGCGGCACTGGGGTTGGACCCCGCCTTCCGGACAGGCTGCAAGCTGGCGGTCGTCGATGAGATCGGTGTCGTGCTCTATACCGGCGTCATTTATCCGACACCCCCTCAGAGCCGGGTGGAGGAAGCGGAAAAGGTCGTTGCCTCGCTCATTGCCAAGTTCGGCATCGAGGTGGTGGCCATCGGAAATGGTACGGCTTCGCGTGAATCGGAGCGGTTCATTGTGGATCTGCTGAAAAAGCTCGATCGGCGTGTTCAATACGTGATGGTCAGTGAAGCGGGTGCTTCCGTGTATTCTGCCTCGAAGATTGCGGCCGAGGAGTTCCCGGAATATGATGT
This sequence comes from Clostridia bacterium, assembly GCA_020047785.1. Lineage (GTDB taxonomy): Bacteria > Bacillota > Clostridia > DSM-8532 > DSM-8532 > JAEWSN01. Next base: position 1,059 of record JAIFNI010000132.1, read on the forward strand.
TTCCCTGCGTTCCGCCGTTTCCATTGCAAGGCGGCTCCAGGATCCCCTGGCGGAACTCGTGAAGATCGATCCGAAAGCCATTGGTGTTGGACAGTACCAGCATGATTTGAACCAGAAACGGCTCGATGAAGCCCTTTCAGGGGTAGTCGAGGATTGCGTGAACCGGGTGGGCGTGGACCTGAATACCGCGTCGCCGTCGCTTCTGTCCCATGTCGCAGGGATCAACAGCACGGTCGCCGGCAATATTGTTGCGTTCCGACTCGAAAACGGGCGATTCACGAACCGGAAACAGCTCAAGAAAGTGAAGAAACTCGGAGACAAGGCCTTTGAGCAATGCGCGGGTTTTCTCCGTATTGCGGGTGGAGAGGATATTCTGGACAATACCGGCGTTCATCCGGAATCCTACCCGGCGGTGAAGAAACTGCTGGCATTAGCCGGCGCGAAGGAAGCAGCCAAATCCGGAACCGGTGTGCCACTCACGGGAAAACTGCTGGCACTCGCTCAGGTGACGGACTGGGTGGAAAAACAGGGGATTCCTTCCGTTGCCCGGGAAATCGAGGTCGGAGAGCCCACCCTGCGCGATATTCTGAAAGAACTTGCCAAGCCCGGACGGGACCCGCGTGATGAAATGCCGAAACCGATCCTTTCCTCCGACGTGCTGGAGATGAAGGATCTGAAACCCGGCATGATGCTGCAGGGAACGGTTCGAAACGTTGCAGACTTTGGCGCGTTTGTGGATATCGGCGTGCATCAGGATGGGTTGGTCCATGTTTCTGAAATCAGCGACAAATTCGTCCGCAATCCCATGGAAGTGGTTCGTGTCGGCGACATCGTCCAGGTGAGGGTGCTTTCCGTGGACTCGGGACGAAAACGGATATCCCTGTCCATGAAGACGCCGAAACAGGATTGAGTTTGCCCTGCATCCTGGTCTCGAGAGACTTTGCAGCCATCCGGCCCCGGCGGTTGTCCGGGTTCGAATCATCCGTTGTTTTACCTGCCCGGCATGTGGTAACATGAAAGACAGGGAACAGCCGCGGGAACGGATTACGGCCATTGTCCGCTGTTGTCCCCATTACCATTTCAGGAAGGAGACAAAATTATGGGAAAATATGTATGTACAATTTGCGGGTATGTGTATGACCCCGCCGAGGGGGATACAGGTTCCGGAGTCGCGCCGGGCACCGCGTTCGACGATCTGCCGGACGACTGGGTCTGCCCGGATTGCGGCGTAGGCAAGGACATGTTTGAAAAGGCCTGAACCGTGAATTGCCTGAACCGCAGGGGAACGTCTTGGCATAAAACGTCCAAGGCGTTCTTTGCGTATATTGCCGTGACCGTTCAGGCGGATGGAATTCCGTACCGCATGGCTGCATGGCCTTTCAAGGGAGAAAATAATGAAGCACGTCATTTTCGATTTCGATGGCACCATTGCGGATTCCGAACACGTGGCGCTCGGGATTATGAATACTTTGTCTGAACGCCATCGATACCGCAAGCTGGAACACGAAGAAATCGATCAGCTTCGTCGGATGCCCATCAGGGAGCGTTTCAAGAAATTGGGTCTTCCTCTTCGAAAATTACCCGGTTGGGCAAAAGAATACAATGAACTCTTCGAGGATGCCGTCCTGAAGGTGGCTCCTTTTTCTGGCATGCCGGAAATGCTTGCGGCTCTCCATGCGCAAGGCTATGCGATATCCATCCTGTCTTCGAATGCAGAGGAAAACATACGCCGTTTTCTCGTCCAGTACGGGCTGGATTTCATCAAGGATGTCCGTTGCTCGCATCGCGTTTTTTCCAAGGATCGGATGATCCGGCGGCTGGTCCGTCAGGAACGGTTGCGCTCGGACGATGTCATTTACGTTGGAGATGAACATCGTGATGTGGTGGCATGCAAAAAAGCCGGTGTGAAAGTGATCTGGGTACGGTGGGGATTTGACGGTCTGGAAGCGGTCGAACCCGAGAATCCCGATTTCATGGCGGATGAACCCGCTGACATTCTCAGATTTGTTGTCGGGGAAAACGGGGTATCGAAATGAACGGCGAGGGACGGGCGCTGTTCGGTCGCATGGAGGCCAACCCCGTCATCGCTGCCATTCGCCGGGAGGGGGATGTGGAAGCGGCGCTGCTTTCTTCCGTCGGAACCGTCTTTCTCCTGAATGCCGATATCTTCAACCTTGCCCAGCTTACAGAACGTTTCCGGGAAGCCGGCAAGGATGTGCTTGTGCACATGGATTTTCTGGAAGGAATCGGTCGGGATGCAAAGGCCGTCCGCTATCTGGCGGAGGTTATCCGTCCGTCCGGCATTCTCACCACGAAAAGCCAGCATGTGAAGGTGGCACAGGAATACGGCATTTTCGTCATTCAACGGTTTTTTCTCATAGACAACCAGTCGTTTGACATGGCGCTTCGCACAGTCCATTCCGCGAAACCCGACATGGTCGAACTGATGCCGGCCCTGATGCCGGCAGTCATCCGACGATTCACCCAGGCAGTCTCCACGCCGGTCATTGCGGGCGGACTCATCAGCACCAAGGAAGAAATTCTGGATATCCTCAAGGCGGGTGCCGTTGGGGCATCCACCAGCAATCCGGACCTATGGGCGGTTTGAACTTTGATTCTGGTGTAACTCGCTTATGCGAGTTGTTATGCGGGATTCCTTTGGAATCCTGCATGTGAATGGCACAATATGTGCCATTCACACACCAAATCACGTGATTCCGTGCCTTGTGGCGACAATGTCGCCACAAGCATGCAAGTTGCATGAAAAAGTCGAAAATCGACTTTTTGCACGAGAATCAACTTTTGTTCCTGCCTGATTGAAGCGGGGCCGAAATCATGATATACCTGTATCAGTCGATATGATGAACACGTGTTATATGCTTCGAGCCGAGGGGTTTCCCGCCGGAAACGAAAGGAGTGGATGATGAGGCTGGGTGGAATGGTGTTTGGAGACACTTCAACACCGGACAAGTGGATAGCTGCAGTGAAGGATATGGGTTACCGTGCGGCATATTGCCCTGTGGATGCATCGGCTGACGACAAGACCGTTGCAGCATATCGCAGAGCGGCAGAAGCGGCGGATATCGTCATTGCGGAAGTGGGTGCCTGGAGCAATACCCTGTCCGCCGATTCCGATGTCAGAAAAAAGGCGATGGACCACTGCAAACGCCAGCTCGATCTGGCGGAACGCATCGGCGCGCGCTGCTGCGTCAATATCGCCGGCGGATGTGGCGAACAATGGGATGGGCCGCATCTGGACAATCTCTCAAATGGAACGTTCGAGCGGATTGTGGAACTGGTCCGTGAAATCGTGGATGCGGTCGGGCCGGAGCATGCCGTATACACGCTCGAGCCCATGCCCTGGGTGTTTCCCCATACGGCGGACTCCTATCTCGACCTGATCCGGGCCATCGACCGAAAATCGTTTGCAGTACATTTCGATCCCGTGAACATGGTCAACAGCCCGGTGATTTTTCTGGACAATGCCGCGTTTCTGAACGATTGTTTCGACAAACTCGGGAATCGCATGGTGAGCATCCATGCGAAAGATATCACCTTGTCCGGCAAACTGACCGTCCATCTGGACGAAGCCCGGCCTGGGGATGGCGGGCTTTGCTACAAGACTTTCCTGACACGGGCGAACGCGCTGCATTCCGACATGCCCTTCATGCTGGAGCATATGACGCAGGAGGAAGATTATCGCATCGCTTCCGTCTATGTGCGCAAGGTGGCAGGGGAGAACGGCATCATGCTCTGAACGCACAAAAAACGACGCAGAACGCAAAAAGAAACGACGATGAACGCAAAAAGAAACCGGGCACTTCCTGTGGAAGTGTCCGGTTTCTGCTGGTGGGCAATACTGGGTTCGAACCAGTGACTTCTACCGTGTGAAGGTAGCACTCTCCCGCTGAGTTAATTGCCCTTATGCCTGCCAACCTGACGGTATCTCCGGGGATCACACAATGTCATCCGTCACCGTTGCTGCCTGTTCATTATAGCCAAGAAGGCAAGGCAAGTCAATCCTGAAAAAACAACGGAAGCTGAAGTCTTTTGGCAAGGCGCAATGCAAGGAAGGTCAGCCAGCGGGAAGGCGTTTTCTTCTGCCCGAAATCCCAATCGGACCAGGCCTTCCAGACGGATTGGGGTGTGAACCGCCCATCCGGACCTGCTTGTGCCAGAATCAGACTGCCCATCTCCTGAAGGACCTTGTTTTTCCCCAACTCATGGCAACGGCTGAGGACATCTGCCACATGGAGGATATCATACCAGATGAAGGGCGCTTTCAGCTTTCTGAAATCAGTACCCATGTAAAACATGTAGGGATGCTGTTCGAGGCTCTGTGTCCACAGGGAAAGCAGGCTGTCAGCCGCAGTGCGGATGTTTTCATCCAAATTTGCCAGCGGCAGGCGGGCGTTCGCCCGTTCAGCCTGCTGCAGTAATTTGAGCATGAGCAGGGTCGCATCGGGACAGGGGTCGCTTTTCTTGCCCGGCCCCCGGAACTTCCCAAGCTCGGGAGAAACAGCGCAGGGCCAGCCGTTATCCTGTCCGAGTGATTGAAGATGATGGATGGCGCTGGTCAGCACAACGGTCGGCATCAGGTCCGGACGTTCCGCCAGACCGAATGCAAGCAAAGCGCCAAGCACGGCCGGGGTATCGCACAAAGCCCATCCCCATGTGTCTGTTCCTGTTCCGCCGAAATGCGTGGGGATATTGATTCCGACCTGCGGAACGCCTTCGGGCGACAAGTGCGACAGGGCCATTCGGGCTACGTCTTCCATACCCGGGTCCATCAGGGTCAGACCAAGATCGGCCAGAAAAGTGAGACGATGCAGCAGCAGATCCGCCTTTTTGTGACTTGAGACGATTTCATGATCCCAACCGGAGAAAGATTCGATGAAAGAACGGATGGCGGGATGAGAAATCATCGCCAGCCGCGCATTCCGGACATCCGGAGAATCGGATGGTTCATCCAGCAGGTCAAGTCTTGTGCGACAGGCGGTCCATGGGTCACCTTCAAGAAGCCATTCATGAACTGGATGCATGCAGTTCCTCCAATCTACCTGTAAATGCGTCGTACAAGTTACAAAACACGGAGAAACATGGACGTATTTATAAGGAATTGCTGGCGATTCGCTGCGAAGCATGTAGGGTCAAACCGGATTCCGGCTTATTCCATCCACCGTTCAAGGCAGGAAGGAGGCAAGAATATCCATATAATATCCAAATACATCATATTCCCGGGATGCAAGCCATGCAAGAGTACGGGATTTCCTCCTTGCATGGCTTGCAGTGCACAATGGGAACCAATATGATATGATGTTACCGACTTAGGGCTTGGAACAAAATAACCTGCTCTATGAATTTCAGAAAACAATGGCCAAACCTGCCATTCTTTTCGGAAAAAGAGCAGATAGTTTTCTTCCGGCGCCTTCGTGCTCGATCTCAAACAGAAAGCGGATCGGAAGATCCTGCACCATGGAGGGCCAATATGGATAATTTCACATTCCGCAACCCAACCAAAATCATCTTCGGCAAGGGAACGGAAAGCACCGTCGGCATGGAAACCGCAAAATACGGCAAAAAGGTGCTCCTGCATTACGGGGGGGGCAGCATCATGAAAAGCGGCCTGTATGACAGGGTGGTCGCTTCCCTGAAGGCAGCAGGCCTCGCGTATGTGGAACTGGGTGGCGTTCAACCGAACCCACGGCTCGAACTGGTGCACCGGGGCGTGAAGCTTTGCCGGGACGAGGGCGTGGATTTCATTCTGGCCGTCGGAGGAGGCAGCACCATCGATTCCGCAAAAGCCATTGCCATGGGGGTTCCCTATGAGGGAGACGTCTGGGATTTCTATGCCGGCAAGGCCGCCCCGAAGCGTGCCCTGCCGGTTGCAACTGTCCTGACGATTCCTGCCGCGGGCAGCGAATCCTCCGATTCCACCGTCATCACGAACGAGGACGGCTGGTTCAAGCGTGGATATTCCAGCGAACTGGTCTATCCTGTCTTCTCCATCCTCAACCCGGAGCTTATTTTCACATTGCCTGCCTTCCAGGTGGTGTGCGGAGCGGCTGACATCATGGCGCACATGATGGAACGCTATTTCACCAATTCGAAAAATGTCGAGACGGTTGACCGCATCATTGAATCCACCATGAAGACCGTCATCCACAATGTTCCGAAGTTTCTGGCGAACCAGAAGGACTATGATGCCGCCGCCGAAATCATGTGGTCCGGCACACTGGCCCACAACAACATCATGAGCACAGGACGCATGGGTGACTGGGCTTCCCACAACATCGAGCATGAGTTGAGCGCCATTTATGACGTGGCGCATGGTGCTGGCCTGGCCACCGTGTTCCCGGCCTGGATGAAATACACGATGAAGCACGATCTTACGCGTTATGTCCAATATGCGGAGCGCGTCTGGAACGTCGATGTGAACCATTGGGATCCGGAAGGCACTGCGCTGGAAGGCATTCGCCGCCAGGAAGCCTTCTATCGTTCCGTCGGACTGCCGGTGACCCTGAAGGAACTCGGTGCCGGGGAGGATCGGCTGGAGGAGATGGCTGACAAGGCGACCAAAGGGGATACAGAAACCATCGGTCAGTTCGTGAAGCTGAAGAAGGCTGACATCATGGCCATTCTGGATTTGGCGAAATAGGGTTCAGTCTGGATGTTCCTTGTTTCTTTTCAAAAAGGAATGGCGGGTTTGGCCATTCCTTTTTGCTGTTCATCGTGCAGGTAATTTTCTTCCGGCGCCTTACATGCGCGACAGATACCAGACGCCGCTTTTGGTCTCATATTTCATCTCGAACCGATGGTCCACCTTGTCAATGCAGCTTTGCACGGCGAAGACCCGCATGGGGTTTCCTGCGAACTTCTCATCGCCGACAGTCAGGACCCGATCGATATGCACGACATGTTCGGTCCCGTCCGCTTCCACCCATTTGAACCGGACAGGATGGAGAATGCCGTTGCTGGTATGGAAGCACAGCATGTCGACGGCTTTCATCAATAGTTTCACGGTGTCCCTTTCTGTCCGGTCAACGCATCCTCATCCGGTCCGGACGTTCCGGCGGGCCGCCCGACATGGGCGGAATACCGGAGGCAATGAATCCGCCGCGAATCAGCGCCGAATTTCCATATTCCTGCCGAAGCAGGTCGATCTGTCCGTCCAGGGCCCTTTGCCGGGGGCTGCCGCCTGCTTCGAACAGGCTGGTCTGCAGAAATCCGTCATCCGTCAGATCGGAAAATGAAACGCCGAAATGACGAAGCGGTTCCCCTGCCCAGAGTTCCTTGAACAAGCCCTTCACCTCATCGTACAGGATGCCCGTGTGGTCGGTCGGAACCATCAGGCGCCGTTGGTGGGAGGTGAAGGAGAGGTCCGTCTTCCGGATGTCCACAGCGGCCACCCGGGCCAGCAGGTTGGCCTGCCGGAGCCGTGCGGAAGCGGTTTCCGTCAGAGAGAGCAGAAACAGCAGGGCTTCCCGTTCCGAATCCACATCGTACGGGGTGGTGGTGGAGTTTCCAATGGCCTTTGCCATCACACTTTCCGTGGAAACCGGCGTTTCGTCGAGCCCGTTGGCGAATTGCCACAGCAGGGGGCCGAGGCTTTTGAAATGGCGCTGCAGCAGGACCGGGTCCGCCTGCGCCAGATGTCCGATGGAGAAGATGTTCAGCCGATAGAGGCGCGGAGCGCTGCGCGGCCCCACCATGAACAGATCCCGGACGGGAAGCGTCCACATCTTGCGGGGAATCTCATCCGGATAGAGCGTGTGCGTCCGGTTGGGTTTCTCCAGTTCAGAAGCCATTTTGGCCAGCAGCTTGTTCACCGAGATGCCTATGTTCACCGTATAGCCGAGGCTGTTCCGCACGCGCTCCCGTATTTCATCGGCCACGGCCTCGGGCGTTCGGTCTGACAGACAGGGAGCATCCGTGAGCTCCAGAAAACACTCGTCGATGGAATAGCGCTCGATGCGGGGGCTATACCGGGCAAGCAGCGACATGAGCTTGTCCGAGCATTCCATGTACAGGGCATGGTCCGGCGGAACAACCACCAGGCCGGGACACTTCTGCCTGGCCTGCCATAGGACCATGCCGGTCTGTATGCCGGAGCGTCCGGCAGGGATGGATTTTGCAAGCACGATGCCGTGACGGGTGGTTTCGTCTCCGCCGACCACGCTTGAAATTTCGCGCAGATCCTTGCGATCCCCTTGCTGCATCCGATACACAGCCTCCCAGCTGAGAAAGGCCGAATTGACATCGATGTGGAGGATGGTGCGCGGAGAAGAATCACACGGCGGGGGCGCGGAAACATCCCTTGTCATTGCGGAACGGCGGCTGCCTCCGGGCGCGGCATTTGGCCGTACCTGGCCCATGTTGACTCCTGCCATGGAAATCCCTCCCTGCTCCTGCGGGCGCGGAAGGCCGCTCCCATGAAAGGGAACGGCCTTTTCTTCTGTCTTGCGTCCTGCCATATTCTTATTATAAAAGAACAAACGTTCTTTGTAAAGAGCTGAAACCCACTCCACCAATATTGCGGAGAAGTGATATCATGATGGAAACGGTTGTGCGGCATGATTGTACCAGCATCATCGTGTTGGTATGTGCCGGGAACGAGAGTCAGCGACGCGTCGAAACCCAGGCTGCTTTTCGATATGGGTGGCTCCCTGTCGATGAACGGATATCTGTTTCAGGCATGAGTGTGTATGATTGATTCTCGGAGGAACACAATGAAGAAATATTTGGAAGCCCCCAAGGAACTGAATGTCTATGGTGAATTCGATGTTGTAGTGGTCGGGGGTGGCGTGGCCGGCTTGTCTGCCGCCATCGCATCCGCGCGGAATGGCGCGAATACCCTCATCATCGAGCGGTTTCCCTATTTCGGCGGAACGGCCACCGCGTCGCTGATGGCCAACATCGTCGGATTCCGCAATCAGGTCAAGCCGGACGGCATCCAGACGACGAAAGGCATCGGAGAGGAAATCATCCTAGAACTGCTGAAGATGAATGGAGCGGTGAAATCGCGGAATGCCTACGAATCGGAGCAACGATCCGATGTGAACGGTGACCTTTCATACAATTACGCGTTTGATACCGAGAAATTCAAGTATGTGACCCTGAAGATGGTTCGGGATGCCGGCGTGAAAATTCTGTTCCA
>JAIFNI010000155.1 GCA_020047785.1 Clostridia bacterium
GACAGCTTCCACCATGCCGCAAGCATCCTGTCCGTTCGGAACGGAAAACTTGTCGGAAACCGCAACCTGCTGCTGGAGGGAACGGGAGCCTTCTCACCATCGGAAATCATGGAAGCCATTCTGATGCAGTACTACCGCGATGACGTGGTGATTCCGAAGGAAATGCTGCTGGAAGTCGCACCGGAATCCCTCGACCCCGTCACGGAATGGCTGTCGGAGAAACGGGGAAGCAAGGTGGAAATCCAGGTGCCGCAACGCGGGTTCAAGACGGAACTCATCGACATGGCGAAAAAGAATGCCCATGAAGAACTGGAACAATACAGCCGCGTCGCGCTCACCAGAAAGAATGAGAATCAGGATGCTCTGGCCAGTCTGCGCAGGCTGCTCGAACTCCCGGATGCACCGGAGGTGGTGGAGGCTTACGACATATCGAACACGGGAACGAGCGAGATGGTGGCCTCCATGGTCGTGTTTCGGGACGGCATGCCGGATCGTTCCGCCTATCGCCGGTTCCGGATCAGGAACCAGGATGTCCAGGATGACTACGCAAGCATGCAGCAGGCGGTTCACCGTCGGTTCCGCCGCTTTCTCGACGGGTCTTCCGACGAGGCGTTCGGACGTCGGCCGGACCTGATTCTGGCTGATGGCGGCATGGGTCACGTGCATGCAGTCGAGGCGGTGCTGAAGGAACTCGGCGTGCAGGTGCCCGTCTGGGGCATGGCCAAGGATGACAAGCACCGATCGCACCGATTGGTGAACGACAGGGGAGAGGTGGCACTTTCCAGACATCAGGATGTCCTCCGTCTGGTCGCTTCCATCCAGAATGAAGCGCATCGCTTTGCCATCACCTACAACCGGACCCTCCGCAGCAAGCGGCAGGTGAAATCCGCACTGGACGACCTGCCGGGCATCGGACCGACCAGAAAGAAGGCGCTGCTCCGTGCATTCGGTTCGGTGACCGGGATTCGGAAGGCCGGCCTGGATGAATTGGCCGCTGTGGAGGGCTTTGGGGAGAAGAGAGCCAGGGCGCTGCGGGATGCGCTGGATGGAAAGAAATCATCGATGCCAGTGAAGAAAATTGCCGCGGACAGGTCAGCCGAGGGCAGGGCAGCCGAGGACGGCATCATCTCCCGGCAGACGGCGCCTGCCCCCGAACGGAACGATACACCCGGTTGAAGGTTCTCAAACTGTTGAATCCGCAATGAAGGGCGATTTCCGTGATACTGAGCAGGCTGCCCGCCAGCATGCGATCCGCCTCGTTGATGCGGAGCAGATTCAGATGCTGTTTGAACGGGGTTCCCACCGTATCGCCGAACAACCTGGACAAATGATGATAGCTGGTGTTCATCAGAACCGCGAGATCGCCGAGGGACACGTCATTCCGATAATTCTCCTCGAGCCACTCCAATGCCTGCTGTACCCGCATGACCTGTTCCAGACGTCTTTTTTCGCCGGCCGCCGTGGCGGTTTCGGCGGGCAGAAGCCTTGAAGCCATGCCGCAGAACAGGTGAAGACGCCCCTTCATCATATCTCCGTGCGCGGCATCACGCAGGTCCGCTTCTTCCATGATATCCCGGAACAATCCTCTCAGGCATGCCATCGTTTCCGGGGAGAGTGCCGTCGCCTTGGCCGGGTCGGCATCCGGATCTTCCGTGAAGATGGGTGTCCGGAAATGCGAGCCCAGGGGCCATCTTCCCTGACCGAGAAGGTTTGGCGGAAAGATTACGAGATCGAGGTCGTGTTCCTGCGGGATTCCCTCATAAAAATGAATGTCTCCGCTGCCGATGATGGCCAGATCCCCTTCCTTCATGCGATGAAGTTTTCCGTTGATGCCAACCGGAATCTCACCACCCGTGACCAGAAGCAGCTCCACATCATGATGCCAATGGGCCATGAAGGAAAGCGTCCGTGAATGGAAGTGGGAGATGCCGAGGGCATCATCATCCCGGCTGCGACGGATTTCATGGAAAACACGCACGGTGCAAACCTTCCTTCACCGGCCCTGCCGGCTGTCATTCCGTTTATTATACCATCGCATCCTCCGGTTGATCCGGAAGGAAACAACAAAAAATGTCCTGTTTCCCACACCTTTTGACGTGCGGGGAGGGCCGAACAGCCCGATAATGGGGGTAAAGAACCCGCGAGCGGGAATTGGAGGGCATTTCATGGGCAGGAGCGCATTGGTCGTGCAAGGCGGCTGGGATGGACATGAACCCGTACAGGTATCGGAGCGTTTTGTCGGAATTCTTCGGGCGGAAGGTTTTTCCGTGGAGTTGTCGGATACGCTGGACGCATTTCTGGATGCCGAAAAACTGAAGTCACTGGATTTGATCGTCCCGGTCTGGACAATGGGGCAGATCAAAAACGAGCAATGCAAGCCGGTCCTGGAAGCCGTTGCTTCCGGCGTCGGCATTGCGGGCTGCCATGGCGGCATGTGCGATTCCTTCCGTGAAAACACGGAATGGCAGTTCATGACCGGTGGGCAGTGGGTCGCGCATCCGGGCAACGATGGAACCATGCACCGCGTCAACATGAGGCGCGGCTCCAGTCCGCTGGTTGAAGGGCTGGAAGATTTCGATGTGGCCACCGAACAGTATTACCTGCATGTCGACCCGGCCAACGAAGTGCTTGCCACCTGCACATTCCCGGTTGCGGACGGGTACCATGTTTCGAATGGCCATGTCGTCATGCCTGTGGCCTGGACGAAGCGCTGGGGTCGCGGGCGTGTCTACTACAATTCCCTGGGCCACCACAACGATGTCTTCGACATTCCTGCAGCCTGCGAAATGATGCGCCGCGGCTTCCTCTGGGCGGCGGAAGGCAAGCAGCTCGCGGTTCGGTCCTGATATTTTTGTCATCAACATGATTATGGAGGGAACAGTCATGGGCAGAACGAAAGTCGGCATCATCGGATGTGGGAACATCAGCGGCATTTACCTGAAAAATCTGACACAAACCTTCAGAAACGTGGAGCTTGTGGCCTGCGCGGACATGATGCGGGAACGGGCCGAGGCGAAGGCCTCCGAACACGGCATCCGTGCGATGTCCGTCGAGGAACTTCTTGCGGACCCGGAGATCTCCATTGTTGTGAACCTTACCATTCCGAAGGCGCATGCGTCCGTCACGCTTCAGATCCTGAACGCCGGCAAGCACGCCTATCTGGAAAAACCTTTCGCCATCACCCGGGAAGACGGACTGGCCATGCTCTCGAAAGCCCGTGAAAAGGGACTCCGGATCGGCTGCGCGCCGGATACCTTCCTCGGCGGAGGCATCCAGACCGTCCGGAAACTGCTGGATGACGGCTGGATCGGAAAACCCGTGGGCGCAACGGCTTTCATGACCTGTCACGGGCATGAGAGCTGGCATCCGGATCCGGAATTCTATTATGAGGTGGGCGGTGGTCCGATGTTCGACATGGGCCCCTACTACCTCACAGCCCTTGTGAACCTGCTCGGACCGGTTGCCTCCGCTGCCGGTCACGCGGACATCACCTTCCCGACCCGCACCATCACAAGCGAGAAAAAATACGGCAAGATTGTTGAAGTGGAAGTGCCGACACATGTCACAGGGCTGCTCCGGTTTGCCGGCGGTCAGTCCGTCACGGTGATGACCACCTTCGATGTCTGGCATTCCCAGCTCCCCCGCATCGAACTGTACGGCAGCGAAGGCACCATCATCGTGCCGGATCCGAACTCCTTCGGCGGTCCGGTTCTCCTGCGCCGGATGGGTCAATCCGATTGGTCGTCCATCCCCCTGTCCCATGGTCATGCGGACAACAGCCGCGGCATTGGCGTGGCGGACATGGCCCGAGGCATCGCGGCCGGAACCCCGCATCGTGCGGACATGACACTGGCCTACCACGTGCTGGATGTCATGCATGCCATCCATGACGGCGCGCGTGAGGAAAAGACCGTGAAGCTGGCAAGCACCTGCGCCCGTCCGGAAGCCCTGCCGATCGTGGACCTGTACAAGGCCTGAGCAATTTCGTCCGGAGCACAACCCACACCACCGACAGGGTATTCACCGGCATTCGACCGGCGGAATACCCTGTTTGCATTTTCCCCTCCCTTCCGCTATAATGGGTACAATCTTTCGGCCGGTGACCGGACGAATGGCGCATAACCCGCATACTGCAATGGTTTCGGCTGATTTTCGTGTGAATATCCATTCTCTTGTCCAGCTGAAAGGAGACTGACATCATGTTCGAAAAGATCGGGTTGACCTTCGATGATGTGCTGCTGATCCCGCAGCGATCCTCCATACTCCCGAAGGACATCGACACGGGCACCTGGCTGACAAACGCCATTCACCTCAACATTCCGATCATGAGCGCCGCCATGGATACCGTCACCGAATCGCGGCTGGCCATCGCCATCGCCCGGGAAGGTGGCATCGGCATCATCCACAAGAACATGAGCATCGAGCAGCAGGCGACGGAAGTCGACCGGGTCAAGAGATCCGAACACGGTGTCATCGTGGATCCTTTTTTCCTCAGTCCGGAACACACCATCCAGGATGCGGATGAACTGATGGGGAAATATCGCATTTCCGGCGTCCCGATCACGGAGCACGGCAAACTCGTCGGCATCCTGACAAACCGGGATCTCCGCTTCCTGAAGGATTATTCGCAGAAAATCGGCGCGGTCATGACGAAGGACAATCTGATCACGGCTGCAGTCGGCACCACGCTGGCAGAGGCACAGGAACTCCTCGCCGCCCACAAGATCGAAAAACTTCCGCTGGTGGACGAACAGGGATTCCTCAAGGGTCTCATCACCATCAAGGACATCGAGAAGACCATCCAGTATCCCAATTCCGCCAAGGATACCCGCGGCCGTCTGCTGGTCGGCGCAGCCATCGGCGTCACGCGCGACATGATGGAACGCGTCGAAGCCCTGGTTCAGTCCCAGGTGGACGTCGTCGCGCTGGATTCGGCGCACGGTCATTCCGACAACATCATCAATGCGGTGCGCGCCCTCAAAAGCGCCTATCCGAACCTTCAGGTCATTGCGGGCAATGTGGCGACGGCCGAAGGAACGAGAGACCTCATCGAAGCGGGTGCGGATGCCGTGAAAGTGGGCATGGGACCCGGTTCCATCTGCACCACCCGCGTGGTCGCCGGCATTGGTGTCCCGCAGATCACCGCCATTTACGATTGCGCCATGGAAGCAAAGAAACATAATATTCCTGTCATCGGCGACGGTGGCATCAAGTATTCGGGCGATATTCCGAAAGCCATTGCGGCCGGTGCGAATACCGTCATGCTCGGCAATCTGCTGGCCGGAACGGAGGAAAGCCCCGGAGAGTCGGAGATTTATCAGGGCCGCCGTTTCAAGGTATACCGCGGCATGGGATCACTCAGCGCCATGGCACAGGGCAGCAAGGACCGTTATTTCCAGGAGAATGCGCAGAAACTTGTTCCGGAAGGCGTGGAAGGCCGCGTCGCATTCAAAGGCGCGCTGGCGGATACCGTCTTCCAGATGGTGGAGGGTTTGAAGCACTCCATGGGTTATTGCGGTGTACCGACCATCAAATCCCTCCAGGAAAACGCGAAATTCCTCCGCATCACCAATGCGTCCCTGAAGGAAAGTCACCCGCACGATATCTACATAACGAAAGAGGCACCGAATTACAGCACCCAAATCTGACAGGTAATTTTCATCCAGGCCGTAAGGAAAACGGAAAATCAACGAATATGGCTGCAGCCGGATGATGCCGGCTGCAGCCATGATTGATTTCGAACCAGCAAAGATAAGCGTCCGGCACCACCCGAAAAACCATCCGAAAAACGTCCATTGGGCTTGCATTTCACGTGCTTGACATCAAATGGGCGGTCCACTATAATATGTGAATACAAAGACGTCTGGAAATGAATGCTTGCTTGATGGGAAAGCCGCAAATGCGGCTTTTTGCAACAGGATTGAATTTTGGGAATGTACGGTTCGGCAGCCGTCCGGCAGTCTATCCCGCAGCGTGGAAGGAGATCACGGGCATGAATGTGAAAGAGGTTCTTCTGACCTATGAGGGTTTGAAGCGACTTGAAGAGGAACTTGACTATCTGAAGGGCGACAAGCGCAAGGAAATTGCCGAGCGCATCAAGACCGCCCTCTCTTTTGGCGACATCTCGGAGAATTCCGAGTACGACGATGCCAAGAATGAACAGGCCCAAAGCGAAGTCCGCATCATGGAACTCGAAGCGAAACTGAAACACGCGACGGTGATCGACGAAGACGATGTGGATACGCATGTCGTCAGCATCGGTACCCATGTGCGCATCCGCGAGACGAAATCGAAGGAAGAGATGGAATATCACATTGTGGGTTCCACCGAGGCGGATCCTGCGGCATTCAAGATATCCAACGAATCCCCCGTCGGCTCCACCCTGCTGGGCCACAAGACCGGGGAAACCGTGGAGATTGAGGTTCCGGGCGGCAAGATCAAGTATAAGATTCTTGAGATCCACAAATGAACCTCGCTGGTGCTTTGGCATGCGTGATGTCGCAGGAATTCCAATCCGGCACCTGAAGCGCCGAAAACCTCTTCCCGTGCGGCGGAATTCATCGGAAACCTGCCAGACAACTTGATTCGGACACATTGCATCCTGTATAATGAATGACAAAGGCCATCAACAGTTTGCATGAACATGTAAACTGTTTTTTTTAGCATATTCCAAAGAACGGCATCGCATGTACTGCGGAAAATTGCCCGGGAGGCACAGAATGAAGGACAACCAGGAAAATCCGGTCATGACGGAACCGGAAACCGAGCAGGATCTCAATGAAATCCTGCGCATCCGGCGCGCAAAACTTGCGGAACTGCAGGAATCAGGAAAGGATCCCTTCCAGATTGTGCGTTTCGACAACGATACGGCTGTATCCGCCATCACGGGCGATTATGCGGCCTATGAAGGCAAACGCGTCTGTCTGGCCGGACGCATGATGAGCAAACGCGGCATGGGCAAGTCCTCCTTCTGCGATCTGCAGGATCGAGATGGACGCATCCAGCTTTATGTCCGGATCAACGAACTGGGAGAAGAAGCGTACGAAGCTTTCAAGAAACTGGACCTCGGCGACCTGATCGGCATCACGGGCGAAGTGTTCAAGACCCGCATGGGGGAGATTTCCGTGAAGACGGATTCTGTCACGCTGCTCTCGAAATCGCTTCGTCCGCTGCCGGAAAAATTCCATGGTCTGAAGGACCAGGATACCCGGTACCGGCAGCGGTATCTGGACCTGATCGTGAATCCGGAGGTGCGCCGCACCTTCATCGTCCGCAGCCGCATCATTGCAGCCATCCGCAGATTTCTCGATGCGAGGGACTTTCTGGAGGTGGACACCCCCATCCTGAACACCATCGCCGGCGGTGCCACGGCCCGCCCGTTTGTCACACACCACAACACGCTGGATCTGGACATGTACATGCGCATCGCACCGGAGCTGTTCCTGAAGCGTCTCATTGTCGGCGGCATGGAGCGCGTCTACGAAATCGGGCGCATGTTCCGCAATGAAGGCATGTCCATCAAGCACAACCCTGAATTCACCATGATGGAACTGTACCAGGCGTATACGGATTACCATGGCATGATGGAAATCGCGGAAACCATGATTTCTTCCGTGGCGCAGGAAGTGCTCGGCACCATGAAAATCAGCTACCAGGGGACGGAGATAGACCTTACCCCTCCCTGGAACCGGTTGACCATGACGGAAGCCGTGAAGCGGTTCGCCGGCGTCGACTTCGATGAAATCCAGGATACTGCCGCAGCCGTGGCGGTTGCCCGTGAAAAGGGCGTACATCTGAAAGGAAACCCCGTCAAGGGAGAAATCCTGAACCTGTTCTTCGAGGAATTTGTCGAAGAGAACCTTATCCAGCCTACTTTCATCCTCGATTATCCCGTGGAAGTTTCTCCCCTGACAAAACGGAAACCCGGAAAGCCGGAGCTGGTGGAGCGCTTTGAGTTCTTCATCACATCCCGTGAATTCGGCAACGCCTATTCGGAGCTCAACGATCCCCTCGACCAGAAGGAGCGCTTTCTTGCCCAGGTGAAGAAGAGGGAGGCCGGGGATGAGGAAGCCAACATGATGGACGACGACTATGTCACGGCACTGGAACACGGACTTCCGCCCACAGGCGGTCTCGGCATCGGCATTGATCGGCTGATCATGCTGCTGACGGATTCCTATTCCATCCGGGATGTGCTGTTGTTTCCGACCATGAAGCCGCGTGAATGAACAGACCGCCTGCCGGCAAAGCCCGGCGGTCGGATGAGGAGAACCATGGACAGAAAGCAGGCACTGAAGGCGTTCGGACTTCCAGGCAGCGCTTCCAGGGATGAAATTGCCAGAAGGTACGATGTACTGCAGCGCAAACGCCGTGCGGCACAAATGGAAGGGGCTGCGTCAAGCCAGCTCGAAGGAATGCCGACCGCAGACGAGATAGAAGAAGCCTACAGGATTCTTGCGGACATTGCATACAAGGATCCGGTCGCCGAAAAGCGTCTGCGCGAGCGCAACGCGCATCCGGGTCTGGTGGCAAGGCTCCTGAAGATGGAACAGAACAAGCTGGACAATCTGGTGCATTACTACAAATGGCCGGTTGCCGTATCTCTGGCTGCGCTTGGACTTGTCATCTGGTTCATCGTCTCGACGGTGTTCAGGCCGGAAGATGACTTCAAGCTGCTGGTCGCAGGCAACATCTACATCGAGGATGTGGAAGTTTTCGAACAGGCCGTCGTATCACTGCTTCCAGGTACGCTGCATCCGATGGTGC
This sequence comes from Clostridia bacterium, assembly GCA_020047785.1. GTDB lineage: Bacteria > Bacillota > Clostridia > DSM-8532 > DSM-8532 > JAEWSN01. The sequence goes on from JAIFNI010000155.1 coordinate 8,767, forward strand.
AGAACATATACCTGGGAGAGTCCACGGACGCGCAGATGCAGGCAGCCATCGCGCAGAAGCTGATTGTGGAGATCGGATACGGGGAAAACGATGTCCTGCTGGTGGATCGGACCCTGTTTGAACAATATGCGATGCAGGGGGCTTTCCTGCCGTTGGATGATCGGCTCGCGGAATTCGGCACCACGCCGGAGCTGCAGCAGAAGCAGAACGTTGCCATCCTGCCAGATGCCAGGGCGGAAGGCGAGGATGCTGGTGCGCATGTATATGGCATCGACGTGACGGGCAGTGCCCTGCTGAAGGAAGCAGGGGTGTTTGGAACGGATATGATAGCGGTGTTCGGCCTGAATCAGGGTTTTCCTGAAAAGGGCGATATCGTGATGAAAGAACTGATGAAGTGATAACGGGGGTGTGCCTATGTTCGAACTGGCTTTGGAAAAGGACGAGGACAAGCTTTCGTCACAGATCTCGGTGGCTGGGGAAATCGATCTGTTCGCAGCGCCGGACTTCAAGAAGCGCCTGTATGAAGCGATTGGAGAGGGCGATTCCGACGTGGTCCTGAATTGCACGGACCTCACCTACATCGACAGCACCGGCCTCGGCATTCTGCTGGGAGCTCTGAAGCGGGTCAGACAGAACAACCACAATGTATACATCAAGAATCTGAAGGACAGCATCCGGAAATTGTTCCGCATTACAGGCCTCGACAAGGCATTCATCCTGGAGGAGGCACAATGAGCACGAATTCGCGGATCGTTCTGAGCATTCCCCCAAAAGCCGAATATGTCAGCCTCGTGCGATTGACGGCCTCCGGTGTCGCAAATCAATGCGGGTTTGATCTGGACTGCATCGAGGACCTGAAGGTTTGTGTATCGGAAGTACTGAACAAAGCCATCGCTGCATTCAGTGAAGAAGAAACCGCTGCCCTTTCCATCACCTTCGAGCCGGCCGTCGATTCGCTTGCCGTTCTGATCGGGGGAAACGGGCTGAACGGTGAGACCTTGTTTGCCTCCGAAACCGATGCCTTTGCCCTTGCCATTCTCGACACCCTCATGGACGAAGTCGTCCTGTCCGGGGATGAAACGGCAGCCGTCCGGCTTGTAAAGACGACGGGAAAGACAGGTACCGATGATTAGGAGGTTCCCCATACAGGAGCGGAGTGAGGAAACGGAACGGGAGCTGTTCGAGCGATATGCCGGAGGCCGTGATCCCATGCTGCGGAACGAGATTGTCGCCCGGTACCTGTATCTGGCGGATATCATCTCGAAAAAATTCATCAACCGCGGTGTCGAGATGGATGACATCTATCAGGTTGCTTGTGTGGCGCTCATCAATGCCGTGGAGCGTTTCAATGTGAACGAGGATGTCAAGTTCGTGAGTTTTGCCACCCCGACCGTCATCGGAGAAATCAAGCGGTATTTCCGGGACAAGGCATCGGTGAT